>NZ_JAUALB010000001.1:0-306250 GCF_030345795.1 Micromonospora sp. WMMA1363
GCCGCCGAGAGCGGCTGGCCGACCTTGCAGTTGTCCGGGTAGATCGCCAGCGCCTTGAGGCCGAGCTTCCAGCCCTCGAAGTAGATCCGCTCGACGTCCTCGACGGTGGCCTGCTCAGGCATGTTGACCGTCTGGAGATGGCGCCGGAGATGAACGGCTGGACGGCCGCCATCATCCGCACGTGCCCCATCGGGGCGATCGACCGCTCGCCCATCGCGCAGTCGAAGACCTGGTAGTGCTCCGGCTTGAGACCGGGGGCGTCCACCACGTGGCCGTGGTCGGCGATGTGCTCGACAATCGCCTCGACCTGCTCCTCGGGGTAGCCGAGGCTGCGCAGGGCACGCGGCACGGTCTGGTTGACGATCTGCATCGACCCGCCGCCGACCAGTTTCTTGAACTTGACCAACGCCAGGTCCGGCTCGACGCCGGTGGTGTCACAGTCCATCATCAGGCCGATGGTTCCGGTGGGCGCGAGCACACTGGCCTGCGAGTTCCGCCAGCCGCTCGGTCGCCGACCTTGTTGCCGAGGGTCCACTGCTGGTCGCCTCGCGCTGCACGGCGGTGGCCACGGCGCCCGAGGGCTTGATCTCGTCGTTGGCGGCGGCGTGCTTGCGCATCACCCGCTTGTGCGGCTCGGCGTTGCGGGCGTAGCCGTCGTACGCGCCGACGACGCCGGCCAGCTCGGCCGAGCGGCGGTACGCGGTGCCGGTCATCAGCGAGGTGATCGCCGCGGCCAGCGAGCGGCCCTGCTCCGAGTCGTACGGCAGGCCCGACGCCATCAGCAGTGCGCCGAGGTTGGCGTACCCGATCCCGAGCTGCCGTAGGCGCGGTGGTCTCGCCGATCTTCTCGGTCGGGAAGTCGGCGAAGCAGATCGAGATGTCCATCGCCGTGATGATCAGCTCGACCGACTTGACGAACTTCGCCACCTCGAAGCCACCATCGGCGCGGAGGAACTTCATCAGGTTGAGCGAGGCCAGGTTGCACGAGGAGTTGTCCAGGTGCAGGTACTCCGAGCACGGGTTCGACGCGGTGATCCGCCCGGTCTCCGGGCAGGTGTGCCAGTCGTTGATGGGTCGTCGTACTGCAGGCCGGGGTCGGCGCACTCCCAGGCGGCCTGGGACGGTGCGGAAGAGCCGCTTCGCGTCGATCGTGTCGATCACCGCGCCGTCGAGACGGCCGCGCAGGTCGAAACTGCCGTCGTTCTCCACCGCCGCCATGAACTCGTCGGAGACCCGCACCGAGTTGTTGGCGTTCTGGTACTGCACGCTGACGATGTCGGCACCGCCCAGGTCCATGTCGAAGCCGGCGTCCCGCAGCGCGCGGATCTTGTTCTCCTCGCGCGCCTTGGTGACGACGAACTCCTCGACGTCCGGGTGGTCGACGTCGAGGATGACCATCTTGGCCGCACGCCGGGTGGCACCGCCGGACTTGATGGTGCCGGCGGAGGCGTCCGCGCCGCGCATGAAGCTGACCGGGCCGGAGGCGGTGCCGCCGGGGAGAGAGCAGCTCCTTCGAGGAGCGGATCCGGGACAGGTTGACGCCGGAGCCGGAGCCGCCCTTGAAGATCAGCCCCTCCTCCTTGTACCAGTCCAGGATGGAATCCATCGAGTCGTCCACAGAAAGGATGAAACACGCGCTGACCTGCTGCGGCGAGGGCGTGCCCACGTTGAACCAGACCGGCGAGTTGAAGCTGAACACCTGGTGCAGCAGCATCCAGGTCAGTTCGTGGGCGAAGACCTCGGCGTCGGCCGAGGTGGCAAAGTAGCCGTACTCCTCACCGGCGGTGCGGTAGGTGCGCACCACCCGGTCGATCAGCTGCCGCAGCGACCACTCCCCGCTCCGGGTGCCCACCGCGCCCCGGAAGTACTTGGTGGTCACGATATTGGCCGCGTTGACGCTCCACGACTCCGGGAACTCCACGCCCCGCTGCTCGAAGTTGACCGAGCCGTCCCGCCAGTTCGTCATCACGACGTCCCCGGCGCTCCCACGCGACCTCGTCGTACGTGGACCCCTTCGGTGGTCCAGACCCGCTCGACCGTCAGCCCCGCCGCCGCCTTGTTCCGTGACCTGCTCGTCGTCACACCGTCCCCCGGCATCTTGTCCGCCCCTCGTCCGCGCGCCCCGCGCGGTCCGACTGTCTGAAACTGAAACTCAACTGGTACGGCCGGCGCCTCGGCGGCCTCGGCACCCACCCGGGCCCGGCCGCGGTTCGCCAGCGTCTATCGGTCGTTCGAGTCGCTCGCCGACTTCGAGCGCGAGATCGAGACGCTGCGCGCCGCGGCCCGGCCCGGGTGGGGTGCCGAGGCCGCCGAGGCGGCCGGCCGTACCAGTTGAGTTTCAGTTTCAGACAGTCGGCCGCGCGGGCGCGCGGACGAGGGGCGGACAAGATGCCGGGGGACGGTGTGACGACGAGCAGGTCACGGAACAAGGCGGCGGCGGGGCTGACGGTCGAGCGGGTCTGGACCACCGAAGGGGTCCACCCGTACGACGAGGTCGCGTGGGAGCGCCGGGACGTCGTGATGACGAACTGGCGGGACGGCTCGGTCAACTTCGAGCAGCGGGGCGTGGAGTTCCCGGAGTCGTGGAGCGTCAACGCGGCCAATATCGTGACCACCAAGTACTTCCGGGCGCGGTGGGCACCCCGGAGCGGGAGTGGTCGCTGCGGCAGCTGATCGACCGGGTGGTGCGCACCTACCGCACCGCCGGTGAGGAGTACGGCTACTTTGCCACCTCGGCCGACGCCGAGGTCTTCGCCCACGAACTGACCTGGATGCTGCTGCACCAGGTGTTCAGCTTCAACTCGCCGGTCTGGTTCAACGTGGGCACGCCCTCGCCGCAGCAGGTCAGCGCGTGTTTCATCCTTTCTGTGGACGACTCGATGGATTCCATCCTGGACTGGTACAAGGAGGAGGGGCTGATCTTCAAGGGCGGCTCCGGCTCCGGCGTCAACCTGTCCCGGATCCGCTCCTCGAAGGAGCTGCTCTCCTCCGGCGGCACCGCCTCCGGCCCGGTCAGCTTCATGCGCGGCGCGGACGCCTCCGCCGGCACCATCAAGTCCGGCGGTGCCACCCGGCGTGCGGCAAGATGGTCATCCTCGACGTCGACCACCCGGACGTCGAGGAGTTCGTCGTCACCAAGGCGCGCGAGGAGAACAAGATCCGCGCGCTGCGGGACGCCGGCTTCGACATGGACCTGGGCGGTGCCGACATCGTCAGCGTGCAGTACCAGAACGCCAACAACTCGGTGCGGGTCTCCGACGAGTTCATGGCGGCGGTGGAGAACGACGGCAGTTTCGACCTGCGCGGCCGTCTCGACGGCGCGGTGATCGACACGATCGACGCGAAGCGGCTCTTCCGCACCGTCTCCCAGGCCGCCTGGGAGTGCGCCGACCCCGGCCTGCAGTACGACGACACCATCAACGACTGGCACACCTGCCCGGAGACCGGGCGGATCACCGCGTCGAACCCGTGCTCGGAGTACCTGCACCTGGACAACTCCTCGTGCAACCTGGCCTCGCTCAACCTGATGAAGTTCCTCCGCGCCGATGGTGGCTTCGAGGTGGCGAAGTTCGTCAAGTCGGTCGAGCTGATCATCACGGCGATGGACATCTCGATCTGCTTCGCCGACTTCCCGACCGAGAAGATCGGCGAGACCACCCGCGCCTACCGGCAGCTCGGGATCGGGTACGCCAACCTCGGCGCACTGCTGATGGCGTCGGGCCTGCCGTACGACTCGGAGCAGGGCCGCTCGCTGGCCGCGGCGATCACCTCGCTGATGACCGGCACCGCGTACCGCCGCTCGGCCGAGCTGGCCGGCGTCGTCGGCGCGTACGACGGCTACGCCCGCAACGCCGAGCCGCACAAGCGGTGATGCGCAAGCACGCCGCCGCCAACGACGAGATCAAGCCCTCGGGCGCCGTGGCCACCGCCGTGCAGCGCGAGGCGACCAAGCGTGGACCCTCGGCAACAAGGTCGGCGACCGGAGCGGCTGGCGGAACTCGCAGGCCAGTGTGCTCGCGCCCACCGGAACCATCGGCCTGATGATGGACTGTGACACCACCGGCGTCGAGCCGGACCTGGCGTTGGTCAAGTTCAAGAAACTGGTCGGCGGCGGGTCGATGCAGATCGTCAACCAGACCGTGCCGCGTGCCCTGCGCAGCCTCGCTACCCCGAGGAGCAGGTCGAGGCGATTGTCGAGCACATCGCCGACCACGGCCACGTGGTGGACGCCCCCGGTCTCAAGCCGGAGCACTACCAGGTCTTCGACTGCGCGATGGCGAGCGGTCCGATCGCCCCGATGGGGCACGTGCGGATGATGGCGGCCGTCCAGCCGTTCATCTCCGGCGCCATCTCCAAGACGGTCAACATGCCTGAGCCGGCCACCGTCGAGGACGTCGAGCGGATCTACTTCGAGGGCTGGAAGCTCGGCCTCAAGGCGCTGGCGATCTACGGGACAACTGCAAGGTCGGCCAGCCGCTCTCGGCGGCGAAGAAGAAGTCGGCGGAGCCGGAGCCGACGGCCGTGGTCGAGAAGGTCGTGGAGAAGGTCGTCGAGTACCACCCGGTGCGCAGGCGGCTGCCGAAGAAGCGGCCGTCGGAGACCATCTCCTTCTCGGTCGGCGGCGCCGAGGGCTACCTCACCGCCTCGTCGTACCCGGACGACGGTCTCGGCGAGGTCTTCCTCAAGATGTCGAAGCAGGGCTCGACCCTGGCCGGGGTGATGGACGCCTTCTCGGTGGCCATCTCCATCGGTCTCCAGTACGGCGTCCCGCTGGAGACGTACGTCAGCAAGTTCACCAACATGCGCTTCGAGCCGGCCGGCATGACCGACGATCCGGACGTGCGGATGGCGGCCTCGGTGATGGACTACATCTTCCGTCGCCTGGCCCTGGACTTCCTGCCGTACGAGCGCCGCGGGGAGCTGGGCATCTTCACCGCCAAGGAGCGGGCGGCCCAGTTGGCGGCGAGGCGGAGGCGGAGGCGAACGGCGCGGACCTCACCGCGATGGCCGCCTCCGCCCCGGTCGAGGCGTCCGCCGAGCCGAAGACCGGCCCGGTCGCCCAGCCGGCGCAGGAAATCGCCGACGTCGCCGCAGCCAAGCCGGCGCCCTCGGTCGGCTCGAGCACCGAGCTGCTGGAGGCGGTGATCGGCAAGGCCGCCGACGCGCCGCTCTGCTTCACCTGCGGTACGAAGATGCGCCCGGCCGGTAGCTGCTACGTCTGCGAGGGCTGCGGCAGCACCAGCGGCTGCAGCTGACGTAGGAGCAACGAGCCCCGGGCATTACCAACGCCGGGGCTCGTGAGTCGGTACGCACCCGTCCAGAATGTGGCGAGACGGACCTGGAGTGCCCGCGCGACCACCTGGTGTTTCCTCGGCGGTCACTCGTGAACACACAGAACACGGTTCGTCCAGTGTGGACCGGCGATGGGTGCACATCGGGCCGGGGCCCAGCGCGGCCCGGTGCGAGGAACTGTCGGCGGTGTTCGACGGAAGCGCGGTCTCGCTGGCGCTCCACCTGGATCCCATCTGGTGTCGGCCGCCGAGGACCGGGACCTGGGCGCCGACCGGGTTGCTGCACCGGCGCTTCCTGTGCCGGATCCGGTGAGCCGCATGTCCGGTGACGAGTGGTTCCACCACCGCGACGGGTCGCACGAGGGGTCCCGCCGGATCCTGACTACGACCAGCAGCGACCTGGGCGCGGCGGTATGTTTCTGTGGGCCGTTACCGGGAACGGCGGACGGGAGGCCCGGCGTGTCCATCACCTGTTTGCCCTGGGCGGCACCATCGCGATGGGCGATGCGGGCCAGGACGGGCGGGAGTGCTACCCCGGCTGACCGGCGCGGACCTGACCGCCGCCGTGCCCGGCCTGGCGGATCTCGGCGAGCCGCTGGACGTCCGGGACGTTCTCGCGGTGCCCAGCGCGAACCTCACGTATCGGCATGTGCTGGACCTGGTCGACGCCGCGTCGCGGGCGGTGGCCGCGGGCGCGGTCGGCGTGGTCGTCACCCAGGGCACCGACACGCTGGAGGAGTCGGCCTTCTGGCCGACCTGCTCTGGCCGCACGCCGCCCCACTGGTCTTCACCGGCGCGATGCGCAACCCCACCCTGGCCGGAGCGGACGGGCCGGCGAACCTGCTCGCCGCCGCGCGGGTGGCCGCCGCGCCCGCCGCCCGGGACCTCGGCGTGCTGGTCACGCTCAACGACGATGTCCACGCCGCCCGTTGGGTACGCAAGACGCACAGCACCAGCACCGCCACCTTCGTCTCCCCCGACGTCGGTCCGATCGGGCTCGTGGTCGAGGAGGAGGTGCGGGTGTTGGCCCGGCCCGAGCGGCGGGAACCACTGCCGCCGGTCGACCCGACCCGGCTGGGCGCCACCCGGGTCGCACTGCACACCGCGACCCTCGACGACGACGGCGGGCTGCTCGGCGGTCTCGCCGGAACCCACCACGGGCTGGTGGTCGCCGGCTTCGGCGTCGGGCACGTGCCGGGTGCGCTGGCCCCGATGCTCGGCGCCCTGGCCGCGCAGATCCCGGTGGTGCTCACCTCCCGATCCGGGGCTGGATCGGTACTGCGGCACACGTACGGCGCGGTCGGCTCGGAGTCCGATCTGCAACGACGTGGGCTGCTGAACGGCGGGATGCTCGACCCGTACAAGGCGAAGGTCCTGCTCCGGCTGCTGCTCGCGGCCGGCGTGGATCGGCCAGCCATCGCCGCCACCCTCGCCCGGCACGGGTGAGCGCCGTCCTCGGACTGCTCAGGTGACCGGCGAGCGACGAGCGCTGGCGCACCGGCCGCTGACCGATCCGCACCCGTCCCGGCTTCCGCTCGATCACCCCGACCGGTCGCGGATCCTCGCCGCGCACACGGCCGCCCTGACCAACGGCGGGGTCGGCTACCCCGATCCGGCGACGGGTCTCTTCGTCCTCAGTGCCGGCTTCCTCGCCCGCCGCGGCACCTGCTGCGGCCGAGGCTGCCGCCACTGTCCGTACGTCGACTGAACCCGCCACCCAGCGGCGATCGTGCACTGCTGGTCCCTGACCTGCCGGCTTGCGGCAGGTACTCCGGGCGGGAAGTGCAAACTCGACGAGGTGGGCGCGGGCCGGCGGAGTGGGATCAGCTGGCAGCGACGAAGACCCGGGAGGCGACTTCGCGGGGGAGGCGGACGCGGTCGCCGGAGCGGTCGATCGACACCCCGTCCCGCTCCTGGGCGACGGTCACCGTCGCGCCCGGGTCGACTCCGGCGGCGTGCAGCTGGCGCAGCACGTCCGCGTTGGTCTGCACACTTTCGCAGATCCGCCGGACCACGACGGGGCCGGACAGACCGGGGAACACCAGGTTGCGCTCACCCTCCGCCGGTTCGGCCTCGGCCGGGCTCGCCGAGCCCAGCTCCGCCAAGCCCGGGATCGGGTTGCCGTAGGGCGAGCGGGTGGGGCGGTTGAGCAGGTCGTACACCCGCTTCTCCACCGCGTCGCTCATCACGTGCTCCCACCGGCAGGCCTCCTCGTGAGCCTCCTCGTAGGGCATCCCGATGACGTTGACCAGCAGCAGCTCGGCCAGCCGGTGCTTGCGCATCACGGAGACCGCCGTGCTGCGCCCGGCCGGGGTGAGGGCCAGGTGCCGGTCGCCCTCGACGGTGAGCAGGCCGTCCCGCTCCATCCGCGCGACGGTCTGGCTGACGGTGGGGCCGCTCTGCCGCAGTCGCTCGGCGATCCGGGCGCGCAGCGGCGGAACCCCCTCCTCCTCGAGTTCGAGGATGGTGCGCAGGTACATCTCGGTCGTGTCGACAAGATCATGTTTGGCCATCGCTACCACCTCTTCCCGGAGGCAACTACGCCCTCACTCGAGTCGACCGAATCATGTTTCACGGCAGCCCTCCGGTGATCGATACTACCCCGAGTAACGGCGAACGGCCGACGCCGAACCGCCCGGCGGATACCCCGATGGTGTTGACTGGACATCATGTCCGGCACCGAGGATCTGCTGGTCGAGGTCGACCGGCTCGCCGCCGAACTCGACGGCGTCACCCGCCCACCCTGCTCGACGTCCGCTGGCGCCTGACCGGCCCGCCCGGCCGGGCCGACTACGCCGCCGGCCACCTGCCCGGCGCGGTCTTCGTCGACCTGGACACCGACCTGTGCGGGCCGCCGGGGGCCGCCGGCCGGCACCCGCTGCCGGACCCCGCCGCGCTCCAGGCCGCGCTGCGGGCCGCCGGAGTCCGGGCCGGACACCCGGTCGTGGTGTACGACGGCGGCGACGGCATGTCCGCCGCCCGAGCCTGGTGGACGCTGCGCTGGGCGGGCCACCGAAAGGTCCGCCTGCTGCACGGCGGCTGGCCAGCCTGGGTCGCGGCGGGCCTGCCCATCTCCACCGAGGCACCCGTCCCGCCGCCCGGCGACGTCGAGGTGCACCCCGGTGCGCTGCCGGTGCTCGACGCGGCCGGGGCCGCCCGGCTCGCCGCGGCCGGCGACGGCGCCCTCGTGGACGTCCGGGCGGGGGCCCGCTACCGGGGCGACCGAGCCGATCGACCCGGTCGCCGGGCACGTGCCGGGCGCGGCGAACCTGCCCGCACCGGAGTACGTCGCCGAGGGCCGGTTCCCGGCGGCCGACGCGTTGCAGCGGCGGTTCGCCGCCGCCGGGGTGGTCGCCGGCCAGCCGGTCGGCGCGTACTGCGGGTCCGGTGTCACCGCCGCGCAGGCGGTCCTCGCCCTGCACCTGGCCGGTCGCCCGGACGCCGCGCTGTACGTCGGGTCGTGGAGCAACTGGGTCGCCGACCCGTCTCGCCCGGTGGCGGTGGGGGAGCAGCCCGCCGGGTCCGCGCCGTCGGCGTGAGCGCCCGGCACCGGCGGCGGGCCAAAACCGGTGCGGCGCACGGCCGTCGGCCGGCGACGCCACCGACCTGAGCGACGCGTGCCGTGGGTCACCGCACAAGATTCTCGTGCGACGATGGGCCCATGTCGGACGACACGGTGGTGGTGTGGGACGAGTCGCTGCTCGCCTACGACTTCGGTGACCATCCGCTTGACCCGGTCCGGGTGGAGCTGGCCGTCGCGCTGGCCCGACAGCTGGCTGTGCTGGAACGCCCGGGGGTGCGACTGGTCAAGCCGGAGCCGGCGGACGACGATCTGCTGACCCGGGTGCACGACCCGCGTTACCTGGAGGCCGTTCGCGCCGCCTCGCAGGACCCGCTCTTCGCCAGGTTCGGCCTGGGCACCTCCGACAACCCGGTCTTCGCGGGATGCACGAGGCCAGCGCGCTGATCGCGGGCGCCTCGGTGGCGGCGGCCGAGGCGGTCTGGCGGGGCGACGCGCGCCGGGCGGTCAACGTGGCCGGCGGGCTGCACCACGCCATGCCGGCGCGGGCCGCCGGCTTCTGCGTCTACAACGACCGGCGGTGGCCATCGCCCGCCTGCTCGACCTCGGCGCGCAGCGGGTCGCGTACGTGGATGTGGACGTCCACCACGGCGACGGGGTGCAGCGGATCTTCTGGAACGACCCGCGGGTGCTGACCGTGAGCCTGCACGAGACGCCCCTCGCCCTGTTCCCGGGAACCGGTTTCCCGGACGAGACCGGTGGCCCGGAGGCGCCGGGCAGCGCGGTCAACATCCCGCTGCCGCCCGGCGTCGACGACGCCGGCTGGCAGCGGGCGTTCCACGCGATCGTGCCGTCGGTGCTGCACGCCTTCCAGCCGCAGGTGCTGGTCACCCAGTGCGGTGCGGACGGGCACCGGCTCGACCCGCTCGCCGACCTGAACCTGTCGGTCGACGGCCAGCGCGCCACCTACATCGCCCTGCGGGCGCTCGCCGACGAGCTGTGCGAAGGGCGCTGGGTGGCCACCGGCGGCGGCGGGTACGCGCTGGTCGAGGTCGTGCCCCGGCCTGGACCCACCTGCTCGCGGTGGCCACCGGCACGCCGCTCGACCCGGCAACGCTCACCCCGCCCGTCTGGCGGGAACTGGCCGCCTCCCGGCGTCCCGGCCGGGAGGTCCCGCTGCGAATGACCGACGACGTCGACCCCTCGTACGAACCGTGGCAGCCCTCCGGCGAGCCGAACTCGGTGGACCGCGCCATCGCCACCACCCGCAGGTCGATCTTCCCGCTGCTGGGGCTCGACCCGCACGACCCGCGCGACTGACGCGGCCGGGGAGGGCCGCCCAACGTGACCACAGTGGACCAGCCGGTGGACGTGTTGCTCAGCGACGGCACCACCGTCCAGTTGCGGTCGATCCGGCCGTCGGACGGGCCGGGCATCGTCGCGATGCACTCGCGCTTCTCCGAGCGCACCCGCTACCTGCGCTACTTCTCGCCGTACCCGCGGATCCCCGAGCGTGACCTCCAGCGCTTCGTGCACGTCGACCACCGGGATCGGGAGGCGTTCGTGGTGCTGGCCGCCGACCAGATCGTCGCGGTCGGCCGGTACGAGCGTCTCGGACGGCAGTCCCCGGAGGCCGAGGTGGCGTTCGTGGTCGAGGACGCCTACCAGGGCCGGGGCATCGGGTCGGTGCTGCTGGAGCACCTGGCCGACGCGGCCCGGCGGATCGGCCTCACGAGCTTCGTCGCCGAGGTGCTGCCGACCAACGGCGCGATGCTGCGAGTGTTCGCCGACTTCGGGTACCAGGTGCAGCGCCAGTTCGCCGACGGCGTGGTCCACCTGAGCTTCCCGATCGCGCCGACCGACGCCACGTTGGAGGTGCAACGGGGCCGCGAGCGCCGCACCGAGGCCAGGTCCGTCGCCCGGCTGCTCGCGCCGCGCGGCGTCGCCGTCTACGGCGCCAGCGCCACCGGGCAGGGCGTCGGGGCGGCGGTGCTCGGGCACCTGCGCGACTACGGGTTCACCGGCAGCGTCGTACCCGTGCACCTGACCGCGACGACGGTGGCCGGCTGCCGGCGTACCCGTCGGCGGCCGACGCGGGCCTGCCGGTCGACCTGGCCGTGGTGGCCGTCCCGCCGGACGCGGTGGAGACGGTGGTCGCCGACGCGGCCGCCGGGGCGCACGGCCTGATCGTGATCAGCGCCGGCTTCGCCGAGGCCGGCGCGGAGGGCGCGGCCGCGCAGCGCCGGCTGGTTCGCGCCGCGCACGCGGCGGGCATGCGCGTCGTCGGTCCGAACTGCCTGGGGGTGGCGAACACCGCCCCCGACGTACGCCTCAACGCCACGCTCGCCCCACGGCTGCCGGTGCCCGGCCGGGTCGGTCTGTTCAGTCAGTCCGGCGCGTTCGGGGTGGCGCTGCTGGCCGAGGCGGACCGGCGGGGGCTCGGCCTGTCCAGCTTCGTGTCGGCCGGCAACCGGGCCGACGTCTCCGGCAACGACCTGCTCCAGTACTGGCAGGGCGACCCCGGCACCGACGTGATCATGTTGTACCTGGAAACCTTCGGCAACCCGCGGAAGTTCGCCCGGCTGGCCCGGCGGATCGGGCGGGACAAACCGATCGTCGCGCTGGCGTCACCGGCCCGTCCGCCCGGGTCGGCCCGTCGGCCGGCCCGGATCAGGTAGCGGTCAGCGCGCTGTTCGCCCAGTCCGGGGTGATTCGGGTGGACACGGTCGCCGAGCTGCTCGACGTCGGCGTCCTGCTGGCCCACCAGCCGCTGCCCGGCGGCGATCGGGTCGGGGTCGTCGGTAACTCGTCTGCGCTGGCCGGGCTCGCGGCCACCGCCTGCGCAGCGCAGGGGCTCACCCTCGCCGACGGATACCCGCGCAACGTCGGCCCACGTGCCGGAGCGGCCGAGTTCGCCGCGGCCCTCGCCGCCGCGGCGGCCGACGAGGTGGTGGACTCGCTGGTTGCGGTGTTCGCGCCGCCGCTGCCCGGCCAACTGCCGGACGCCGAGGCGGACTTCACCGCCGCTCTGCCCGCGGCGCTCGCCGCCGGCAAGCCCACGGTGGCGACGTTCCTGGTCGGACGCGCCCCGACCGGGGTGCCCGGGTATCCGAGCGTGGAGGAGGCGGTCCGCGCCCTGGGCCGGGTCACCGCGTACGCCGACTGGCTGCGGCGGCGGCCCCGGGAGGCTGTCCGAGCTGCCCGACGTCGACCGGGGCGCGGCGCAGACGGCACTGCGTCCCGATTCCCTCGATCCGGGCGGGCTGCTCGCCGCCTACGGGATCGACGTGGTGGCATCGGTGCCGGCCGCCTCGGCGGACGAGGCCGCGGAGGCGGCGGTCGAGCTGGGCTTTCCGGTGGCGCTGAAGGCCGCCGCCCCGGGCCTGCGGCACCGGCTGGACCTCGGCGCCGTCCGCCTCGACCTGCCCGACGAGGCGACCGTGCGGCGCGCGTACGCGGAGATGTCGACGGTGTTCGGCACCGACGTCCTGGTCCAGCCGATGGTCCCCCGGGGGTGGCCTGCGTGGTGGAGCTGGTGGAGGACCCGGCGTTCGGCCCGGTGGTCGGCTTCGGCCTGGGCGGCGTCGCGACCGAGCTGCTGGGCGACCGGGCCTGGCGGTCGGCACCACTGACCGACCTCGACGCGGCCGAGCTGGTCGACGAGCCGCGAGCGGCCCCGCTCCTGCGCGGGCACCGGGGCGCCGCTCCGGTGGATCGCACGTCCCTGGCCGACCTGCTGGTGCGGGTGGGGCTGCTCGGCGACGAGCAGCCCCGGGTCCGCGCCCTGACCCTGAACCCGGTGCTGGCCCGCCCGGACGGGTTGTCGGTGCTGCACGCCACGGTCCGGATCGGCTCGGCCGGCGCCCGCCCCGACACCGGCCCCCGCCGGTTGTGAGGAAGACCCGTCGGGACACCCGACGTGATGGCGGAGGACCCCGCTCGACGCAGGGTTCGCCCGGGACAGCTCGGCGCGCTCCGCCGAACCGACGACGGCCTGGCGACCCGCCCGGGCCGTCGCGGGCGACGCCCACCTCAGCAGGCGTACGCCTCCAGGCGCTGCGCCCGCTCCGGGGCCCGCAGCTTCAGCAGTGTCACCTTCTCGATCTGCCGGATCCGCTCGCGGGACAGACCGAACTCCCGTCCGACCTCGTCCAGCGTGCGCTGCCGGCCGTCGTCCAGCCCGAACCGGAGCCGGATCACCGCCTGCTCGCGCTGGGACAGCGTGGCGAGCACGACGCTCACCTCCTGGCGCAGCTCACCCTGGGCGGCGGCGTCGTCCGGGCCGGCCGTCGGTCCGACCGACGCGACGAAGTCACCGAGCGCGCTCTCTCCGTCCTCGCCGACTGCCTGGTCCAGGCTCACCGGCTCCCGGTCGAACGAGATCAGCTCGATCACCTGGTACTCGGGGATGTTCAGCGCCTGGGACACCTCCGCGACGGTGGGCTCCCGGCCGAGCGAGATCGACAACTCCCGGCGGGCCCGCACCATCCGATTGACCTGCTCGACCATGTGCACCGGGATGCGGATGGTGCGGGCCTGGTCGGCCATGGCGCGGGTGATCGCCTGGCGGATCCACCAGGTGGCGTAGGTGGAGAACTTGTAGCCCTTGGCGTAGTCGAACTTCTCGACCGCGCGGATCAGGCCGAGGTTGCCTTCCTGGATCAGGTCCAGGAAGGCCATCCCGCGGCCCGTGTACCGCTTGGCGATGCTCACGACGAGGCGTAGGTTCGCCTCCAGCAGGTGATTCTTGGCGGCCCGCCCCTCGGCGGCGATCAGCTTCAGGTCGGCCCGCAGTGCTGCGGAGACCGGGGTGCAGGTGGCGAGTTTCTCCTCGGCGAAGAGCCCGGCCTCGATGCGGCGGGCCAGCTCGACCTCCTGCGCGGCGGTCAGCAGCTTCGTCTTGCCGATGCCGTTGAGGTACGCCCGCACGAGGTCCGTGGAGATGCCGCGCTCGTCGGTGGCGTCCAGGTCGGTCAAGGTCTCGGTGCCGTGGTCGGCGTCGATCGTGCCAACCGGGCGCGTCCGGTGCTCCATCATCTGCAGGGCCATCTTTCGTCTCTCCCCGTGTCCACGTCTGTGCCGCACTCTC
Organism: Micromonospora sp. WMMA1363; assembly: GCF_030345795.1. NCBI lineage: Bacteria > Bacillati > Actinomycetota > Actinomycetes > Micromonosporales > Micromonosporaceae > Micromonospora > Micromonospora sp. WMMA1363. Next base: position 13,901 of record NZ_JAUALB010000001.1, read on the forward strand.
CGGCCAGTGGTGCCGGTGACACACAGCTTGGCGCCCGGGGCGTGAGACAGGGGTGAGGCGATCGGGGACCCGACAGGAATCCCACCTGGCGTGTCGCCGTCGGCCGGTGCTTGCCGGACCCGGTTACCGTGCCAGCGGTCGGCCGGGAGAGGTCGGCTGCCGGCACGGCCAGCGGAGCGGCCGCCGGCGAACGTTCCGCACAGGTGATGGAGAGCGTCGTGGTCTTCAAGCGGCTCATGCAGGCGATGGGCGTCGGCGGCCCCTCGGTGGAAACCGTTCTGGCGAATCCGAACTGCCGCCCCGGCGGCCAACTGGAGGGGACCGTCCACGTCGCGGGCGGCGACCACCCGGTCGACATTTCGTACGTGGCGCTGGGCCTGGTCACCCGGGTCGAGGTGGAGAGCGGTGACAACGACTACGAGACCACCGAGGAGTTCCACCGCCAGCACATCACCGGCTCGTTCCGGCTGGAGGCCGGGCAGCGGTACGACGTCCCGTTCCGCTTCGACGTGCCCTGGGAGACCCCGCTCACCGAGCTGTACGGCCAGCACCTGCGCGGCATGACGATGGGCCTGCGGACCGAGTTGGAGGTGGCTCGCGCGGTCGACAAGGGCGACCTGGACGCCGTGGCCGTGCATCCGCTGCCGTCGCAGGAGCGGATCCTGGAGGCGTTCCTGCGGCTGGGCTTCCGGTTCGCCCGCGCCGACGTCGAGCGCGGCCACATCTACGGAGTGCGGCAGACGCTGCCGTTCTATCAGGAGATCGAGTTCTACCCGGCGCCGCAGTACGCCAGCGGGATCAACCAGCTCGAGGTCACCTTCGTGACCGATCCACACCAGATCCAGGTCGTGCTGGAGTTGGACAAGCGGGGCGGCCTGTTCACCGAGGGCCGCGACGCCTTCGGCCGCTTCTCGGTCGACCACGTGACCGCCGACCGCACCGACTGGACCGCCCAGCTCGACGCCTGGCTGCGCCAGTCCCTCCAGCGCCGCGGCCTCTTCGGCTGATCGCCGCGCGCACTCCCGGTTGCCAGGAGTGGGTGGGTCCGGGGCGGACGGACAGCACGCCATCATGATCAACCCTGGGGCGCGGCGGTGTGGCTACAGCTCCAGGACGATGGTGCGGGGGCCGACGTTGACGCTCTCCACCAGCATGTGGGTGCGAAAGCGGCCGGTCTCCACCGTGGCGCCGCGGTCGCGCAGCGCCGCTACCACCGCGTCCACCAGGGGCTCGGCGACCGCGGCGGGGGCCGCCGCCGTCCAGGTGGGACGGCGGCCCTTGCGGGCGTCGCCGTAGAGGGTGAACTGGCTGACCACCAGGATCGGCGCGCCGGTGTCGGCGGCGGACCGCTCGTCGTCGAGGAGGCGCAGCTCGTGCACCTTGCGGGCCATCGCGCGCGCCGTCTCAACGGTGTCGGAATGGGTCACGCCGAGCAGCACCAGCAGACCGTCGTCGATGTCGCCGACCACCTCGTCGCCGACCGTCACGCTGGCCCGGCCAACCGTCTGCACCACCGCCCGCATCAGATGATGCTATCGAGGACGAGCGGCGCGACCGCCGGGCGGCCCGGCGCTCGCCTCAGACCTGCACCGGCTCGATGAAGCCCCGTTCGACCAGGTGTGCCACGACGGGGCCGGCCGCCTCAGCGAGCTCGTCGGGCGTCACGTCGTGCGCGGCGGCGAGCAGAGTCAGCTGGTCGCGCAGCGGCAGCCGGCCGTCGGCACCGCCGACCAGGGCCAGCACCAGCGGGTCGATCTCCTCCGTCCAGCGCAGCCCGTGTGGCATGGCCAGCACCTGCCGGTCAACGGCCCAGCCCTCGTCGCCCATGGTGGCCTCCTGCCGCAGCTGGAGGCCGTCCGCGGCCCGGTAGCGCGCGGCGAGCAGCCCGTCGGTTCCGTGTACCCGGAGCCAGTCCTGCCGGTCGAACCAGCTCGCGACACGGTCGCCGAGCGGCACCTGTACCCGCTGGCGCAGGTCCTCCACCCGCAGCACCGGCTCGTCGTGGCCAGCACGGCGCAGCGAGACGATACCGAAACCGACCGCTTCGATCTTGTGCGCGTCGAACCAGTCCAGCCACTCGGCCATCCGTTGCGGGCCAGCCGCCTCACTGGCGTCGGCGAGCCACAGATTGACGTAGGCCATCGGATCGGCGACCTCACGCTGGATCACCCAGGCGTCCAGCCCGGTGCCGGCGAACCACCCGGCGACCCGCTCGGTCCAGTCCTCGCCGGCGACGTGCACCCAGTTGGCCAGGAACTGCATCGTGCCGCCCTCGGTGAGCAGGCCCGGCGCGGCGGCGGCCAGCTCGGCGCCGATCGCGTCACCGACCCGGCCTGAGTCGCGGTAGACGTGCGTGGTGGTGCCGGGCCCGACGACGAACGGCGGGTTGCTGACCACCAGGTCGAAGCGACGACCGGCGACCGGGGCGACCAGGTCGCCGCGTAGCAGCTCCCAGTCCTGGCCGTTGAGTGCGGCGGTGGTGGCGGCGAAGCGCAACGCCCGTACGGACACGTCGGTGGCGGTGACCGACCGCGCGTGGGTCGCCAGGTGCAACGCCTGAATGCCGGAGCCGGTGCCCAGGTCCAACGCGGTTCCGACCGGCCTTCGGACGGTCGCGCCGATCAGTGTCTGGGTTGCCCCGCCGATGCCGAGCACATGCTCGGCATGCAGCGGACGGCCGGGCCGGGCGCTCGCGGGCACGTCGGCGAGCACCCACCAGTCGTCGCCGTACGGCTCCAGGTCCAGGCCCATCCGTAGCCCGTCGCCGTGCCGCTCGACCAGGCCACCGGCGAGCGCTTCCTCGATCGGCAGCGGCCCGAGGGCGGCGGCGACGGCGGCATCCGGCTCGGTCTGCTCGCAGATGAAGACCCGGATCAGCGTCGCGAGGGGATCGCGGTCCTCGGTGGCGCGCAGCGCCGCTCGGAAGTCGTTGCGGGCCATTCCGCCGGTGGCGTGCGAGCCGAGCCGGCCGGCGATGCCGTTCGAGGTGAAGTTCGCCCGGGTGAGCGCTGTGCGCAACGCCGCCACTCCGGCGGGGGTGAGCAGCATGTCGTGTCCATCCACATCGCCATCCTGCCTGTCCCCACCCGTGGCGATGGCAGTACCCGCCGGTTTGGGCGTCCGGCGTCTCGGGACGCGTCGCCGACGCACCGTCGCGATCTTGCAGTTTCGTAGGCGATTCGCGCGGTTCTGGTCGGCGATTCGCAGCATTGGCGGCGTCTTCCGGGGCAGAACCGGTAGCGGGTCGGTGCGCGGATCGGATCGACGGAGGCCCTACGGGCCGGTGCGTCGTGTGTCAACCGGTCGGCAGGGCGGGCAGGATGGGGACATGACCCTCGCACTGCCGATCGACCCGGAGGCAACCGCGTTGCTGCGGCGCAGCCCGCTGGCGCTGCTCGTCGGGATGGTCCTCGACCAGCAGGTGCCGATGGAGAAGGCGTTCACCTCACCGTACGTGCTCGCCCAGCGCCTCGGGCACGAGCCGGACGCTGCCGAACTGGCCGGGTACGACCCGGACGCCCTGGTCGCACTCTTCGCGACCCCCCCCGGCCCTGCACCGTTTCCCGAAGGCGATGGCGGTCCGGGTCCAGGAGGTGTGCCGGCTCCTGGTCGACCGGTACGACGGCGACGCCGCCGGCCTCTGGACGGGGGTCACCGACGGCCGTGACCTGCTACGCCGGGTCGCCGACCTGCCCGGGTTCGGCAGGCAGAAGGCGCAGATCTTCGTCGCCCTGCTCGGCAAACGGTTCGGTGTCACACCGAAGGGCTGGCGCGAGGCCGCCGGGAGTTACGGCGATGCCGACGCGTACCGGTCCGTCGCCGACGTGACGGACGCCGACTCGCTGCGCCGCGTCCGCGAGTACAAGCAGCAGCTGAAGGCGACCGCGAAGGCCGGGACGGCCGGGACGGCCGGGGGCTGACCCGACGGGGCCGGGCCGTCGCCCGCTGGCCGTACCGCGGGATGGCGCCCGCCTGGTCGCTCGGCCGGCGGTACCGGCCCGGTCGCGGCGGCCGACCCGTCGCCGGTGGTGCGGGGATCCGTCAGGCGGCCGTGGGGCGAGAGAGGGCGGCTAGCGCGCGCCGAACGTCGGCGAGCGAGACGGTCGCCGAGTCGTCCAGGTCGGCCAGACCGGCCTCGATCCACTGCCGCATCAGCGTGGTCACCCCGATGCCCCGGGCGTCGGCGGCGGCGCGCACCCGCTCGTAGGTCTCCAGCGGAAGCCGTACCGACCGGCTCACCATCGGGCTGTCGGTGTCCGGGGTGGGCAGCTCCATCGGCTGCCTCTCGTCGATCAGGTCGGCGAGGGCGTCGTCGCCGTGGAACCGCTTGGTCGCCTCGTCACGGTTCATGCTGACCGCCTCCTCGTCGGCGCTCTCTCCGCACGGCCTCGTCGTAGCGCTTGGCCTCCACGTCGGTCAGCTCGCGTGCGGAGAGGATGTCCCAGTCGTTGTCGGTGCCGTCGGTCTCGGCGAGCAGCACGGCCAGCCGGCGCCCCCGGCGGGCGGAGGCGTAGACGACCATCACGTCGTCGCCCAGGTGGCGGATGACCCGCCGGCTGCTGCACAGCGCCTCCCAGACTTCCCCCGGTGTGACGTCGTAGACCCTCAGGTTTGCCAGCGCCTCGTCGGTGAAGCTGAACCGGCTGCCCATGGGCGCGAGCGTACCACGGCCGTAACACGGACCGGGGTACGTCGATTTTCGCCGATCACGTAACCGAGGTGACAGGATGGGGGGCATCCCTCAAGGAGGTCGTGGTGAAGCGTCAGGCGTACCAGCCGATCCTGATCACAGACGCCGCACGCAGCCAGGATGACCAGCTCAACAGCCGGCAGAAGCGGTACGTGTTGATGATGGGCATCCGGGTCGCCTGCGTGATCGTCGGCGCGGTGCTGGTGGGCGTGCAGGCCCCGCTGCTCTGGCTCTGGCTGCCCATGGTCGCCCTGGGCATGATCCTCATACCCTGGCTCGCCGTGTTGCTCGCCAACGACCGCCCGCCCAAGGACGAGCACCGCAAGACCGGTCGGTTCCGGTCCCGGCGGCGGGACGAGACGCCGCCGATGAGTCTCACCGCCGAGGAGCGCCCCGCCAAGGTTATCGACGTCGATCCCTGACCTTGCTGTTCGTCTCGACCGCTGACGGGCGGCGTCCGATGCCGCGCCGACGCCCCGGCCGCCGACGGCAGGCCCTCGCGGCTGACCGGCCGCCGGGATCCACGCTCACCGCGCAGTGGCGCGGCGAGCGTCAGACCGGTGGTCGGGCACCCACCTGGCTCACCGCCGACGCGCCGAAGTCGCCGGCCCGACGCAGCGCCGCCTCGGGGGAAGCCCCCGCCAACCAGGCCGCCAGCAGCCCGGCGGCGAACGCGTCGCCTGCCCCGGTGGGGTCGACCACGGCCATCCGGCGCGCCGGCGCCACCGCGATCACGGCGTCCCGGTCGACCCACACCGCTCCGGCCGCACCCCGTTTCACCACCACCCGCCGTGCCGAGACGGACAGCGCTCGGCCCTGCGCCGCCGGGTCCAGCCCGCCGGCCAGCACGGTCGCCTCCGCGGCGTTGACCAGGAGCAAATCGACGTCGCGTACCCAGCTCAAGAACGCCGTCGCGCCGACCCGTCGAAGTGGCGCCGCGGAGGCCGCGTCGACGCTGACGGTGAGGCCCCGCTCGCGGGCCGCGCCGAGCGCGCGCAGGCCGGCCGGCCGTGAGGCCGCGTCGAGCAGGGTGTAGCCGGACAGGTGTAGGTGCGCCGCGTCCGGCGCCGCGTCCAGGGCCGCCTCCACCGCCTGCGGGCTGAGCCGCAGGTTCGCCCCCCGCTCAGTGATCATCGTGCGTTCCGCCGCGCTGGCCAACACGATGACCGTTCCGGTGGGGACGTCCGGCAGCTGGGCGACGGCGCAGTCGACGCCGCCGCGTTCCAACTCCGCCACCCGGTCCCGGCCCGGTCCGTCGTCGCCGACCGCCCCGACCAGCGTGACGGGTACGCCCAGCGCCCCCAGCCACGCCGCGGTGTTCGCCGCCTGGCCGCCTCCGGTGAACCGGATCGTCGCCGCCGTGTCCGACCCGGTGACCGGGGGTCCGGTCAGGACCGCCACCACGTCGGTGATCAGGTCGCCGACGACGATGACCCGCGGTGCTGTCATGCCCGGCTGGCGGCCGCGACCGCGATCCGCGCGGCGAGGTCGGCGTTGCGCAGGATGATCCGGACGTTGACCGCGAGGCTGGCGCCCTCGGTGGCCGAGTGGAAGTGCGCGAGCAGGAAGGGCGTCACCGCCTTGCCGGTCACCCCCTCGCGCCGCATCCGGGCCAGCCCGTCGGCGAGGGTGCGGTCGTGCAGCGCAGGGTCCAACTGCTCGCCGACGGGCAACGGGTTGGTCACGACCAGCCCACCGCTGCACACGCCGTGCTGCTCACGCGCGGCGAGCACCTCCGCCACCTGCTCCGGGGAGTCCACCGACCAGTCCAGGTCGAAACCGCCGTCGGTGAGGTAGAAGCCGGGGAAGCGGCGGGTGCGGTAGCCGACCACGCCCACCCCGAGGGTCTCCAGACGCTCCAGGGTCGCGCCCACGTCGAGGATCGACTTCACCCCCGCGCAGACCACCGCGATGGGCGTCCGGGCCAGGGTGGTCAGGTCGGCGGACTCGTCGAAGGTCTGCGTGGCCTCCCGGTGCACCCCGCCGAGGCCGCCGGTGGCGAACACTCGGATGCCGGCTGCCGCGGCCACCGCGCTGGTCGCGGCCACGGTCGTGGCGCCGTCAGCGCCGGTCCCGGCCGCCACGGCCAGATCGCGTACGGAGAGCTTCGCCACCTGGTCGGCGGTGGCGAGCCGGGTCAGCTCGGTGTCGTCGAGCCCGACGACGAGTTGGCCGGCGACCATGCCGATGGTGGCCGGAACCGCGCCGGCGGCGCGGACCACCTGCTCGATCTCGCGGGCCACCCGCAGGTTGTCCGGCCGGGGTAGGCCGTGCGAGACGATTGTGCTCTCCAAGGCAACCACGGGGCGGCCGGCGCGTAGGGCGTCGGCGACCTCGGTGCCAGGTCGGATGTGAAAGTCGGTCACAACTGTTCACCGTACGACCTCACCCGCTGTCGCCAGAAGTGGACCGGGCGGCGGGTGACCTGCCAGACTTGACGGTCGGAGGTGTGGAAGTGAGCACACAGGTCCTCGAGCGTCCCGAGGTGAAGGACGCCGACACCGGTCCCGAGATGTTCCACTACGTGCGCAAGGAGAAGATCGCCGAGAGTGCCGTGATGGGCACCTTCGTCGTGGCGCTCTGCGGCGAGACGTTCCCGGTCACCAAGGCGGCCAAGCCGGGCTCGCCGGTGTGCCCGAAGTGCAAGGAGATCTACGACTCGTTCACCGAGTGAACGGGCGGGGCCCCGCCCGCGTAGCCTGCGGCGGTGACCACCTCCACCGCCCTGCTGCTCGCCGACCTCGCCGGGGTGGCGGTCTTCGCCGCCTCCGGCGCCTCGGCCGCGGTCGCCAAGCGGCTGGACCTCTTCGGCGTTGTCTTCGTCGGCTTCGTCGCCGCGCTCGGCGGTGGGATCTTCCGGGATCTGGTCATTGACGAGGTGCCGCCGCTGGCCTTCGCGGACTGGCGCTACGCGGCCACCGCCGCCGGCACCGCCGCGGTCGTCTTCTGGCTGCACCCCCAGCTGGCCCGGCTGCGGACCACCGTGCTCGTGCTGGACGCGGCCGGCCTGGCGCTGTTCACGGTCACCGGCACCGTGAAGGCGCTGGGCGTCGGCGTACCGGCGCTGGGTGCGTGCGTCATCGGGATGCTCACCGCGATCGGCGGCGGCCTCGGCCGTGACCTGCTCACCGCCGAGATCCCGGTGGTCCTGCGCCGCGAGATCTACGCGGTCGCCGCGCTCGTGGGCGCCGTCCTCGTCGCGCTGCTCGACGCGGTCGGGCAGGCCAACGTGCTCTGGCTCACCGTGGCGGCCGCCCTCGTCTTCCTGATCCGCCTGGTCTCGCTGCGCCGACGCTGGTCCGTCCCGATCGCCACCCTCCGCCCTCCGCGCACCGGCACCCCACCCTGACCCGTCCCCCTGACGGAAGGCGGCGGGTCGGCCGGAGGCGGACTCGACGTCCGGTAGCCCTGCGGCATGGTACGACTAACAAGGCAGGCATACCGGAGGAAGACGGACAAGTTGATGGCGACGAGTCGGGCGACCGCCCTGCTGCGGAAACCCGGGCAGCCGCAGCAGGCAACGTTCCTGGAACTCTTCTTCGACCTCGTGTTCGTCTTCGCGCTCACCCGTGTCTCGCAGCGACTGGCCGAGGACCTCACCGCCCAACGGCAGATCGTTCTCACCGAGACCGGCCAGACGCTGCTGTTGCTGCTGGCCCTGCTGATGGTCTGGTTCACCACGGCCTGGGTGACCGACCTTTTCGACCCCGACCGACCGGAGATCGAACTTCTGGTCTTCGCGACCATGCTCGGCAGCCTGGTCATGGCGGTCGCGATTCCGGAGGCGTTCGGCACGAGCGCCCTCGCCTTCGCCGGTGCGTACGTCGCGATCCATGTCGGCCGTGGCCTCGTGCTCGTGGTAGCCCTTCGGGGCCACGAGGCGCAACGCCGCGCCGCGGTGACGCTGGCGTGGTACGGGGTGTCCGCCGTGCCGTGGCTCGTCGGGGCGCTGTTCTTCCCGGAGAGTCCGGCGCGCGGGGCCCTGTGGGCGCTGGCGATCGTCATCGACTACGCGGGTGCCACGGTGCGGTTCCCCACGCTGCGACGGGCCGAACGGCCGATCGAGGCGCCCATCGTGGCCGAACACCTCTCCGAGCGCTACCGGCAGTTCTTCATCGTCGCTCTGGGCGAGCTCATCCTGGTCACCGGCGCGACCTTCAGCGGCTCCGCCTTCGAGATCGGCCAGATCGCGGCGTTCGTGGTGTCGTTCGCCACCACGGCGCTGATGTGGCGGATCTACATCCACAAGGCCGGAGAGCTGTTGCCCCTCGCGATAGCGACGGCCCGCGTACCATCCCGCCTCGCCGGACTGTCGACACCCGCCCACCTGCTCATGGTGGCCGGCATCGTCGCGATCGCCGTCGGCGACGAACTCGTCATCGAACATCCGACTGGGCACACCGATTCGGCTTGGGTCGCCGTCATCCTCGGTGGACCGGCGCTCTTCCTGACCGGACGGGCCATCTTCGAGTACGCGGTGTTCGGCCGAGTGTCCCCATCCCGCACGATCGGCGCGGTCGTGCTTGCCGCGGTCTCCCCGGTGATGGTGTTCACACCGCCGCTGGTGGTCCTCAGCGTCCCCGCTCTTGTCCTGGCGGCAATCGCCGTATCCGATACGGTCCGCGCCCGAAGGCGCCCTCCCGAGATGCCGACACCCCCCTCTAGTCGCCGGTTCGTCCGTGCGGCGATGGCACGGCATCACGGCATCCGGTATCGGTTCGAACCGCGTGATCGGCGCGGTTTGCGCGGGACGGCCCGGGGCGGCCGGGTGTGACCAGCGTGGCGCCAGGTGGGGGGTGGGGCGGCTGCTGGGTATGCTGGGGCGGCCTTCGCGGCACCCGTGCGCGGAGGTGTTTTCATGGGCGGCGGCACCGTGGCCCTCGGCCGGGGCCGGTCCCCAGGCGGTGGAGAGGAGCTTCGCGTGGCAGCCCGGACGCCGGTGCTCGAGACGTTCCCGGCGCTGCGCGCATGGCAGCGCAAGGCTCTGGTGGAGTATCTACGTCGCCGCGAGCCCGACTTCACGGCGGTCGCCACCCCGGGGGCCGGCAAGACCACCTTCGCCCTCCGCATCGCCGCCGAGCTGCTCGCCGACGGCACCGTCGAGGCGGTCACCGTGGTCGCCCCCACCGAGCACCTCAAGACCCAGTGGGCGGAGTCCGCGGCCCGGGTCGGCATCCAACTCGACGCCACCTTCCGCAACGCCGACCTGCACTCGTCCGCCGACTTCCACGGCGCCGTGGTCACGTATGCCCAGATCGGCATGGCCCCGCAGGTGCACCGACGGCGAACCATGACGCGGCGGACCCTGGTCGTCCTGGACGAGATCCACCACGCTGGGGACTCGCGGACCTGGGGTGACGGGGTGAAGGCGGCGTTCGAGGGCGCGGAGCGCCGGCTCATGCTTACCGGCACCCCGTTCCGGTCCGATGACAACCCCATCCCGTTCGTCAGCTACGAACGGGGCGGGGACGGCCTGTTACGCTCCCGTGCCGACTCGGTCTACGGGTATGCCGACGCGCTGCGGGACGGCGTCGTCCGGCCGGTGCTCTTCCTCGCGTACTCCGGGGAGACCCGGTGGCGGACGAACGCCGGCGAGGAGCTGGCGGCCCGGCTGGGTGAGCCGATGACCCAGGACCTGATCGCGCAGGCCTGGCGGACCGCGCTGGATCCGGCCGGAGACTGGATGCCCCAGGTGCTTCGGGCCGCCGACGCTCGGCTGACCGTGTTGCGCAACGCCGGCATGCCGGACGCGGGCGGCCTGATCATCGCCAGCGACCAGCAGACCGCCCGGTCCTACGCCAGGCTCATCGAACAGGTGACCGGTGAGCGGACCGCGGTGGTGCTCTCCGACGACGGGGGCGCCTCGGCCCGGATCGCGGCGTTCGCGGCCTCCGACCAGCGGTGGCTGGTGGCGGTGCGGATGGTCTCCGAGGGTGTCGACATCCCCCGCCTCGCCGTCGGCGTGTACGCGACCAGCGCCAGCACACCGCTCTATTTCGCCCAGGCGATCGGCCGGTTCGTCCGGGCCCGCCAGCCGGGGAGACGGCCTCGGTGTTCCTGCCCAGCGTGCCGCACCTGCTCGGGCTGGCCAGCGAGATGGAGGCCGAACGGGACCACGTCCTGGGTAAGCCGAAGGACCACGAGGGCTTCGACGACGACCTGCTGGAGCGTGCCCAGCGTGACGACCAGGCCAGCGGCGAGTTGGAGAAGAGGTTTTCGGCGCTCTCCGCCACCGCCGAGCTGGACCAGGTGATCTTCGACGGCGCGTCGTTCGGCACCGCGGCCCAGGCCGGCACCCCGGAGGAGGAGGAGTTCCTGGGGCTCCCCGGTCTGCTCACCGCCGACCAGGTGGCCATGTTGCTGTCCAGGCGGCAGGCCGACCAGCTCGCCGCGCAGCGGCGCCGAGCGACCGAGCGGGCGGCTGAGCCGGTCGCTGCCGCACCGGCTGCGCCGATGAGTGCGGCGCAGCGCCGGGTCGCGCTGCGCCGGCAGCTGAACGCTCTGGTGGCTGCCCGGCACCACCGCACCGGGCAGCCCCACGGCAAGATTCACGCCGAGTTGCGGCGGCTCTGCGGTGGCCCGCCCAGCGCCCAGGCCACGATCGAGCAGCTCGAGGAACGGATCGCCACCGTTCAGACGCTCTGATCCGAGGTGGCTCGCGCCTGGGAGCACTGATCCGGGGTGGGGCACCTGGGGCGGATGACCGCTCGGCGGGGTATGCGTCACGGCACGCCGTTCGGCGCCCACTGGCCGCCGTGACGGGGCGCCCCCGCTGGGGACGGGCGCCCGCGGTAGGGGCGACAAGGCCGGCCGTACCCCTTCAGGGCCCGGCCGGCCTTGTGTGTCGGATTGCGACTCAGTTCGCCATCAGGTCGGCGCCCCGCCAGCTGAACTCCGGATCTGCCGCGTACCGAACGGTGATCTTCACGAGATCCTCCGCGTACTTGTTCGCGTGGTGCCCACAGAACACCAGCTCGCCGCCACCGGCGAGGGTAATGCGGAGTTTGCCGGCAGCATTGCAGCGGTCGCACCGTTCATCGGCGGCCGGGGGGCTCACCGTCTCGGGCGGCGGCGTGAGGGTCGGGGTCATCGCCTTCCTCCTCTGGTCGTCACCGATGAACACTCTCTTCGGTCCTTGCTCACTTATCCTGCAACACCCTTGTCGGGCCTCGCCTTCCCTGTGTGCCCGCGGGGGACCGAGGTCACACCTGGCTCCGACAGCGTGCCATGCACCCAGGGTGCCACGTCAACGATCACATTCGTGCAACCGAACGATGACTATGCGGCGTTGCCTGCCGGGTGGTCGAAACGACCTGTTCAGCTGACGCCGCCGATCAGTCCAGGTAATCCCGGAGGACCTGCGAACGGGACGGGTGACGCAGCTTTGACATCGTCTTGGACTCGATCTGCCGGATCCGCTCCCGGGTCACGCCGTAGACCTGGCCGATCTCGTCCAGCGTCCGCGGCTGGCCGTCGGTCAGGCCGAAGCGCAGGCGGACCACACCGGCCTCACGCTCGGACAGCGTCTGCAGCACCTGTTGGAGCTGGTCCTGCAACAGGGAGAACGAGACCGCGTCGACCGCGACCACGGCCTCCGAGTCCTCGATGAAGTCACCGAGCTGGCTGTCGCCCTCGTCGCCGATCGTCTGGTCGAGTGAGATGGGCTCCCGGGCGTACTGCTGGATCTCCAGCACCTTTTCCGGTGTGATATCCATCTCTTTTGCCAGCTCCTCCGGGGTGGGCTCGCGGCCCAGGTCCTGGAGTAGCTCGCGCTGGATCCGGCCGAGCTTGTTGATCACCTCGACCATGTGCACCGGGATGCGGATGGTGCGGGCCTGGTCGGCCATGGCGCGGGTGATCGCCTGGCGGATCCACCAGGTGGCGTAGGTGGAGAACTTGTAGCCCTTGGTGTAGTCGAACTTCTCGACCGCGCGGATCAGGCCGAGGTTGCCTTCCTGGATCAGGTCCAGGAAGGCCATTCCGCGACCGGTGTATCGCTTGGCCAGCGACACCACCAGGCGCAGGTTGGCCTCGAGGAGGTGGTTCTTCGCCCGTTCGCCGTCGCGGGAGATCCACAGCAGGTCGCGCTGCATCTCGCGGACGAGTTTCTCCTCACCCTCGTCGGCGGCACGCAGCTGCTCGGCCGCGTAGAGGCCGGCCTCGATCCGCTTGGCGAGCTCGACCTCCTGCTCCGCGTTGAGCAGCGGAACCTTGCCGATCTGCTTCAGGTAAGCCCGGACTGAATCGGCTGATGCGGTCAACTCGGCGTCGCGGCGCGCCTGCTTGAGCGCCTCGGACTCCTCGTCGTCCCACTCGAAGTCGTTGTCGTTGGCGGAGTTGGCCGCGTCGGTCTCGGCGGCCTGGGTCAGCTCGGCCGGCTCGTCGACGACCACGTCCTCGATCTCGGCGGCCAGTTCCTCCGGATCGATGTCGCCCTCGGACTCGGACTCGTCCTTGCCCTTGACGGTAGCTTTGGTGGCCTTGGCCGGGTCGGTCGCCGCGGCCACCGTCGCCTTGGTGGCCCGGGTGGCCTTCTTGGCCGGTGCCGCTGCCTTGGCGGCCACCTCGGCGGTGGTGCCGGCGGTCTTGCGGGCGGCGGCCTTCCGTGGCGCCGGGGCCGGGGCCTCGTCGGCGGCGGGCGCCTGCTTCGGGGCGGGCGCGGCGGCCTTCTTGGTGGTCTTGGCGGTGGTGGCCCGGGAGGCCGGGGTAGCCGAGCGGGCGGCCGCCACCCGGCGGCGGGGGGCGGTGGTGGCCGAACCGTCCACCACGACGGTCACCCCGGCCTCGGAGAGCGCCCGGAGGATTTTCTTGGCCTGGGCCGGAGTCACCTCGGCGGACTCGACAGTACGCGCGAGCTGGGCCGACGTGAGCTGACCGCCGGCGCTCTGCGCATGCGCGATCAGGGTGTCGGTGAGCGAGCGAACGTCGGCGCCGGTCTGGCGGGGTTCTGTCACGAATGACCTTCCGGAGGCGAAGAGCGAGCACGGCCGGGTCGTCCGGCGTGGAGCGGAGCACGGGTGCCGGGCGATGTCGTTTGAGGGACCCCCGCGTTCCGGGCCGGCCGGTCGCTGGCGGTCCGTGGCGCGTGGGCAGGGTGAATTGTAACGCCGTCCACGGCGATCATCCTGCGGCGCACGGGGTACCGGCGGATGGACCGCCGATTCGGCGCAGATGTGGACTTTGTAAGGATGGTACCCGCGGGTGGCCGGGGATCGCCCGGCCGTGCGGAAAGGGGACGAAGAATGGTCCGCTCGGGGCCGGAGCCGCGGGACCTGCTTGAGATCGCGATCGACGTGGCGCGGGACGCCGCCGCGACGGCACGCCGGATGCGGGTCGAAGGCGTGTCGGTGGCCGCGACCAAGAGCACGGCCACCGACGTGGTGACCGTCGCCGACCGGGCCGTGGAACGGCAGGTGCTCGCGGCGCTGCGCCGGTTGCGGCCCGGCGACTCCGTGCTGGGCGAGGAGTACGGCGAGGCCGACACCGATCCGGCGGCCCCGGCTGGCGTGCGCTGGATCGTCGACCCCATCGACGGCACCGTCAACTACCTCTACGGCCTGCGGCACAGCGCCGTCTCGATCGCCGCCGAGGTGGACGGAGTGGTGGTGGCCGGGGTGGTGCGCAACATCAGCACCGGCGAGGAGTGGACGGCGACGGTCGGTGGCGGGGCCTGGCGCGACGGCCGGCGGTTGCGCTGCTCCACCGAGACGGATCTCGGTCAGGCGCTGCTGGCCACCGGCTTCGGTTACGACCCGAAGCGCCGGGCCCACCAGGCCCGGGTGGTGGCGGAGCTGATCTCGCAGGTCCGCGACATCCGGCGCCTCGGCGCGGCCGCCATCGATCTCTGTTTCGCCGCCGAGGGACGGGTGGACGCATACTACGAGAAGGGCCTCGCCATCTGGGACCTCGCGGCCGGAGGGCTGGTGGCCACCGAGGCCGGCCTGCGGGTCAGCGGGCTGAACGGGGTGCCGGCCGGGCCGGACATGGTGGTCGCCGCGCCACCGGCACTCTTCGCGCCGCTGCACGACCGGCTGGCCGACCACGACGCCGCCGGCGGCCCCTGACCCGCCGCTGCGGGTGGCTCAGTCCTCCCGTACCGGGCACGAGCCGGGCGGCGCCACCGGCGAACCGAGGTCGCCGAGGGACTGGTTGACCTCGGTCGTCGTGGCCAGCTGCTGGAAGGAGCCGCCCAGCACCACATCGACGGTGTCGTCCGCGCGCTCGGGGTTGTACTCGGCCTTGGCGTTGTCCAGGAAGTACGCCCGCAGCAGGTGCGCCGAGCCGACGCCCTTCGGACCGAACCGCAGGACCGCGATGTCGTTGATCTGCTTCTTCTCATCGCCGGTCTTCTTGACCTGGAACTGTCGGTTGCGGAACTCGTCGGCGATCCGGTTGGCGAGGCCGACCTGGTCGGTGCCGTTCAGTACGTTGATCTTCACGTCCCTGCGCTCGCGCAGGGTCACGTCGGCCCGTGGCCAGCCCTCGGGGCAGCCGCCGCCGGCGCCGGCCTCACTCTGTGTGTCCCGTACCAGTGCGGTGACGACGAAGACCAGCGCCAGCACCCCCAGCAGACCGACGACGACGAGTGCTCGCACTCGTGCAAAGCTCATCAGGGCGCTCCCGGGACAGTGGTGGATGGCGGCCGCCGGCGGTCGGGCCGCCCCGTCGGCCGTCGAGTACGCCGCTGAGGTTAACGGGTGTCCGGCCGTCGCGTGGAAACAGGCGGACATGCCGGCGCGCCGGCCGGGAACCGGGTACTACTACCCCTATCTTCGTGTCGCCTGAGTCACATTGGGAACAACTTCCCGTCGGGGGGCGTACATCTCTGCCACGAGGGCGGTATACATGCCACGCCCGATGGGGGGGGTAAGGTACCGCGCTCGCCGGGAGTACTTCCCCGGCGGCACCGGCCCGGCGTCGGGTGACCGACACAAGTGGTGGCCGGCCAGCGGAACCGAAACATCGTCGTCCGGCGTTACAACCGGAAGCGACAACATCGACATGGGAGAGTGAAACCGATGGCCACCGACTACGACGCCCCGCGGCGCGACGAGGTCGACCTCGGCGAGGACAGCCTGGAAGAGCTGAAGGCCCGGCGCGTCGACTCACAGTCGGGCGCCGTGGACGTCGACGAGGCTGAGGTGGCGGAGAGCTTTGAGCTGCCCGGCGCCGACCTGGCCGACGAGGAACTCACGGTCAAGGTCCTGCCGATGCAGCAGGACGAGTTCCGCTGCGCACGCTGCTTCCTGGTGCACCACCGAAGCCAGCTCGCGGTTGAGCGCGGCGGTGAGCTGATCTGCCGGGAGTGCGTCTGACGCGCATCCCACAGCACGGGCGGCTGCCCCTACGGGGCCGCCGCCCGTTCCGGTCGCCGTGCGGTAGCACGGGGGAGCTGCTTGACTCGTGAGGGATGGCCGCCAGGGCGGCGGTGCATCCATCGGGAGGTTCGGTGCCATGACCGAGCGGAACGAGCGGGACGCCGCGCCCGGCACCGGACCGGCGGGCGACGAACTGGGCGTCACCGTCGCCGCGCTGACCGCCGACGACATCACCCCGGCCCGTCGCCGGCAACTGCTCGGCCGGTTGGTGGGGCAGGCCCGTGCCCGCGGTGTCGGCGACCTGTTCAAGCCGAAGACCGCCGTGCGCTGGATGGTCGACACGGTCGCCGAGATCGCCCCGCACGTGCCGGTCCGGGACCAGGCCACCCTGCGCCGGCACTTCCCCGACCTGGACGGTGAGGCGTTGGCTGAACGCCTGACCCGCAACGCCGCCCGGGCGACCGCGGGGGTCGGCGCCGCGGGCGGTGGCGTCGCGGCCGTCGAGTGGGCCGTCGCCCCGACCCTGCTCTCCGCCCCGGTCCTGCTGGCCGCCGAGACGATTGCCGTGGCGGCGATCGAACTCAAACTGACCGGTGAACTGCACGAGGTCTACGGCGTGCCGCTGCCCCAGGGCGGGACGCAGCGGGCGGTGGCGCTCGTGCAGGCGTGGGCCACCAAACGGGGAATCAACCCGACAATGCCCGGGGTCGGGGTCAGTGCGGTGTTGGGCACCGCGGCCCGCCGGGAGCTGCGCGACACCCTGATCAAGCGCTTCGGGCGCAATCTCACCACGCTGGGGCCGTTCCTCACCGGCGCGGCGGTGGCGAGCTATCTCAACCGGCGGGCCACCCGGGCGATGGCCGACCAACTCCGCGCCGACCTGCGCCGCCAGGGCGCCGGCCTACCGCCGGGACTACCCGGTGTGTCCTGAGCCGACGGCTCAGCCCCGCCCGGTGGGGCGGGCACGGGCCGCGTCCCGGGCGGCGATCAGTGCCGTCGCAAGCTCCACCGGCCGGCGGGTGCTCACCACCCAGAACGGGGTCGGGTCGGCGGGGTCGTCGAGCACCACCTGCACGGCACCGGCGACCCACGGCCGCTGCACCACGAACGCCAGCGGGTCCGCGCCGACGCCGAGCACCTCACGGCGGCCGGCGGCGTCCAGCGGGACCACATCGGCGACGAAGCGGGCCGGCAGCCGGGCGTCGTCCACCCGCAGCTCGCCGTCACGGACGGCCACCCGGATCCGGCCCAGCCAGGCCAGCCCCGCTACGGTCGCGGGGAGCAGCACCGCGAACGGCAACCAGGCCCGGACGCCGGGCGCGCCCAGCCAGACCTCGGCGGCGAGCAGGACGGCTGCGGCCAACCCACCCAGCCAGAGCCACCAGGGCAGGCTCAACCGCTCGGCGTACGTCGCGGGGGGCGCACCGGACGGCGACGGTGACGGTGACACGCTCACGTGGTGAAGGGTACGGCGCAGGCCGGGCCGGGGACCGGGCAGGATGTCAGGGTCACCCCAGGAACCGGACGGAAGAGGGGAACCGTGACCGAAGTCGTGCCCGTAGCTGTGCGGCAGCTCGACCCCGGGCTGCCACTGCCGGCGTACGCCCATCCGGGCGACGCCGGTGCGGACCTGGTGGCCGCCGTGGACGTGGAACTGCCCCCGGGCGGCCGGGCCCTGGTGCCGACCGGGGTCGCCATCGCGTTGCCCGCGGGGTACGTGGGCCTGGTCCATCCCCGTTCGGGTCTGGCGGCCAGGCTCGGCGTGACCGTGCTCAACGCGCCCGGTACGGTCGACGCCGGCTACCGGGGTGAGATTCAGGTCAACCTGATCAACCATGATCGGGAGGCGCCGGCCCGGATCTCCCGGGGCGACCGCGTCGCGCAGCTCGTCGTGCAGCGGGTGGCGCGGGCGGAGTTCCAGCCGGTGGCCGAGCTGCCCACGTCCCGGCGGGGCGCCGGCGGGCACGGCTCCACCGGCGGCCACGCCGGCCTGGTTCCGGTACCCGCCGCACCCGGGCCGGACGGCCTGCGGGGGGAAACCGGAGGCGCCCTGACGGCGGACGGCGGCGGTGCGTCCGCCGTCGAGGCGAGCGCACGGACGGAAGAGGTGGCAGGGTGAGTGCGAACAGCGAGGGGTGTACGCAGTGATCTTCTCCCGAAAGCGGGCCGGCGCCGGGCGGCACGCGCGTGACCAGCGGACCGAGGCCCTCGACGCCAACGAGCTGGCGGAACCGGTGATCCCGGGGCCGCCGGACCGTGGTCCCTACGACGTCAGCGAGGCGCCGGCCGGCGTGCAGCGACTCGACCTGGGCAGCCTGCAGATCCCCGCGGTGCCCGAGGTCGAGGTTCGGGTGCAGGCCGACCCGCAGGGCGTGATCCAACAGGTGGTGCTCGTGCACGGGCAGAACGCGCTGCAGCTCGGCGTGTTCGCCGCACCGCGCAGCGAGGGTATCTGGGACGAGGTGCGTGAGGAGATCCGCCAGTCCCTGTTCAACGACGGCGCCGCCGCCCAGGAGGCCGACGGCGAGTACGGCACCGAGCTGCACGCCCGGGTGCGCACCCCGGACGGTCTCACCGACCTGCGGTTCATCGGCGTGGACGGGCCGCGCTGGATGGTCCGCTGCGTCTACCAGGGCGCGGCGGCCACCGACCCGGCCGCCGCCGGGCCGCTCGCCAGCTGCCTGGAGGGCCTCGTGGTCGACCGGGGCCACGAGGCGAAGCCGGTGCGTGAGCCGCTGCCGCTGCGGCTGCCCCGTGAGGTCGCCGAGCAGGCCGGTCCCGCCGCCGCCGCGGCCGGTGAGGCTCCTCGCGAGGCCTGACCGGCGCGCACACCACCCCGACCCCGTCGGCGTACGCTGGCGGGGCGGTCCCGGTGTTCTCGGACCGGACGACCTGCCGGCCCACCGGCCGGCCAGCGTGGGAAGGGTGACGCGGAGGTCATGTCGACCGACGAGCGGCGGGGTTCGCTGCGGCGCATGCTGCGTCGACTCACCGCCACCGAGGCGGAGATCGAGGCGCAGGAGTTGCGTCGGGAGAGCGCCGAGCACGGCGGCGTGCCGGCCCGGCAGTGCTGCCGGGGCCAGGTCGTCGCGGTGTCCGGCCGGCTCCGCACCGTGGTCTACACCCCGCGGACGAACCTGCCGACGCTGGAGGCGGACCTCTACGACGGCAGCGACGTGGTGACCCTGGTGTGGCTGGGCCGGCGGCAGATCTCCGGCATCGAGCCCGGGCGGCACCTGACCGCCCGGGGCCGGGTGGCCGTGCGGGACGACCGTAAGGTCATCTACAACCCGTACTACGAGTTGGAACCGCCGAAGTGACCCGGATGAAAGGCGCGCGATGACGACCGGACCGCAGCGGGCGGCGCAGCCGGGCACCGGCCCCGGCGAAGAGGAGCCGCTGCCGACCATCGCCGAGCAGATGGCCGACCAGTTGGGCGGCTGGCGCGGGTTGCTGGAGTCCAGCATCCCGGTGGTCGTCTTCGTGGTGGCGAACATCGTCGGCGAGCTGCGTCCGGCGGTGATCGCCGCGGTGGGGGTGGCGGTGGCCATCGCCGCGCTCCGGCTCGCGCAGCGACGGCCGATTCGGCATGCCGTCAACGGGCTGTTCGGTATCGCCATCGGCGCGGCCATCGCCTGGCGCACCGGAGACGAGCGGGACTTCTACCTCCCCGGCATCCTCTACGGCATCGGCTACGGCATCGCGTTGCTGATCTCGGCGGCGATCCGGCAGCCCCTGGTGGGCTGGATCTGGTCGGTGTTGGTGGCCAAGGGGCGCTCCGAGTGGCGGCAGGATCCGCGCCTGGTGCGTACGTTCACCGGGCTCACCGTGCTGTGGGGCGTGGTCTGGCTGGCCAAGGTCGGCGTGCAGGCCGGTCTCTACCTTGCCCAGCAGGACACCGCCCTCGGCATCGCCCGGCTGGTGTTGGGCTATCCGCCGTACGTGCTGCTGCTGCTGATCACGGTCTGGACGGTGCGGCGGGTGACCCGGGAGTCGACCCCGACGCCCGCCGCCTGAGCGGGGCCTGGCCGGGCCCGGGAGCGGCGGGACGGCGACCGGCGGGGCGGTCAGCGGGATTCGCGGGTCCGCTCGACGCTGTCCGGCCCGAGGACCACCGCGCGGACGGCGTCTTCCACCTCCGCGGTGCACACGAAGACCAACTCGTCGCCCGCCTCGATCGGGTCGTCCGGGCTGGGGACCAGCACCCGCTTGCCCCGCAGAATCGCTACCAGCGCGGAGTCACGCGGCAGCGGCACCGCGCGCAGCGGCTGGCCGACGTACGGGGCGGTCGGGGGTAGCGTGATTTCGACGAGGTTCGCCTCGCCCTGCCGGAACGTCATCAGCCGGACCAGGTCGCCCACGGTGACCGCCTCCTCGACCAGGGCGGCCATGACCCGCGGCTTGCTGACGGCGACGTCCACCCCCCACTGCTCGGTGAAGAGCCACTCGTTCTCGGCCCGGTTGATCCGGGCGACCACCCGGGGGACCGCGAACTCGGTCTTGGCCAGCAGCGACACCACCAGGTTGACCTTGTCGTCGCCGGTGGCGGCGACCACCACGTCGCAGCCGGCGAGGTCGGCCTCCTCCAGGCTGGCGAGCTCGCACGCGTCGGCCAGCACCCACTCCGCGTCCGGCACCCGGTCGGGCCGGAGCATCGTGGGCTGGCGCTCGATCAGCATCACCTGGTGGCCGTTGTCGATCAGCTCCTGGGCGATCGAGCGGCCCACGTTGCCGGCGCCCGCGATGGCGACGCGCATGATCACTGTCCCCCTTCCGGCGGCAGCGCCGCCACCGACGTGACAGCGTTCACGATGTCGTCGGTGACCAGCATGAAGATCTGGTCACCCTCCTGGACGACGGTGGACCGGGTGGGCAGCGTGCCGATCCCGAACCTGATGAGGTACGCCACCCGGGCCCCGGTCGCCTCCTCCAGTCCGTGCGCGCAGCGGCCGACCCAGTCCTTGTGGACCGGCACCTCGACGATCGACACGGTGCTCGTCGCGTCGCGGAAGATCTCCACATTGCCCTCGGGCACCAGGTGCCGCAGCATCCGGTCGGCGGTCCAGCGGACCGTGGCCACGGTCGGGATGCCGAGGCGTTCGTACACCTGGGCGCGGCGCTGGTCGTAGATGCGGGCCGCCACCCGGCTGACACCGAAGGTCTCGCGGGCCAGTCGGGCCGAGATGATGTTGGAGTTGTCGCCGCTGGAGACGGCCGCGAAGGCATCCGCGCGCTCGATGCCGGCCTGCCGGAGCACCGCGCCGTCGAAGCCGGCTCCGGTCACCGTGATCCCGTCGAAGTCCGGTCCCAGCCGACGGAACGCGTCGGCGTCCTGGTCGATGACCGCCACCGAGTGCCCGCGGGCCTCCAGGCTGTGCGCGAGGGTCGAGCCGACCCGCCCACAGCCCATGATCACCACATGCACCGCGTCTCCTCCTCAGCGTCCGCACCGACCGGTAGTCGTCTGCGAGCCTGCCACGTTCCCGGCGCGGGCGCGGACCGACCGTACTCCGCCGGTACACCCGTCCGTGATCGGCCACCCAGGTGGTCCCGGCGCCGGTGGTCGTACGCTTGGCGGTTGTGGCCAGACCCACCTCACTGTTGAAGCGGCTGCTCGTCGGTCGACCGTTCCGGTCCGACCGGCTTCAGCACACCCTCCTGCCGAAGCGCATCGCCCTCCCGGTCTTCGCCTCGGACGCGCTCTCCAGCGTGGCCTACGCGCCCGACGAGATCCTGCTGATGCTCTCCATCGCGGGCGCGTCCGCGTTCGTGTTCTCGCCGTGGGTCGCCGTGGCGGTCGTGGTGGTGATGCTCACCGTCGTCGCCAGCTACCGGCAGAACGTGCACGCCTACCCGTCCGGCGGCGGCGACTACGAGGTGGCCACGGTCAACCTGGGTCCCCGTGCCGGGCTGGGGGTGGCGAGCGCCCTGCTGGTCGACTACGTGCTCACCGTGGCCGTGTCGGTCTCCTCCGGGGTGGCGAACCTGGGCTCGGTGATCCCCTTCGTGGCGGCCCACAAGGTGCTCATCGCGGTCTGCGCGGTTTGCCTGCTCACCGCCGTCAACCTGCGGGGGCTCAAGGAGTCGGGCACCGCCTTCGCCATCCCCACCTACGGCTTCATGATCGTCATCATCGGCATGATCCTCACCGGGCTGGTCCGGGTCGTGCTGCTCGGACAGGAGCTGCGCGCGCCGAGCGCCGACCTGGTCATCGCCGCCGAGTGGCACGACACGAGCGGTTGGGCGCTGGCGTTCCTGCTGCTGCGGAGCTTCTCCTCCGGCTGCGCCGCGCTCACCGGAGTCGAGGCGATCTCCAACGGGGTGCCGGCCTTCCGGGCACCGAAGAGCCGCAACGCGGCGACCACCCTGCTGATGCTCGGTTTGGTGGCGGTGACCATGCTGGTGGGCATTGTCTGGCTCGCCAGGCTGACCGGCCTGCAGTTCGTGGAGGACCCAAAGCAGCAGATCGTCTCCGGCCCCCAGGGCTATGTGCAGAAGACCGTCACGGCCCAGCTCGGCGAGACCATCTTCGGATCCGGGTCGCTGCTGCTGTTCGTGGTGGTCGGCGTCACCGCCCTGATCCTGTTCCTGGCCGCGAACACCGCGTTCACCGGTTTCCCGGTGCTCGGGTCGATCCTCGCCCAGGACCGGTACCTTCCCCGCCAGCTGCACACCCGGGGCGACCGACTCGCCTTCTCCAACGGCATCCTCTTCCTGGCAGCCTTCGCGATCATGCTGATCGTCGGTTTCCAGGCCGAGGTGACCAGACTGATCCAGCTCTACATCGTCGGCGTCTTCGTCTCGTTCACGCTCTCCCAGGCGGGCATGATCCGGCACTGGAATCGGCACCTGAGGAGCGAGCGGGACCCCCAGGTACGTCGCCGGATGGTGCGCTCGCGGGCGATCAACGGATTCGGCATGGCGATGACCGGCACCGTGCTGGTGATCGTGCTGGTCACCAAGTTCCTCCTCGGCGCGTGGATCGCCATCGCCGCGATGGCGGTGATCTACCTGGTGATGCTGGCCATCCGGCGGCACTACGACCGCGTCGCGGTCGAACTCATCCCGGACGAGGGGCGCCCGGTGCTGCCGGCCCGCAACCACGCGGTCGTCCTGGTCAGCAAGGTGCACCAGCCGACGCTCCGGGCGATCGCGTACGCACAGGCCACCCGGCCGGACAGCCTGACCGCGGTGACCGTGAACGTGGACGACAAGGACACCCGTCAGCTGCAGGTCGAGTGGGAACGGCGGGGCGTTCCGGTCCCGTTGACCGTGATCGACTCGCCGTACCGGGAGATCACCCGTCCGATCCTCAACTACGTGGCGGGCGTCCGCCGGGAGTCACCCCGCGACGTGGTCACGGTCTTCATCCCCGAGTACGTCGTCGGCCACTGGTGGGAGAACCTGCTGCACAACCAGAGCGCGCTGCGGCTCAAGGGGCGGCTGCTCTTCGAACCGGGTGTGATGGTGACCAGTGTGCCGTGGCAGCTCGCCTCGACCGCGAACAAGAACCTGGACCGACTGGACGCCACGCTCACCCGCGGCCCGGTCCGTGGCCCCCGGGTGGCGCCGCACGGCACACTGCCGCCGGGCGCCCCGTCGGAGGTGTCCACGCCGTCCGGGGAGAGCGGCACCGGCGGGGACGACCGGTGATGGGCGACGGCCGGGGGCTGGCGGAGGCCGAGCGGGTCGAGCTGACCGTCGGTGCGGTCGCGCCGGGCGGGCACTGCGTCGCCCGGGTGGACGGCCAGGTCGTCTTCGTCCGGCACGCGCTGCCCGGCGAACGGGTGGTGGTAGAGGTCACCGAGGTGCACCGGGGCTTCGTCCGGGCCGACGCGGTGACCGTGCTGACGGCGGCGCCGGAGCGGGTGGAGCCACCCTGCCGGTATGCGAAGCCGGGTGGCTGCGGCGGCTGCGACCTGCAGCACGTCGCACCGGCGGCACAGCTCGACTGGAAGGCGGCGGTGGTCCGCGAGCAGCTCACCCGCCTGGGTGGGCTGGCCGACGCGGAGCTGGACGCGCTGGACGTCCGGGTGGTGGCGTTGCCCGGCGGGCCGCTGGGCTGGCGTTCCCGGGTGCGGTACGCGGTCGACGGCGCCGGTCGTGCCGGACTGCTCAGGCATCGTTCGCACCAGGTGGTGCCGATCGATCGCTGCCTGATCGCCCACCCAGCCATCCAGGAACTGCCGGTGCTCAGCTCCAGCGGTGCCCGCTGGCCCGACGCGGAGGCCGTCGAGACGGTCGCCTCGACCGGCGGGGACGTGGCGGTGACCGCGCTCGCCGACGGGGTGCCGCGGCCGGTGAGCGGGCCGGCGCAGGTCCGGGAGCGGGCCGCCGGCCGGCGCTGGACGCTGCCGGCGTCGTCGTTCTGGCAGGTACACCCGGCGGCGGCCGACACCCTGGTCGACGCCGTGCTGGAGCAGCTCGCGCCCCGGTCGGGCGAGACGGCCTGGGACCTGTACGGCGGGGCGGGCCTGTTCGCCGCGGCGTTGGCCGGGCGGGTCGGCACGACCGGGCAGGTCACCCTGGTCGAGTCCGCCGCAGCGGGCGTCGCCGCGGCCCGTGCGAACCTGCGCGACCTGTCCCAGGTCGGGATCGTGCCGGGCCGGGTCGAGGCGGTGCTGGCGCGCCGGCTGGTCAGCGGCCCGGTGGACCTGGTGGTGCTCGACCCACCGCGCTCGGGCGCCGGGGCCCGGGTGGTGCGGGCCGTCGCCGGCGCCGGCCCGCGCGCGGTGGCGTATGTGGCGTGCGACCCGGCTGCCTTCGCCCGGGACGTGCGCACCTTCGGCGGGCTGGGCTGGCGGCTGGCGGAGCTGCGCGGCTTCGATCTGTTCCCGATGACACAGCACGTCGAACTGGTGGGGTTGCTGCGGCCTGGCTGATCCGTCCGGGCACGCCCGCTGGCGCCGTCGGTGCCGGCCTCCGTCGTCCTGCTGCCCGCCTCGGCGGAGACCGGTGGCGCGCCGCGCTCAACCTGGGGCGGGTGCGGAGCGGACCGGGCGCTCCGCTCCGCCCGGTCCGGGCCGCGATATCCCGGCCGAGCTGAGCAGTGTCGCGCGGCCGATAGACTCTCCGGTCATGACTGTTGAACAGGACACGGCCAACGACACCGGGCTGCTGGCCGCCGTGCACGGTCCGCAGGACGTCAAGCGGATGTCCACCGAGCAACTGGGCATCCTCGCCGCCGAGATCCGTGACTTTCTGGTCGCCAAGGTCTCTCGCACCGGCGGGCACATCGGCCCGAACCTCGGTGTGGTGGAGCTGACCCTCGCGTTGCACCGGGTCTTCGACTCTCCCCGGGACCGGCTCCTGTTCGACACCGGCCACCAGGCCTACGTGCACAAGATCGTGACCGGCCGGCAGGCCGGCTTCGACAGGCTGCGCCAACGCGGTGGACTCTCCGGCTACCCCAACCAGGCCGAGAGCGAGCACGACCTGGTCGAGAACTCGCACGCCTCCACCGCCCTGTCCTACGCCGACGGTCTGGCCAAGGCGTACGCCCTGCGGGGGGAGTCGCGCGCGGTGGTGGCCGTGGTCGGCGACGGCGCGTTGACCGGCGGCATGTGCTGGGAGGCGCTGAACAACATCGCCACCGCCGGTAACCCGCTCGTCATCGTGGTCAACGACAACGGTCGGTCGTACTCGCCGACCATCGGCGGTCTCGCCGACCACCTGTCCTCGCTGCGGCTGAACCCGGGCTACGAAAAGGTGCTCGACACCGTCAGGGAGGCCCTCGGCTCGACCCCGCTGGTCGGCAGGCCGATGTACGAGGTGCTGCATGCGGTCAAGAAGGGCATCAAGGACGCGGTCGCCCCGCAGGCCATGTTCGAGGACCTCGGCATCAAGTACGTGGGCCCGGTCGACGGGCACGACATCGCGGCGGTCGAAGGAGCGCTGCGCGCCGCGAAGAACTTCGGCGGCCCGGTGATCGTGCACGCGGTCACCCGCAAGGGCTACGGCTACCGGCCGGCCGAGGAGGACGAAGCGGACTGCCTGCACGGTCCGGGCGCGTTCGACGTGGAGACCGGCCAACTCGTCGCCGCACCGTCGGTGAAGTGGACCCATGTCTTCGCCGAGGAGCTGGTCGCGATCGCCGACGACCGGCCGGACGTGGTGGGCATCACCGCCGCGATGGCCGAGCCGACCGGGATCGCCAAGCTCGCCCGCAAGCACCCGCACCGGGTGTACGACGTGGGCATCGCCGAGCAGCACGCCGCCACCTCGGCGGCCGGCCTCGCGATGGGCGGCCTGCACCCGGTGGTCGCGGTCTACGCGACCTTCCTCAACCGGGCGTTCGACCAGGTTCTGCTGGACGTCGCGATGCACAAACTGCCGGTGACGTTCGTGCTCGACCGGGCTGGGATCACCGGCCCGGACGGGCCGAGCCACTACGGCATCTGGGACATGTCCGTCTTCGGGGTGGTGCCGGGCCTGCGCATCGCCGCCCCCGGGACGCCGCCACCCTCCGCGAGGAGTTGCGCGAGGCGGTCACGGTCGACGACGGCCCGACCGTCGTGCGTTTTCCGACCGGCGCCGTCGCCGCCGACCTGCCGGCTGTCCGTCGGGTCGGGCCGGTCGACGTGCTCGCCGAGTCGGCGCGCACCGACGTGCTGCTCGTCGCGGTCGGCTCATTCGGGCGCCTCGGCATGGAGGTCGCGGCCCGGGTCGCCGGGCACGGCTACGGTGTCACCGTGGTCGACCCGCGCTGGGTCCGGCCGGTGCCGGCCGAGCTGGTCGAGCTGGCCGCCGCGCACCGGCTCGTGGTCACCGTCGAGGACGGTGTCCGGGTCGGTGGCGTCGGCGACGCGTTGGCCCAGGCCATGCGGGACGCCGACGTTCGGGTGCCGGTGCGCGACCTTGGCGTACCGGCCGAGTGGCATCCGCACGGCACCCGCACGCAGATCCTCGCCGACCTTGGTCTGACCGCACAGGACGTGGCGCGGGACGTCACCGGCTGGATCTCCCGCCTCGACGTCGAGCTGGTGGAGCCGGTGGTAACGCCCAACGACGCCGCCAACCGCACCTGACCTCACCCCACCTTCCCGTCCCCTCTTCCCCCAACCCGAGGACCGATGCGCCCGGATCCGCGGACCTCACGCCGGGTGGCTTCACGATCCGCGCGATGATGCTGGTCCGGGTATCACCCAGTCTAGAAGTTATGTCCGGATTGCGCGGATCAGGCTTGGGTGGTTGTCGTGGGTGTCTGGTTGATGCCGGTGTGGGGTGTGCCCGGGGGTGGGCTGGTGGTGGAATGCCGGTGGGGGTGGGGGCGTTGCACGGTGGCGACGGCCGTGGGAGTGTCCCGCTGGTGAGCGGGTGTGGGTCCGCCGGGAATGGTGGTGGGCCGCCGGTCGTTACATCTGGACCCGGCGCCGTGTGCGTGTCCCCCCGGGCGTGGCGGTGGCCGTTGGCTCTTCCTTGTTTTGCCCTTTCTTGTTTGGTGAGCGCCGGACGGTGCTTGTACCCCTGCGCCCTGACTCCCTCGGGTGTGTGTGGGTGTCGACCCCCGAATGGAGCGTCTTTCATGAACACGGTCTTCCGTCGTAGTGTCCTTGGTGTCGCTGGTCTGGCTCTGAGTACCGGTGTCGTCGCTGGTCCTCTGACGGCTGTCACCGACACCGCGCCCGCCTCCGCTGCGGCTGGGGTGGTGCGGGTGGAGAAGCCGGACGCCGGCAAGCTGGTTGCGCACGGGACGCAGGGTGAGCAGTCCCGGATCGACTTGGGTGACGAGCAGGTCGCGAATGTGAAGGCGATCGTCGCGGCGACGAAGAAGGCGGGTATGGACGAGCGGGCTGCCGTGGTCGCGGTCGCCACCGCGCTGCAGGAGTCGAAGCTGGAGAATCTGGGTCACCTGGGTGACCGTAACGACCACGACTCGCAGGGCCTGTTCCAGCAGCGTCCGTCCTCGGGTTGGGGCACGGTGGAGCAGATCACCGACCCGGAGTACTCGACCACCGCGTTCCTGAAGGGTTTGAAGCAGGTCGACGGTTGGCAGGACATGCCGTTGACCGAGGCCGCGCAGACGGTGCAGGTGTCGGCGTACCCGTTCCACTACGCCCAGTGGGAAACCCAGGCCGCTGACCTCGTCGCCGAACACTGGACCAGCTGACCCACCAAGCCACACAACCTGACCCCAAAGGGGGAAACAAGCTGCTGGCCGGCCCCCGAACCCGGGTGCCGGCCAACAGCATCTGCGGGGCTTGGTGGCGGATCTCTGCGGCTAGGGGATCAACAGGGCTTGCCGGACGAAATCGGGTTGGCCCCCCCGGGCCCCGCGACGGGCCTGCGGAACCGGCAGCCGAAGCCACGCCCGCCGTTGGAGTTAGGGGGCGGTTAGGGAGCGGTAATGAGTCTTCTTGTCGGGGGTGGCGAGGCTGACCGTCAGGCGGTCGTCGGTGACCGGGAGCACTACCAGGCCGGGGCGGTCGACCAGGCGCGGGGTGCCCGGCGGGACGGACAGCGAGGTCTCTGGGGTCGGCTGCCAGGTCAGCACGGCCAGCGGCCGTCCGGGCAGCGGCAGCAGGTACGCCTGAAGCGGCGCCGCCCGGTCGGCGGGCGACGCCACCGGCGTGCCCCCATCGGCCGGGCGGTACACCGCGGCGGTCATCGTGTCGTCCGCGCTCTCCCAGCTGAGCTGCTGCACCTCGCCCGGCTCGCCGTCGCCAAGCGTGATCTCGCCGACGGTGCGGACCGCCAGCTTCGCCATCGGCCAGGACGCCGGCACGGAGCCCCGGGACTCCTGGCCGATGACCCGGCGCCGGACGCTGCCGAACGCGCCCTGATCGCTGGCGAGCGCGCAGGTGTCGAGCCCGGCGAGGGCGCGCCGGCCGGAGCCGGCCTTGTCGCGCACCAGCGGGTAGCGGGGCGCCGCCGTGTCGCTGCCGAGGTCGAGGAGTCGGTCGATGGCCCGCCCCCGGGCAGCGACTCGGTGGCGCGCAGGCTGGCGGTCACCGGCACCGCGGAACAGGCGGGTACCGTGACCAATGCGCTGAGGCCGTCCTCGAGCGCCAGCGCCCGGTCGTCCGGGCCGAGTACCTGCTCGACCCGGGCGGAGATCAGGTAGCGGCGCCCCTCGACAGTGCGTACCGGCAGCAGGTCGGAGTAGACCAGGTAGCCGGGATCGGTGTACTCGACGGCGTGGGCGACGGCGTACCGGCCGTCCCACGCCGTGACCTGTAGCAGCCAGGACGCGCTCTCACCCGGCACGTTCGCGGCGACCAGGGCCAGCGGCGCGGCGTCCACCTCGCCGGCCCAGAGGATGCCGGACGACGGTAGGTGAACCCGGTCGCCGATCGGCGACCGCCAGTTCCGAACCGCCTCGGTCACCGCCGCCGTCACGCCCGCCTCTCCGGCGAGAGAGCCCCGGGCCGGCCAGACGGTCAGTGAGCCGTCCCGGCTGTCGTACCCCATCCGCAGGCCATCCGGCTGCCGGTCGGCGACCGGCCCGCAGGCGGTAACGGTGGTGATCAGGGTCAACAGAGCGGCGGCCGTTCTGCCGAGCCGGCGGGCTGGAGCCACCTGCACGCCCCCTCGTTCGCCTCGGCGGTCGTCATGCGAAGCGTCATAGTACGAGATGCCCCGGCGGTACTGGTCATCACCCACAAAGGACCATCGGTGGCTTTGGTGTGATTTTCCCGCTCAGGTAGACTCCGCCGACTGTGACACCTGCCGACACCCGTGCCGAATCCGCCCGGGAGGCCGCCGCCCGGGAGGCCACCGCCCCGGCGGGCGCGGGTTCGCGCGCCGGCGCCGCGGACCTCGTCGACGCGGTCGACGCGGTCGACGTCGGCGCGGTCAGCGGTCCGCAGGGCGCCGTCGCCGCACCCGCCCGGACGGTTTCGTCCGCCACCACCGTGCTTCACCGCCTACCACCGTGGACACCTCGGCGGCGGCACCTCGCGGTGGTCGGTGGGTTTCTGCTCGCCGCGCTCTGGGTGACGAGCCGGATCTGGGCCGACCCGGCCGGTCGGGTGGCCACGCTCTACAGCAGCGACCCGGCCCAGGTGCAGTTCTTCCTGGCCCACTCCGTACGCGTGGTGCTGCACGGTGAGTTCCCGTTCTTCACCGAACAGCTCAACCACCCGGACGGCGTCAACCTGATGGCCAACACGGCCATCCTCGCGCTGGGCATCCCGATGGTGCCGGTGACGCTGCTCTTCGGCCCGGCGGTGACCTTCGTCGTGCTGGTGACCCTCGCCCTCGCCGGCACGGCGACGGCCTGGTACGTCGTGCTCTCCCGGCACCTCGTCGGCAGTCGCCTGGCGGCGGCCGTCGGCGGCTGGTTCTGCGGGTTCTCGCCGGCGATGCTGTCGCACGCCAACTGGCACCCCAACATCGTCAGCCAGTTCCTGGTGCCGTTCATCGTGTGGCGGGTGTTGGTCATCACCCGCTCCCGGCGCCCGTACCGGGACGGCGCACTGCTGGCCCTGCTGGTGACCGCTCAGGCATTCATCAACGAGGAGATCCTGCTCTTCACCGCGCTGGCCTGCGGCGTGTTCCTGCTCGCCGTGCTGGCCCAGCGCCCGCGGCTGTGGTCAACGGCCTGGCGCCCCCTGGGCAGGGCGCTCGCTACCTGCGCCGTCGTGGCGGGCTCGCTGCTGGCGTACCCGTTGTACGTCCAGTTCGCGGGCCCGATGGCGTACCACGGGCTGAGCGACGCGGTCCGTGACTACGGCAACGACGTCGCCGCCTTCGTCGCCTCCGGTTCGCCGACTCTCGGCGGCAGCGAGCGGGCCAACGTCAATCTTGCCCCGAACTACTCCGAGGAGAACGCCTTCTTCGGATGGAGCCTGGCCCTCATCGCGGTCGGCATCGTTCTGTGGCTGCGGCACGAGGTGGTGGTTCGGGCACTCGCGGTGACCGGGTTGTTCTTCGCGGTGCTCTCCCTCGGTGAGCGGATTTCCTGGTGGGACCGGGAGATCGTCACCGGACCGTGGAACTGGCTGGTGCGCCTGCCGCTGCTCGATGCGGTCGTGCCGACCCGTTTCGGGCTCATCACCACCGTGGTGGTCGGGCTGCTGCTCGGGTTCGCCGTCGACCGCTCCCGCGCGCTGCCGGTGCAGCGGGGGGCCCTCCGGACGCTCACCGCCGCCGGGCTGGTCCTCGCGCTGCTGCCGATCGCCCCGATGCCGCTCCAGGTGACCGAACGCCCGCCGGTGCCCGATTTCATCACCGCCGGTCGGTGGCGCGGCTACGTCGGGCCAGACCAGACGCTGGTGCCGATTCCGGTCCCGAGCATGGGCAACACCCACGGGATGCGCTGGGCCGCCGCGACCAACCTCGGCTTCAAGATCCCCGGCGGCTATTTCCTCGCACCGCGCAACGGCAACACCGGCGACCCGGGACGCTTCGGTGGCCGTCCCAGCGGGATGGGCCCGTTGCTCGCGGAGGTCGTCACCACCGGACGTACGCCCAGACTTGACGACCGGCAGCGCCGGCGCTCGCTGGACGACCTGCGGCACTGGCGGGCGGCGATCCTGGTGCTGCCGGTGGACCAGCACCACGCGGAGCCGCTGCGGCAGACCGTTGAGCAGCTGGTCGGCCCCGGCCGCCGCGAGCTCGACGTCTGGGTCTGGGACGTCCGCACGGTCAGCGCCCGGCGTTAGGGGTGTCCTCCGCCCCGTACAACCCGCCAGGCATACAGAAGGGGGTTTCCCCGCCCTCCTAATACTGCAACGGCGGGTCGTGACTTATGGCGGTTTGAGTCGTTTGCGGTAGTGGGCGGCTCGGGCTTGTTCCTGGCGGCGACGGCGGAAGTCGGACCAGTGCAGGATGTGGTCGGCTCGACGGCGGGTGGTCAGGACGAGGTGGGCGAACAGGCGGCGGATTTCGTTGCTGCTCAGCGGGATCTGGCTGCGCTCGTTTGCGGTGGTGCCCCCTTTGCGGCTTCGAGGGCGCGGGTGACGACGAGGAACGCGGCGGCGGCCATCGCGAGGGTGATGTGGGCGTACCAGGCGTCGTAGCGGCGGACCTGGTACTGGTCCAGGCCGACCTCGTTCTTCGCGGTCTGGAACGATTCCTCCACCGACCAACGGCTACCGGCGACCCGCACCAGGTCGCGTAGTCGGGTGCCGCGGGGGCCGAAGCAGACGTAGTAGGCGATGTCGCCGGGATCCGTGATCGAGCGTCGGGCCAGGACCCAGCCGCGGCGGCCGTGGGCAAAGGTGCGGCGGATCGGCAGCCGAGCCCAGTCGTAGCGGCGCGGCCCGTGCGCGCCGTCACCACACGACAGTCGTTGCCACGCGCCCGCACGCACCCTGCCGATCAGCTCGTCGACACCGGTGGTGGTGTGCAGCCCGGAGGGCACCCGATCGTCGCGTCGGGTGGCCATCACGTACGCGATGTCCCGATCCTCCAACCAGCCCCGCAGGCCAGGGTTCTGCCCGTAGGCCTCATCGGCCGTGAACCACGAAAACGGCACCCCCGCGGTGATCGCCCGCTCCAGCATGGCCTGCGCCTGCTGCGGCTTGGTCGCGAACCCGACGGCGTCCGGGATCGCCGAGCGCCGGCACCGGTCCCGATCACCGGTCCACGACTTGGGCAGGTACAACTCCCGATCGATCAACGCCCGACCCCGCGGCGTGGCGTAGCACAGGAACGTGCCGATCTGGCAGTTCTCGGTCTTGCCCGCCGTACCCGAATACTGCCGTTGGACCCCCGCCGACGCACGGCCCTTCTTGACGAACCCCGTCTCGTCAGCGATGAGCACCCCGGCCGCATCGCCGATCTGGTCCACCACGTAATCGCGCACGTCATCGCGGACCGCGTCCCGATCCCACGCCGCGCTGCACAACATGCCCTGCAACCCGTCCGGCGACACATGCCCAGCCTGCTCCGCGAGGGTCCAGCCGTTACGCCGCTCCAACGGTGCCAGTAGCCCCCGCACATACGCCCATGCCCGCCGCCGCGGCTCCACCCGCTCAAACCGATGCGCGAACCGGAAGAACAACTCCTCCAACCCGGCATCCCACGACCCGACCACCCGCGCATCCACCACAACCAACCAACGAATGATCAGCACCCGAAGCTACGACCCGCCGTTGCAGTACTAACCGTCGTCCCGCCCACCGGGATGTCGTCCACAACGGGGAAAGCCATCCAGCGCACCAGGGAAAGTCATTCAGCCCACCTGGGGGCGGACGTCCCAGAGCCAGACGTCGTCGACCCGCCGGGGCGGGCCGAGCAGGGCGGTCATCAGGTCACGCAGCACCGCCTCCCGGGGATGGGCGCCGAGCACCACCACCGAGGCACGCCAGTACCGCAGATCCTCGATTGCCCGGCGGCGGTCCTCGTCCGTGATGTTCGGCGTCGCGTTGCGGTCCATGGTGGAGTAGATGAGCGTGCTGGTCGGTCGGTTCGGTGCGCCGAATACCCCCTCGCCCTTCTCGTTGGGCCCGATGAAGTAGCCGCCGGGGATGGGGAAGGCGTGCTGGGTCAGTGCGCTCCAGCGCAACGTGGACAGGCCGTGCACGTTACTCGGGATCGGCACCGGCACCAGCGTCCGACCATCCGGCACGTAGCGGCGCCAGCCGCCGGCGGTGACGAAGTGCGGCGGCGGCTCGACCCGCTCGGCGGGCAGCGGCCGGGGGACCAGCGGCAGCACCGCGAGCGCGACGGCCGCGCATCCGACCGGGCGACGCCAGCGGCGGGACCGCCGGGGCCCGTCGCCGGTGCGCTGAGCGGGAACCGGCGGGCGTCCCGCCCCGGACGCCGCCTCCCAGGCCAGGGCGAGCAGGACGCCCACGGCGGCCACCACAACCAGGCTCAGTCGGGTCGGCATCATCATCTCGACCAGCGGCAGGTCGTCGGGGATGTGGGCCCACGGGCCGTCGGTCTCCGTCTCGACACCGCCGATCCGGATCTTCGGACCCAGCGACGCCACGGTGAAGACCACCGTGAGCACCGCCAGGATGCGCGCGACCAGGGATCGGCGGACCAGTAGCAGCAGAGCCACCACCGCCAGCGCCGCCAGCGGCCAGCCGAACCAGGTGTTCTGCTCGGTGAGCCCGATCGTCCGCTCGACCGCCTCGTCACCGGCGATCGTGTCCCGCGAGAAGGTGACGAATGCCTTCAGGTCCTCGCCCCAGCTGTGGAAGACGCCGCCCTGCAGTCCCCGATAGGACTGCGGGCCGTTGAACTGGAACCAGATCGGGTACGCGGTGAGCAGCAGCGCCAGCCCCCCGCCGACGCCGAGCGCGGCGGCGAAGGTGCCCGCCTGCCGCCACGCGGCCCGTGGCCGCAGCGCCGCGTACGCGCCGACGACGACCAGGCAGGCCAGCGCGGTGAGCAGCAGCATCTCCTCGTTGATGAAGATCTGGTACGTCACCAGCAGGCCGAGTAGCACGCCGTTGCGCCGCCAGCGGCCCGGCTCGCCCAGCCGCATCACCCGCAGCACGATCAGCGGGAGGAGAAAGTTGGAGACGAAGTTGGGCTGGCCGTTGGCGTGGTGCACGACGCCGGGCGCGAAGCCGAGGAACGCGCCGCCGACGAAGGCCGCCGCCCGGGACCGCACCAGGTGCCGGGAGAGCACCCAGTACGCGGTGCCGGCGGTGGCGGCGAGGGCGGCGCCGAGGTAGAGCGCGTACACCACCTGCGGACCGACCAGCATGGTCAGTGGCGCCAGCGGCAGGGTCACCCCGAGCAGTGAGGTGTTCGCCATCATGTTCACCCCGGCCGGGGCGTTCTGGCGGGTGGTGAAGAGCGGGTTCTCCAGGTGCCGCACCGAGTACGCTCCGTGCGAGAAGAGCCACTCGAACCAACTGTGGTCGGTCGGCAGGTGGGACGACACCCGGTTCTGCACGTCCACCCAGTAGTTGAGGCAGACCAGAACGCCGAGCGCGAGGTAGAGGCCGATGGCCAGCGCGTCGGCGCGGGCGGGCCGCCACCAGTTGCGTCGCGACCGCTGCGCCGCGGCGGATCGGGGTACGGTCTTCAGTGAGGGATCAACCACCGGCACAGCCACGACGCGCCATCGTACAGGTGGGATCTGCCGGAATTGCCGCGCCCAGGTGCCCCTGCCCGGTGCTACCCACCGTCCCGGAGACGCGGCGGACAGCACGGCGGGGCGGACGGGACCGGGCGGTAGGACGTAGGCTTCCGGTCGCCGTTGGTCGCCCGCCG
This sequence comes from Micromonospora sp. WMMA1363, assembly GCF_030345795.1. NCBI lineage: Bacteria > Bacillati > Actinomycetota > Actinomycetes > Micromonosporales > Micromonosporaceae > Micromonospora > Micromonospora sp. WMMA1363. The sequence goes on from NZ_JAUALB010000001.1 coordinate 49,028, forward strand.
GAGGGCCCGGATGACTCCTGCGGCGCCGTGGTCTGTCTCGACACCACGGGCGGCTGTTCGCTGTTCACCCGCACCCCACCGGTGGAACGGTGGTAGCCGAGGTGGACGGGTCGACCGGCACGCTGCGGGTGCGCGACGTGTTGCGGGGAGGCGACGGGCGACTGCCCGGCGGTCGATGATGACCTGCTGCGCCAGCGGCGGGACTCGCCCTGGCCCGGGATCGCTGAGCCGATGACCGCCCGGTGAGGCCGACGGACCCAGCCGCACCGGCGGCGAGGTCCAGCTCCCGGATGTCGGCAGGGTCGCGTACGTCGCAGGTTTTCTCGGTAGCCGTGACCGGGGCGTACCGGGCTTGGCGACCGGCACTAGGTTGTCGGGAGGTCGGGCGCGAGGAGGCCGGGATGCGGGTACTGGTGGTCGAGGACGAGCGCAACCTCGCCGACGCGATCGCGCGGGGGTTGCGCAAGCGTGGCATGGCGGTGGACGTGGCGTACGACGGCGACAGTGGTCACGAGATGGCTTTCGTGACCCGGTACGACGTGGTGGTGCTCGACCGGGACCTGCCTGGCGTGCACGGCGACCAGATCTGCGCCGAGCTGGCCGCCTCGGGCGCGCTGACTCGGGTGCTGATGCTGACCGCGAGCGGGACGGTTGCCGACCGCGTCGAGGGTCTTCAACTGGGCGCCGACGACTACCTGCCCAAGCCGTTCGCCTTCGACGAACTGGTCGCGCGGGTGCAGGCGTTGGGCCGGCGAGCCACTCCTGCCGCGCCGCCGGTGCTGGAGACGGCCGACCTGATGCTCGACCCGGCCCGCCGGACGGCCACCCGGGCCGGCATGCCGGTCGATCTGACCAACAAGGAGTTCGGCGTCCTCTGCGAGCTGGTCAAGGCGCGCGGTGCGGTGGTCTCCAGCGAGGAGCTGCTGGAGCGGGTCTGGGACGCCAACACCGACCCGTTCACCACCATCGTTCGGGTCACCGTGATGACACTGCGGAGGAAGCTTGGTGACCCGCCGCTCATCGAGACGGTCGTCGGCGCGGGCTACCGTATCAGCGAGGGGGCGGCATGACCCGGAGCCGCCGGCTGCGACCCACCCTGCGACTGCGCCTCACGGTGCTCAACGGCGTCCTGCTGGTGGGCGCCGGCGCCATCCTGGTGCTGCTGGCCTGGCTGCTGGTGCGCGACGCGCTGCGTCCCACCGACGAGCTGCTGCCCGGCACCACGGTCGTGCTGACCGACGGCCGGTCTCTGGACGCCGGGCTGTGGCAACGCCAACTGGTCGATGCGGCGAGCCGGGAGCTGCTGGCGAAGGGCCTCGCGGCGCTGCTGGCGATCGGTGTCGTCGGAGTAGCCGGTGCGTACGCGGTGGCCGGCCGGGCGCTGCGCCCGCTGCACCAGGTCACCGGCACCGCCCGCCGGCTCGGCGAGACCACCCTGGACCAGCGCATCGGCTACTCGGGTGCGGACGACGAGGTGGCCGAGCTGGCGCAGACCTTCGACGCGATGCTCGACCGCATCGCTGCCGCCTTCGAGGCGCAGAAGCGGTTCGTCGCCAACGCGTCGCACGAGCTGCGTACCCCGCTCGCCGTGATGCGTACCGAGATTGACGTTACGCTCAGCGACGACGACGCGGACGCCGCCGAGTACCGCCGGATGGCCACCGTGGTCCGGGACGCCTCAGAGCGGGCCAACGGCCTGGTCGACGCGCTGCTGGTACTGGCCCGCAGCGAGGCTCAGGCTGGCCGCCGCCTCGCCCGGCGGACCGAGTGTGACCTGGCCGCCGGCACCGCCAACGCCCTGTCCGCGATGCGCCGGGAGGTGGAGCGGATCGGGCTGCGGGTGCAGACGTCGTTGGAGTCGGCTCCGGTGGTCGGCGATCCCGGCCTGCTCGACCGGTTGGCCGGCAACCTCATCGAGAACGCCGTCCGCTACAACCACCTGCACGGGCGGCTCTGGGTGCGGACCGGGTCGGACGGCCGCCGGTCCTGGCTGGTGGTGGGGAACACCGGCTTCGAGGTGGATCAGGCCGACGTACCGGGGCTGTTCGAGCCGTTCCGGCGGGGCGGCCGGGAGCGCACCGGGGCGCGTGGCTCCGGCCTGGGTCTGTCCATTGTGCGGGCAGTCTGCGACGCACATGGCGGGGCGGTCAGCGCCACCGCCCAGCCGGGCGGCGGTCTCGAGGTGACGGTGATGCTGCCGGCGGCCGACGCCGGGCCGGACTGCGAGGTGACCCGGTGACCGAGGCCGGCGCCGGTACGGGGTCGCGGTCGTCACTCGCGCCTGACTGACACCCACCCCCACCTCCGCGATCTTGCACTTGTTGACCGGGTATCCCGGATGAACGGTCAGAACGCCGACCGAAACTGCAAGATCGCGGAGAGGGTGGGTCAGGACTTCTTCTCGATCTGGTCGCGCATGGTGACCAGTTCCCGCTGCACGTCGGCACCGGTCTTGAAATAGATCATGATCATGCCGAGGCTGCCCTTGTCGCTCCAGATGCAGACACCGATGGGCACGTCGGCGGCCTTGGCGTCGCCGCACTTCGCCTCACCGCCGAGCGGCCCGGGGTCCACCGCGGACATCTCGCCGATCGCCACGTCGCTCTGCCGGGTACCGGTGATCGTCTCGTCGATCGTCTTCGCCGGATCGGGGTTCAGCCCAGAGGCGGCCGCCACCATCACCAGATCCTGCTTGGCCGGATCACCGTAGAAGGCACCAACGGTGCTGGTGGCGTTCGGCAAGGTCTTGTTCAGCTCGGCTTCCAGCTGCCGGCTGATGTCTTGCAGGCTCGGGTCGGTGACCTTGGGCCGGCCGGCGAGCGTCTCCGGCTCGACCACTCGGACCCTGGTGGCGTCGACGGCCTCCTTGACCTCGTCACCGACCGTGAAGAAGACGACCGCGGCGCCGCCCGCGCAGAGCACCGACACCACCGCGAGCACGATGAGCAGTATCTTGCCGGCCGAGCGCCGCTTCGGCGCGGGCGGTACCACGCCGAACGGCGGGCCCGGCTCGGCTGGGGCCGCCGGTGGGAAACCGGCGCCCGGCTGCTGACCGTACGCGCCCGGCTGCGCCGCAGCCGGGTGACTGCCCGGCTGGGGTGCCGGGTACCCGCCCGGCTGCGAGCCGTCGCCCGGCTGCGGGGAGTACGGATTGACTGGCGGTTGGGACATGGGTCAGCTCCAGGTCTCGGAAAACGCGAAGCGTGATCTTAGCTAGCCGTGGATCCCATCCGCTGACCCGTCCCCGACCGGGATGGTCCAGTTGCGCGGACCCGGCGGGCCGCGCCTCGCCGCACCGCGGCGACCCGCCGGCTCCAGTGCTCAGGACCGCTTCTCGACCTGTCCTCGGATCGAGGTGAACTCGGCCTTCGCCTTGCTGCAGGATGAGAAGAACATCACGATCATCCCGACGCTGCCCTGGTCGGCCCAGGCGCAGACACCGAGCGGGATGTTCGAGGCGCGGCCGTCGCCGCACTTGGCGACGCCCCCGAGCGGTCCGGGGGACACGCTCGACATCCGCCGGACGCTCAGCTCCGCCGAGAGTGCCTTGACGGCATCGTCCAACTCCCGCTTCGGGTTGAGGACGAGCCCCGCGGCGCCGGCGACCATCACCATGTCCTGCTTCTCGGGGCTGCCGTAGAACGCGCCGATCGCGCCACTCTCGCTGCGTACCGTCGTCCTCATCTCACGAACCATCTCGTCGGCCAGGGCCCGCAGCTCCGGCTCGGTGCTCTTCGCCCGGCCGGAGAGGGTCCTGGGTGCGACGAGCCGGATGCGCGGGTCGGGGCTGGGATCGGGCGCCTTGGCCTCGCTGGTGGCGGGTGCCTCCGCCTCGCTGGTGGCGGCGGTCGTGGCACTCGCAGTGGGTGTCGTCGCCGGTGCCGGCGGGGCGTCGTCGTCGCCGGACAGGGCGACGTAGGCGAGACCGCCGCCGCCCAGGCACAGCACCAGCAGCCCGGCGAGGCCCAGCGACAGCACCAACGGAAGCCGGGACCGCCGAGTTGGCGCGCCGCCCGGGGTGTCCCCGCCCGTCGGCCCCGACGGGAACGCGCCCGGCTGCGGGTACGGGATGGCGGCCGGCTGCCCGTAGCCCCCGACGGCGGTCCGCTGGCCGTGCCCGGACCCGCTGGTCGGCGCCTCGGCCGCAGGGATGGGCGGGAAGGAGGCGTACACCTGGGTGGGTTGGTCGGCGGGCGAGGGTGGCCGGAAACCGGGCGGCGGCGCGGGCCAGTTGCCGGCGGTCGGGGCCGGTGGACTGCCAGCACCGGCCGGCCCGGCGGGCCGCCACGGGTCCGCCGGGGACGGCCAGTCGCCGGCGGAGCCGGGTCGGCCGGCCGGAGCCGGGATGTCCGGCCAGGAACGCGTCGGCGGGGTCTGCGGCTGGGAGGCGTTCGGCCAGGCGGCCGTCGGCCGGGTGCCGGACGGGGTGGGGTCGGCCCAGTTCCGCGGTTGCGGCGGCCGGTCCGGGGCCGGTCCGGGCTCCGCGGCCCGGCGCGTGCCGGCAGTGGGCGCCGTGCCCTGCGCGGAAGGTGGGGCTGGCCAGCCCGGCCGGGGCTCGGGAGCACTGGGTTGCTGCTCCCACCTCGGTGGAGACGGGGGGACCCGGGGGTGCGAATCGGAGTCCGAGCCGCGCTCCGGCTGCCCGGACCAGGGGTCGACCGGCGGTGAGGACATGACATCAGCTCCAGGCAAAGATGCGACGGGTGATGGTATCGGGCCGGCAGTGTGTCCCGCTGCCCCGCAGCATGCCGTGGACGACGAACGCGGTGGCCGCCGGTACGGGCGGCCACCGCGTTCGCAGGGGAGCCGACCGTCAGGCGGGCAGGCTGGCCACGCCGTGCGGCAGGAACCGCTTCCCGGTGACCCGCTCGGCGGTGCCCGTCCGGTCCAGGTACGGCGTGACGCCGCCCAGGTGGAACGGCCACCCGGCGCCAAGGACCATGCACAGGTCGATGTCCTGCGCCTCGGCGACCACACCCTCGTCGAGCATGAGCCGGATCTCCTGCGCCAGCGCTTCGAGCGCGTTCTGCCGGACCTGCTCGGCGGTCAGCGGCTGGTCGCCCACCACGAGCAGCTTCGCCACCTCGGCGTTGATCTCGTCATCGACGACGATTGGCTGGCCGGAGTCGGCGATCCGCTTGAGGTTCTCGCTGACGCCGAACCGGTCCGGGAAAGCCGCGTGCAGCGTGCCGCCCACGTGGTGAGCCACGGCCGGCCCCACCAGCTGGAGCAGGGCGAGCGGGCGCATCGGCAGGCCCAGCGGGTCCAGCGCGCTGTTCGCCACGTCAAGCGGGGCGCCGGTGTCGACGGCCTCGAGGATCGTACCCAGGAAACGGGTCAGCAGCCGGTTGACCACGAACGCGGGTGCGTCCTTGACCAACACGCAGGACTTTTTCAGCTGTTTGCCGACCGCGAAGGCGGTGGCCAGCGTGGCGTCGTCGGTCCGCTCGCCGCGGACGATCTCCAGCAGCGGGAGGACGGCGACCGGGTTGAAGAAGTGGAAGCCGACCACCCGCTCCGGGTGCTCCAGATTCTCGGCCATCGCCGTGACGGACAGCGAGCTCGTGTTGGTGGCGAGCACAGCCTCCGGCTTGACGATCTTCTCCAGCTCGGCCCAGACCTGCTTCTTGACGCCCAGGTCCTCGAAGACGGCCTCGATGACGAAGTCGGCGTCGGCGAAGACGGACTTGTCGACCGAGCCGCTCACCAGGCCGTAGAGCTTGGCCGCGGTACCGGAGTCCATCCGGCCCTTGCTGACCGACTTCTCGATCTGCTGGTGCACATACGCCACGCCCTTGTCGACCCGGGCCTGGTCCAGGTCGGTCAGCACAACCGGCACCTGGAGGCGGCGGGCGAAGAGCAGGGCGAGTTGGCTGGCCATCAGGCCGGCGCCCACGATGCCGACTTTGGTGACCGGCCGGGCCAGGTCCTTGTCCGGTGCGCCGGCCGGCCGCTTGGCCCGCCGCTGCACCAGGTCGAACGCGTACAGGCCGCTGCGTAGCTCCTCGGAGAAGACCAGGTCGGCGAGGGCCTCGTCCTCGGCGGCGGTGCCGGTGGCGAAATCGGCGTCCTTCGCCGTCTCCAGCAGATCCAGCGCCTTGTACGCGGCCGGGACGGCACCGTGCAGCCGGGAGTCCAGGGTCTGTCGGGCGAAGTACAGCACGCCCGCCCACATGTCCTTGTCGACCTCGGGTCGGGTGACCGTGACCTCGCCCGTGACGACGCCCGCGGCCCACGCCAGCGAGCGTTCCAGGAAGTCCGCCGGTTCCAGCAGCACGTCCGCGATGCCCATCTGGGCGGCCTGCTTCGGTTTGAGCGTCTTGTTCTGCATCAGCGGGTTCTGGATGATCACCTGAGTCGCCGCCGGAATGCCGATCAGGTTCGGCAGCAGCTGGGTGCCGCCCCAGCCCGGGATGAGGCCGAGCGAGACCTCGGGCAGGGCGAGGGCCGCCGCGCCCGCCGACAGCGTGCGGTAGTGGCAGTGCAGCGCCAGTTCCAGGCCGCCACCCATCGCCGCGCCGTTGACGAAGGCGAAGGTCGGGATCTCGCTGTCCTTGAGCCGGGCGAAGACCCGGTGGCCGAGGCGGCCGATCTCCAGCGCCTGCTCGCGGTCGGCGAGCAGCGGCAGACCGGTGATGTCCGCCCCGACACAGAAAATGTACGGCTTGCCGGTGACCGCGACGAACGCCGGGTTCGCCGAGAGGGCGGCGGTGATCGCCTCGTCCAGACTGGTCAGACCACCCGGGCCGAAGGTGTTCGGCTTGGTGTGGTCGAAGCCGTTGTCCAGGGTGATCAGGGCGGCGGGGCGGTCCAGCCCTGGTACGTTCACCTGGCGCAGCAGCGCCTTGGTGATGACCTCGTTCGGTGCCGCGAGGCTCACTGTGCCTTCTCCCTTCGCGGCTGCGGGGCTCGCAAGCTCACTCCTCGCGTTCATTTGTCTTCCCCCTTCGCGGCTGCGGGGCTCGCAAGCTCACTCCTCGCGTTCACTTGCCTTCACCCTCCCAGTGCGGGTTCTCCCAGATCACGGTGCCGCCCATGCCGATGCCGATGCACATGGCGGTGAGGCCGTAGCGGACCTCGGGGTGCTCGGCGAACTGCCGGGCGAGCTGCGTCATCAGCCGCACACCCGAGGAGGCGAGCGGGTGACCGATGGCGATCGCACCGCCCCACGGGTTCACCCGGGGGTCGTCGTCGGCGATGCCGAAGTGGTCGAGGAAGGCGAGTACCTGGACGGCGAACGCCTCGTTCAGCTCGAACAGGCCGATGTCGTCGACGGTTAGACCGGCGATGCGCAGGGCCTTCTCGGTTGACGGGATCGGGCCGACGCCCATCACCTCCGGCTCGACGCCGACGAAGCCATACGAGACCAGCCGCATGGCGACCGGCAGGCCCAGCTCGCGGGCGGTCTCCTCGGCGGCGAGCAGGCTTGCGGTGGCGCCGTCGTTCAGGCCGGCCGCGTTACCCGCGGTCACCTTGCCGTGCGGGCGGAACGGCGTCTTCAGGGTGCCGAGCTTCTCCATCGACGTGTCCCGGGGAGCTTCGTCCACCGTGGCCAGACCCCAGCCGGCCTCCGGGTCACGGACCGCCACCGATACCAGGTCGTCCTGGATCTTGCGGTTGGCGTACGCCTTCGCGGTCTTCTGCTGCGAGGCGAGCGCGAACGCGTCGGTGCGCTCCTTGGTGACGTGCGGGACGCGGTCGTGCAGGTTCTCCGCGGTGGCACCCATGACCAGGGCGGACGGGTCGACCAGCTTCTCGGCGACGATGCGGGGGTTGGGGTCGACGCCCTCGCCCATCGGGTGCCGGCCCATGTGCTCGACACCGCCGGCGATGGCGACGTCGTACGCGCCCATGGCGATGCCGCTGGCAACCGTGGTCACCGCGGTCATGGCGCCGGCGCACATCCGGTCGATGGCGAAGCCGGGGACGGTCTTGGGTAGGCCGGCCAGCAGGGCGGCGGTCCGGCCGATGGTGAGGCCCTGATCGCCGATCTGGGTGGTGGCGGCGATCGCGACCTCCTCGACCCGATCCGGCGGCAGCTGCGGGTTACGGCGCAGCAGCTCGCGGATGCAGCGGATCACCAGGTCGTCGGCGCGGGTGTTGGCGTACATGCCACCCGCCTTGCCGAACGGGGTGCGGACACCGTCGACGAAGACGACATCCCGAACTTCACGGGGCACTTGAGCCTCCTAGCCGGCACTGGCGGTTTCTCTCGGATGCTACTCGTCAGTAACCAACCTCGACACCACACCCCGTGTGGCCCACCCCACATCCGCCCGCGCGGCAGGCCCCGCGGATCGTGAGGTTGCCGGCAACTCCCGGGTGTCGCGTCGGCAACCCGACGATCAACGAGCCTGGTCAGGCCTCGGGTGGTGGGAGGAGCGGAACGGTCAGCGCCTCCGTCAGGGCGGGTAGGAGCAGGCCGAGCTGCCACTCGCGGGCGCCGAGCCCACGTAGGGTCTCCACCACGGTCCCATCCGTCACCTCCTCGGGCGGGACCCAGGCCAGCCGGCGGACCGAGTCGGGGGCGATCAGGTTCTCCGGCGGGAGCCGGTGCTCGCCCGCGACCCGGACGACCACCTCCCGGCACCGGGCCAGCCGGGCCGCGGCCACCGGGTCCCGCTCGGCCCACCGGTGCGGCGGCGGTGGGCCCTCGACCGCGGGTGCGACCGGCAACGCCTCGTCCGGCAGCTCCCGGGCATCGTCCAGGGCGGCCAGCCACGTCCGGGCGAGCCGCCGGACCGAGCGACCACCGAAACCGGGCAGTGTCAGCAGCGTCTTCTCGTCCCTCGGGTCCAGCTCGGCGGCCGCGACGATCGCCGAGTCCGGCAGCACCCGGCCCGGAGCGGCATCCCGGCGGGCGGCGATCTGGTCCCGCGCGTACCACAGCGACCGGACCCGGGCCTGCGCCCGCGCCCCGCGCACCCGATGGATCCCGGAGGTGCGACGCCACGGGTCGGCGCGGAACCGCGGCGGGCGGGCACCATTGCGGATCACGGCGGCGAACTCCTCCGCCGCCCACCCGGACTTGCCCTGCCGGGTCAGCTCGGCGTCGAGCGCGTCGCGCAGCTCGACCAGCAGCTCCACGTCGAGGGCGGCGTACGTCAGCCAGGACTCCGGCAGGGGCCGGCTCGACCAGTCCGCCGCCGAGTGGTGCTTCTCCAGCCTGAAGCCGAGTAGCTGCTCGGTCAGCGCGGCCAGACCGACCCGCTCGAAGCCGGCCAGCCGGGCGGCGAGCTCGGTGTCGAACAGCCGGCGGGGACGCAGCCCCAGCTCCGCGAGGCAGGGTAGGTCCTGGCTGGCGGCGTGCAGCACCCACTCGGCCTCACCGATCACCTCGTCGAGCACGGCCAGGTCGGGCAGCGGTAGCGGGTCGATAAGCGCCGTGCCGGCGCCCGCGCGGCGCAGCTGCACGAGGTAGGCACGCTGGCTGTATCGGTAGCCCGAGGCGCGTTCGGCATCCAGGGCGACCGGGCCGGTGCCCGCCGCGAAGCGGGCGAGGACCTCGTCGAGCTCGCTCGGCGTGGCCACCGGCTGTGGTGTTCCCTCATGCGGGGCGATCAGCGGAACGGGCCCGTCGACGGTCGGTTGCTCCCCCGCGTCCTCCGGCTCCGACTGGGCCGACGGCGGGCGGTGCGGTGTACTTCCCGTACGGCTTTCGGCGGCCCGACGGCTCTGGGGTGGTTCGTCGGTCACCTGCCAACCCTATTGCGGGACCCGATCGCGTGGGTGCAGCCGGTCCGGTGCGTGTCGGGGAGATGGCCGGCAGGTGTCCCGCAGTCGTCCGGACACCGGGGGAGACAAAGGGCATTCGTGCAGGTACGGTCCATTGAACCGGGTGAGTGCGCCGGGCATCGGTGCGGTCCGGGTGTGCTCGGGGAGGACGAGGGAGCATGGCTGCGGGCTACGGTTGGTCCGGGACGGAGGACGGCTCCGGCGCGATCACACCCGATCAGCCCGGCGTCCGCCCGGCCCCCCGGCCGATCGTCTCCGAGCTGTCCTCGCCGACGGCCCCCGGGTACCCGCCTGCGGCGCACCGGCCGGCCCCGACCGGTCCCGGCGCCGTCGATCCCGGCCAGCTCCCGGCGCCACCGCCCGCCACCTGGTTTCCGCCGGCCCAGGCCGGCGCCCGCAACGGTGCCCCCGGATCCGCGGCGCCGGGCAACCGGGACACCGGCGCCGTGCCGTCCACCGCCGCGGGAGCGCCGGCTCCCGCTGCCTTCGCCGCCCCGCCGGCCCCGGGCGGCGTTGGGCCGCCCCGCCCGCCTCGGGGCCGTCGGTCACCCGGGCGCCGGGGCCTGCCGTCCCGGCGGTCGCCCGGCCCGGCCTCCCGTCAGTGGTCTGGCCTGGTGTCCCGGCGACCGGGGGCCCGGCCGGAGCCTGGCCTGGCACCCAGCCGACCCCCGCCCCGGCGGCCCCCCGACGGGTCTGGCCCGGCCGCCTGGCCGCACTGCTCGTCGCCGTGCTGATCCTGGTGACCGGTGCGCAGGCGTACCAGATCGATCGGCTCACCGACCGGCTTGGCGACACCGATCGGCGGCTTGACACCGCCCAGCAGGGTGCCGGGGCGCGGCTCGACGGCCTGGAGACGCGGGCGGAAGCCCTGGAGGAGCGGGCCGGCGCCGCGTTCGACCCGGAAGCCGTCGCCAGCGCCGTGCTGCCCACCGTGTTCCGGGTGCGCGCCGGCCGGTTCACCGGCTCCGCGTTCGCGGTGGGCGGACCGACCGCCGGAGGCGGCACCAACCTGTTCACCAACTTCCACGTGGTCGAAGGGGTCTGGGAGGGTGGTGGCCGGCAGATTCTCCTGGAGCGCACCGATCAACGCTTCCCGGCAACCATCGTCACGGTGGACAAGGACAACGACATCGCCCACCTGCGGACGACCAGCAAGTTCACCGGTCTTGCCGCCGCTTCCGCGGCGGTGCGGTCCGGGCAGCAGATCGTCGTGGTGGGTGCCCCGCTCGGTCTGGAGGACAGCGTCACCACCGGTGTGGTGAGCGCGTTCCGCGAGGCCGAGGGCGGTGACCCGCCGGCGATCCAGTTCGACGCTCCGATCAACCCGGGCAACTCCGGCGGCCCGGTGGTCAACGGCAGCAAGCAGGTGGTCGGCATCGCCACAGCCAAGGCGCGCGACGCCGAGGGGATCGGTCTCGCCGTACCGATCAAGACCGCTTGCGACAGTTTCAAGATCTGCTGACGGTGTGAGGAGACCCAAAAACCTCTGATCGGTCAGGCCGCGCCAGCGGGTCGGTGCTCGGGGAGTGCCGTCACGCCGGGCGGCGGGAGGCCGGCGGTGGAGGCGAGCAGCGTGCACCAGGCGTGCAGGTGCGGCGTGAGATCGTCGTCGATCGGTGTCCACGACGCCCGGAGTTCGACGTCGCCGGCCGCGGGCGGCCCGGCGAGCTCGCCGAACCGGGTCGACACGGTCTGCGTGACCGTTCCGCCGATCGCCCGGTACCGGGCATCCTGCGCCGCCAAGGCATCGGTCAGCCAGGTCCAGCCCACCCCGGGCAGCAGCGGGTCGGCGGCCAGGTCCACCTCCAGCTCGGCAGTCACGTACGTGACCAGCCGCAGGGTGCCCTGCCACGCCTCGTGCCCGGCCGGGTCGTGCAACAGGATCAGTCGCCCGGTCGCCACCTCGTCGCCGTCACGGAGCACCGTCGCGGAAAGCGCGAACGCGTAGGGAGCCAGCCGCTGGGGCGCGCCGACCTCCTCCAGCAGGATCTCCGCCCGGGACACCGCGGACCGTAGCCCGGCGACCGCCCGGGCGAAGGTCTCCGGAAGCGCGATCGGGGGGGCCATGCCGGCAGCCTATGCCGCCGCCCGCCGGCCTTCCGGGCGGCGCGCCGATGTCACCGCGGCCGGCACCCGGGCCGGGAACCGGCGCCTGGCTCGGCTGGCGCGCGGAACCGGACCCGGGTTCGGCATTCCCCAAGGCGCTGAACAGCTCACTTCCCCAGCCGGTCGGACGCCGGTCACAAATGGTGGCGGTGGGCGCGGAGACCGCCGGGGCGCGTGGCACGATGGCCGCGATGAGCACCGACCCCACGGGCACCGCGGCCCGAGACGAGGACGCCCACCCCGGCGGACCCGCCGACTCAGCCTTCGTCCGGGCGTGCCGGCGTGAACCCGGCCCGCACACCCCGGTCTGGTTCATGCGCCAGGCGGGCCGGTCGCTGCCGGAGTACCGCGAGATCCGAGCCAACGTGGCGATGCTGGAGTCCTGCCGGCGACCGGATCTCGTCACCGAGATCACCCTCCAACCGGTCCGTCGGCACGGGGTCGACGCGGCCATCCTGTTCAGCGACATCGTGGTGCCGGTCGCCGCCGCCGGGGTCGACCTGGACATCGTGCCCGGCACCGGACCGGTGGTGGCCGAACCGGTCACCAACCGGCAGGGTGTGGAGCGAATCCGCCCGATCGGCTGCGACGACGTCTCGTACGTGGACGAGGCGGTGCGGATGCTGGTCGCGGAGTTGGGTGGCACCCCGTTGATCGGGTTCGCCGGCGCCCCGTTCACGCTGGCCAGCTACCTGGTCGAGGGTGGCCCCTCGCGCACCCACGCGAAGACCAAGGCCCTGATGTATGGCTACCCGGACCTCTGGCACGCCCTCGCCGGCCGGCTCGCCGAGGTGACGCTGGCTTTCCTACGGGTCCAGGTCGACGCCGGGGTTTCCGCGGTGCAGCTCTTCGACTCGTGGGCCGGCGCTCTCTCCGAGGCCGACTACCGTCGCTTCGTGCTGCCGCACTCGCGGACGGTCCTCGCCGGGCTCGCCGACGCGGGTGTACCCCGCATCCACTTCGGGGTCGGCACCGGCGAACTGCTGACCGCGATGGGCGAGGCCGGTGCCGACGTGGTCGGCGTCGACTGGCGTACGCCGTTGGACGTGGCCACCCGCCGGATCGGCCCCGGGCGGGCCGTGCAGGGCAACCTCGACCCGTGTGTGCTGCTCGCGCCGTGGCCGGTGGTGGAGGCCGAGGTGCGGCGGGTGGTGGAGCAGGGCCGGACCACCCCGGGGCACGTGTTCAACCTCGGCCACGGGGTGCTGCCGGAGACCGACCCGGACGTGTTGACCCGGTGGTGGCGCTGGTCCACGAACTGTCCGCCCGGCCGGCCGAGCGGGGCTGATCGGCATGCCGGCACCGTGGCGGGTCGCGGTGGTCGGCGGCGGGATCGCCGGCCTGGCCGCCGCCGTGCGGCTGCGCGACCGCGCTCCCGCCGGCACCGAGATCACGGTGTACGAGCAGAGCGGCGCGCTCGGTGGCAAGCTGCGCACCGGCGACCTGGCCGGCCAGGCGGTGGAGTTCGGCGCGGAGTCGTTCCTCATGCGCGACCCGGCCGGTGGCCAGTCCGCAGCCGTGGCCCTGGTCCGCCGGCTCGGGCTGGCCGACCGCATCGTGCACCCGACCGTCGGGCAGGCGGCGCTGGTCGTCGACGGCGGGCTGCGCCCGATCCCGGGCGGCACGCTGGTCGGTGTGCCCGGGGATCTGGCCGCGGTGACCACGGTCGCCCGGCCGGCGGCGGACGCCGACCGGGATACCGGCCGGGCGCTGCTCGGCCCCCACGACGACGTCGCGGTGGGGGCGCTGGTCCGCGCGCGGCTCGGCGACGAGGTGGTCGACCGGCTGGTCGACCCGATGCTGGGCGGCGTGTACGCGGGCCGCGCCGACGACCTGTCGCTGGCCACCACCATGCCGGCGCTGACCCGCTCCGCCCGCGTCGAGCACACCCTGGTCGACGCGGTGCGTGCCGCGCGGGCCGCCGCGCCCCGGTCGCCGGGTGCGCCGGTGTTCGGGACCCTGGCCGGTGGCCTGGGCACCCTGGCCGAGACGGCCGCGACAGCCAGTGGAGCGACGATCCGCCGGGACGCGGCGGTCCGCGAGCTCACCCCGGTCGGCGCCGGCTGGCGGCTGACTGTCGGTTCGATCCGTGACGCGGAGCTGATCGATGTCGACGCGGTGGTGCTGGCGGTGCCGGCCCGCCCGGCGGCGCGGTTGCTCGGTGGCGTCGCCCCGCTGGCCGCCGCGGCGATCGGCGGGCTGGACTACGCCAGCGTCGCGCTGGTCACCCTCGCCCTGCCGGAGCCAGCCCTGCCGGCGCTGTCTGGCTTCTTGGTGCCGGCCGCCGAGGGGCTACTGGTCAAGGCATCCACGTTCTTCACCACGAAGTGGGGGCACCTGCGCCGCCCGGATGGGCTTGCGCTGGTTCGTGCGTCGGTCGGCCGGTACGGCGACGAGGCGCAGCTGCAGCGCCCGGACGAGGACCTGGCGGTCGCCGTGCACCGGGAGTTGTCGGCGGTGCTCGGCGCCCCGCTGCCCGCGCCGGTCGCCCGGCACGTGCAGCGGTGGGGCGGGTCGCTGCCGCAGTACGCGCCGGGCCACCTCGACCGGGTGGCAGCCGCCCGGTCGGCGGTACGGGTCGGTCACCCGACACTGGCCCTGGCAGGTGCCGCGTACGACGGTGTCGGTATCCCGGTCTGCGTCCGCTCCGGCGTGACGGCTGCCGACGAGATCATCACAGCACTGGGAGGTTTCGGGACATGACCGAGCAGACCAACGTGGCCCGGCTCAAGGAGCTGAACGCCACCATCCGCTACACCATGTGGTCGGTGTACCGGGCCAACAGCCCGCTGCCGTCGCTGCGCGAGAACGTCGCCGGTGAGGTCGAGGCACTCATCGCGGAGCTGGCCGGTAAGGACGTGACCGTCCGGGGCACCTACGACGTCGCCGGTCTGCGGGCGGACGCCGATCTGATGATCTGGTGGCACTCCTCGTCCAGCGACGCGCTCCAGGATGCGTACCTGCGGTTCCGGCGCACCACCCTGGGACGCGCGATGACCCCGGTCTGGTCGCAGATGGCGTTGCACCGGCCGGCCGAGTTCAACAAGAGCCACATCCCGGCGTTCCTGGCCGGCGAGGAGGCCCGGGCGTACCTGTGCGTGTACCCGTTCGTTCGCTCGTACGAGTGGTACCTGCTGCCGGACGCCGAGCGGCGGGAGCTGCTGGCCGAGCACGGCCGGATGGCGCGTGGCTACCCGGACGTGCGGGCCAACACGGTCGCCTCGTTCGCGCTCGGGGACTACGAGTGGCTGCTCGCGTTTGAGGCCGACGAGCTGCACCGCGTCGTCGACCTGATGCGCGACCTGCGGGGTTCCCGGGCCCGGCTGCACGTCCGCGAGGAGGTCCCCTTCTACACCGGCCGTCGCCGCCCGATTTCCGACATCGTCTCCTGCCTGCCGTGAGCGGAAGGCCCTTGTCGACCCTGCCGTGAGCGGAAGGCCCTTGGCAACGCGTTTCGGCGTATCGGGGTGTGCGGTATGCCGTCCTCGGCGTACCGCTGATCGTGAAGCCGTGCCGGGCGTAGGAGTCGTCGGGGCGTCGCTGGAGGCGGGCCGGTCAGGCGGCGTCCACCGGTTCGGCCGGAGCGGAGGCCGGGCGGCTGGCGGCACGCCGGCGACGGCGTAGCACCGTGCCGCCGGCGGCCACCGTGAGCAGCGCCCCGGCGGTGGACGCGACCACCCACGGACCCAGGCCGGTCACCCATTCGCTGAGCGCGGACTGCACCCGGCCGGCGGCCTCGATCACCGGATCGTCGCCGCTCCTGCCGGAGAAGACCCGGATCTCGTACCAGCCGTACCAGGCCACGTACCCGCCGGTGAGCACGAGCAGAGCGCCGGCGAGGCGGCCGAGCAGCGGCGCGGCCCGCCGGGCGCGGCGGACCAGGGACTCCCGGGCCAGCGCGACCGCGAGCGCGGCGGCGCCGACCACCAGGCCCATGCCGATCGCGTACGCGACGAACAGCCCGATCCCGGCGAGTGGGCTGCCGGCCCCGAACCCGGCGACCACGACGGCCAGGAACGGACCGATGGTGCAGCCGAGCGAGGCGATCGCGTACGCCGCGCCGAAGAGAACCATCGACCCGAAGCTCCTCCGTACCTCGGGGCCGCTGGCCAGCCGGGGCGCGAACGTGGGCAGTGCCCGGCCGGTGAGCAGCCAGCCGCCGGCGGCGACCAGGGCGAGGCCGATCGCGACCGACACCCAGGGCAGGCGGCTCGCGAGGGCGTCGGCGGCGGGGCCGGCGAGCAGCCCGAACGCGCCGAAGACCGCGACGAAGCCGATGGTCATCGCGCCGGTCAGGGCCAGCGCCCGGCCCACCGGCGCGAGCGGCCCGCGCGTGTCCGCCGGGCCGTCACCCACCACCAGCATCGAGAGGTACGCGGGCAGCAGCGCGAAGCCGCACGGGTTGACGGCGGCGAGCAGGCCAGCGCCGAGCGCGAGGCCGTACGGGGCGTCCACGTCAGCTCAGCTCGGCCACGCGCCGCCGCAGGTCGGCCTGCGACAGCGGCCCGGTGTGTACGACCTTCCCGGTCGAGTCCAGCAGCACGTAGTGTTCCTGGCTGGTGACGCCGAACCGGCGCCACACCGTGCCGTCGTCGTCGGCGAGGTTCGGGAAGCCCTCGATGCCGGTGTCCTTGGCGAACCGGCGCATCGCGTCGTCGCCACTGCCCAGCCCGGCCACCCCGACCAGGTTGACCTGGGCGGCGTTGTCCCGCGCGACGGCGGCCACCGAGTCGGCGACGCCACGGCAGCGGGTGCACCAGGCGGCCCAGAACCACAGCACAGCGGGCCGGCCGGCGAGGCTCGCGCCGGCGAAGGACCCGCCGTCGATGGTGCGGGCGGTGAAGTCGAGGGCCGGCGGCACCGCGGTCGGGCTCGCGGTGGTGTCCGGGCTGGCGGTGGTGGTCGCGGGCTCCGTCGGGATGGCGGTTGGTGTGGCGGTGGTCGGCGTGGCGGCGGTTGGCGCACCGCTGTCGGTGCAGGCGGTGAGCGCGAGAGCGGCGGCCAGGGCGAGCGGGATCGCGCGGAGGGCGGTGACGGGCATGTCCGGATGTTAGCGGTGCGTCGGGCCCGCTGGGCCTTACCGCTCGGTTACGGTGCTGGCGTCCCTACCCACCGTGGCGGCGCGCATGCTCGCGCGCAATTCCTCCGGTTGGTGACCGTCGCGTCGTCCGACTGCCGCGGGCGCTTCGGTAGCGCCAGGCCGGGCGGGCACCGACGGCGCAGCGCTAGGCCGGGCGGGCACCGACGGCGCAGCGCTAGGCCGGGCGGGCACCGACGGCGTCGCGGACCTTGGCGCCCTGTTCCCCTTCTTCGGCCCGCGCGCAGTGGGCGCTGCAGAAGAACCGTCCGGACACCTCCACCCCGTGCCCCACGATTTTGACCTGGCAGTGTTCACAGATCGGCGCCATCCGGTGCACGGCGCATTCGAAGCAGTCGAAGGTGTGCACGTCGCCGCTGACCGTACGCACCTCGAACGACATCCAGTAGTCGTTCCCGCAGACCTCACAGGTCGCCATGACAAACCCCCGCTGGTGGACCGGTAACGCCAGGGTCGGACACCTGACGTGCCCCTGCACCGGAATCAGCGAATCTGGTGCGGTTTCACGGCGAGTCGTCCCTGGCGTGTCGGCCGTTGGTACCGGTGGAACAACCTCGACCCCGGAGGAAAAGTGATCAAGCGCAACCGGCTCTTCGGCAACCAGACCCGGGTCACCTTCTGCCTCCCCCGTGACACCCCGCCGGGAAGGGTCAGCGTGGTGGGCTGCTTCAACGGGTGGGAGCCGGGTCGGCATGAGCTGGTCGCCCGCCGGGACGGTACGCGCACGGTCACCGTCCGGCTCGGGCCGGGCCAGTACCGCTTCCGGTACCTGGCCACCGGCGGGGTCTGGCTCGACGACGACTCCGCCGACCGGATCGACGAGAACGGCAGTCTGCTGCTGCTCTGACGCTGGCTTTGGTCGATGTTGTTATCGATGGGAGTCTTTACTGTTAACAAGGTTTAAATTATTTTGAGTGGCATCCTCAGTAGTTTCGTCCGCGAAGGAGATGCCACCATGCATCGAAGAATCACCCTCCCGCTGGTCGCGGTGGGCGCTGTCGGGTCCTCGCTGGCCGTGGCCGCGCCGGCCCAGGCGCACGGCTACGTGTCCGGCCCACCGAGCCGGCAGGCGCTCTGCGCGCAGAACCGGGTGCCGGACTGCGGCCAGATCAAATGGGAGCCGCAGAGCGTCGAGGGCCCCAAGGGGCTGCGCAGCTGCCACGCCGGGATCGCCCGCTTCGCCGTCCTCGACGACGACAGTCGGGAGTGGCCGGCCACCAGCGTCGGCAGCACGGCGACGTTCACCTGGACCAACACCGCCCGGCACGCCACCAGCAACTGGGAGTACTTCGTCGGCGACACCCGGGTCGCGGTGTTCGACGGCGGCGGCCAGCAGCCCGGCGCCACCGTGTCACACACGGTCAACCTCGGCGGCCACTCCGGCCGGCAGAAGGTCCTCGCGGTCTGGAACATCGCCGACACCGCCAACGCCTTCTACTCCTGCGTCGACCTACAGATCGGCGGCGGCCCCGGGCCCACCCCGACCACGCCGCCACCGAGCCCCAGCCCGAGCCCGACGCCGACCGCCGCGCCGACGACCAACCCGCCCACCCCGGGCGACACCTGGACGGCGGGCCGCGCCTACCAGATTGATGACCAGGTCACGTACGGCGCGGCGACGTACCGGTGCCGGCAGGCGCACACCGCGCTGCCCGGCTGGGAACCGCCGTACACCCCGGCGCTGTGGACCCAGGTCTGACCGAACGGGTGCGGCCCCTACCCAGAGCGTGCCGCACCCGCGGACCCTGGCCCGGCGCCCTGCTCGCGGTGCTGCTGCTCGTCGCCGGCTGTGCCGGCGGTAGCCTGCCGTCCCCGACCGCCACCCTCGTCACCGCCCCGGTGAGCCTGCGGGGAGTGGATGCTCCGTTCCTCACCGCGATGGTGGCACACACCGAGCGGACACTGGAGATCGTCGAGCTGGTCGAGGAGCGCCTGACCGACTCCCGGCTCCGCACCCTGGTCGCCGCGATCGCGGCGACCGAGACCGACGAACTTCGGACCATGCGAACCTGGCTTCGGGACGCCGGCCGGCCCACCACCGGCGGGGAGCACGACCACGCCGGACACGCCGACGCCGACGACCTGGCCCGGCTGCGCGGGGCGTCGCCGGCCGACGTGGACCGCGTCCTGCGCTCGGTGTTGGCCGCGCACCAAGAGGCGGCCGCCGATCTCGCCCGGGCGCACCTGGCACTCGGCGGCAGCACGCCGGTCCGCGAGTTGGCCGAACGCGTCGCCCGGTCGCGGACCGCGCAGGTCGAGCTGATGGCCGAACCGGCGAGCGGCTGAGTCCGCCGCCGGCGGAGCCGGACGGAGCGAAGGTCGGGTCGCTCGACGGCGGACACCTCGAATCAGGGCCGCCGGCGGCGCCGGCCGGGTCGGTCAGGTGTCGCGTGGTTCCAGCCGGATGGCGACCGAATTCACGCAGTGCCGGGTGTCCTTCGGGGTGAACCGCTCGCCGTGGAACACGTGCCCGAGGTGGCTGTCGCACCGGGCGCAGCGGATCTCCGTACGGACCATGCCGAGGCTGTGGTCCTCGATCTCCTCGACCCGGCCCGGGATGGCGTCGTCGAAGCTCGGCCAACCGCAGTGCGAGTCGAACTTCGTGTCGCTGGAGAACAGTTCCAGCCCGCAGGCCCGGCAGTGGTAGATACCCGAGGTCTTGGTGTTCACGTACTCGCCGGTCCACGGGGCCTCGGTGCCGGCCTGCCGCAGCACCCGGAACTCCTCCGGGCTCAGTCGGACCCGCCACTCGTCCTCGGTGCGGGGCAGTTCGCTGTCGTCGAGACTCACCCGCCAACGGTACGTCGGATGTCGGAGCCATCGCATATCGTCGCGCCATGGGTGGCACGAAGGCAGGGGCCGACAAGACCAAGGCCGCGGACAAGACCAAGGCCGCCGACAAGACCAACTCTGCCGGGGAGATCAGGGCCGCCGGGGAGATCAACTCTGCCGGGGAGATCGAGGTCGCCGGGCGCCGCGTCCGGCTGACCAGTCCGGACCGGGTGATGTTCCCGCAGCGGGGGTTCACCAAGGCCGACGTCTTCCATTACTACCTGGCCGTCGGCGACGGCATCATGCGGGCGTTGCGGAACCGGCCGACGACGCTGCAACGCTTCCCGGAGGGCGTCGAGGGGGAGATGTTCTTCCAGAAGCGGGTGCCGGCCCGGGGGGTCCCGTCGTGGGTCGAGACCGCGCAGATCAGCTTCCCCAGCGGCCGGACGGCGGCGGAGCTCTGCCCGGCCGACCTGGCCCACGTTGCCTGGGCGGCGCAGATGGGCACGGTTGTCTTTCACCCCTGGCCGGTCCGTGCCGCCGACCCAGATCGCCCCGACGAGCTGCGCGTCGACCTCGACCCGCAACCCGGCACCGACTTCGCCGACGCCACCACCGCCGCGGCCGAGCTGCGGGGGATCCTCGACGAGCTGGGCGTGCCCGGCTGGCCGAAGACCTCCGGCGGCCGCGGCGTCCACGTCTATTTGCGCATCCAGCCACGCTGGACGTTCGTCGAGGTCCGCCGGGCGACGATCGCGCTGGCCCGGGAGCTGGAGCGGCGCCGGCCGGCACTGGTCACCACCGCCTGGTGGAAGGAGGAGCGCGGCACCCGGGTCTTCGTCGACTACAACCAGATGGCGCGAGACCGGACGATCGCCTGCGCGTACTCGCTGCGGGCCAACCCCCGGGCCACCGTCTCCACGCCGCTGGGCTGGGACGAGCTGCCCGAGGTCGATCCGGACGACTTCGACCTGCGCACCGTCCCGGCGCGACTGGCCGAGCGCGGCGACCCACACGCCGGCATCGACGACTCTCCGTGGGACATCACGCCGCTGTTGGAGTGGGCCGAGCGGGACGCCGCCGCCGGACAGGGCGACCTGCCCTACCCGCCGGACCATCCGAAGATGCCCGGTGAGCCGAAGCGGGTCCAGCCGTCCAAGGACCGCGACCGTCCCCGATGACCGTCGCCCGTCGCGACCCGCAGCCGGTGCCGGCCACCGCCGCGCGCTGCCCGGCGCGGTCGCCCGGTACTCGGGCAGACTGGGCGACATGACCCCCTCGACCGCTGTGATCCGGCGACTGGTCGGCGTATACCACGCCGACGGTGGCCTCCGTGGAGAGCTGACGTACCTCATCGGCAAGCTCCGCGGCACCACCGAATGCGCCCTCTGCGACATCACCCACCGCGGCCTCGGCCGGAAGCGGGAGTGGCGCGAGTTCGTCCCCACCCTGGGCGTTCCGGTCCACCTGGTGCACCTCAACGAACGCAACGCCGACATCCGCGCCGCCAGCGAGGGGCGTACCCCCTGCCTGCTCGCCGTGACCGACGCCGGGTCGGTGCTGCTCCTGCGCCCCGACGAGCTGGCGGCGCTGGACGGCAGCGTCTCCCGGTTCGCCGAGCGGGCGCGGGCGGCCGCCGAGGCGGCCGGGCTGCGCTGGCCGGACACCCGGCCGGCCCCGACGTCCGGACCGCCACCCGCGTGAGCGACCCGCAGACGCTCCGGCGGCACCACCGTGACGCCCCGCGATGTCGTGCCGCACGCAGACCGTCGCGTCAGAGGGCCAGCTTCATGCCCTCGTGGCTGGCCACGAAGCCCAACCCGAGGTAGAAGCGGTGCGCGTCGTGGCGGGTCTTGTCGGTGGTGAGCTGGACCAGGCCGCAGCCGCGGGCGTGGGCCTGGCCGATCGCCCAGGTCATCATGTGCCGGCCCAGCCCACGGCCGCGCTGGTCGGAACGGACCCGGACCGTCTCGATGAGCTGCCGCTCGGTGCCGTGCCGGCCCAGCCCAGGGACGTAGGTGAGCTGCATGCAGCCGAGCAGCTCACCGCCCGAGTCGGCAACGACGAGCTGGTTGCGCGCGTCGGCCGTGATGTCCGCGAAGGCACGCTCGTACCGGGCGTCGACGTCGGTGTGGTCCCGTGTCCGGCCGAGCACGTCATCGGCGAGCAGGGCGAGGATGGCGGGCAGGTCGGCCCGGACCGCTTCCCGGAAGATCACGTCGATAAGCCTGCCACAGACACAACGACGGATGCCCGATTGTCAGCTGCGGCCACCGCGCAGCACGATGCTTGCTCGCACGCGGGCGCTGGAGGAGCTGGCCACAACCGGCGTCGACCTGCTGGACCGGCCGCTAAAGGACCCGGTCACCGGGCCGGGCAGCGCAGCCCCGCCCTGGGGACGGTCAACGAGATCAGGTAGGCGTCGACCGCCGCCGTGACGCAGGGCGTCTGCGGGTAGGCGGTGTGCCCCTCACCCTCCCAGGTCAGCACCCGGCCCACGCCCAGCATCTCGGCCAGTGCCGGGGTCTGCTCGTACGGTGTCGCCGGGTCGCCCGTCGTGCCGACGACCAGGATCGGCGGCGCTCCGTCGGCCCGGCCGGTGGGGTACGGGTCCCGGCCGCCGGGCCACTCGGCACAGGCCAACATGCCGACCGCGAGCGCCGGCCCGAACAGTGGGTACGCCTGCCGCCACCGCGACTGGAGCTGCCGGATCTGCTCCCGGCTCGGCTTCTCGTCCTCGTCGGCGCAGTTCACCGCGAGGTTGGCGTCGAACAGGTTCGAGTACGTGCCGTCGGGCTCCCGGCCCGCGTATGCGTCGGCGAGGCGGAACACCTCGGCCGGATCGCCGCCCGCCAGCTCGTCGAGCGCCTGGGCCAGCTCCTGCCAGCCGGCCTCCGTGTAGAGCGAGGAAACCACGGCGTAGAAGATCCAGCCCGGGGTCGCCTTTCGGCCGTCGTCGCCCGGAACGGGGGAGACCCGCGCCTTGTCGAGGGCCGTGTTCACGGCCGCCCGCGCGTCGGGTGCGATCGGGCAGCGCCCAGCAGCGGAAACGCACCACCGCGAGAAGTTGTCGAACGCCCGCTCGAAGCCCTTGGCCTGACTCTCCGAGGAGGCGACCAGACCCAGCCGCGGATCCACCGCCCCGTCCAGCACCAGCGCCCGGACCCGCTGAGGGTGGAGCTGGGCATACGTGGCACCCAGCAGGGTGCCGTACGAATACCCCAGGTAGGTCAGCTTGTCGTCGCCGACGGCGGCCCGGACGGCGTCCATGTCCTGGGCGGCCTGCTCGGTGCCGTACAGCGGCAGCTGGTCGCCGTACCGGTCGCCGCATCCCCGCCCGATGCGCTGGTTGAGTGCGACGAACCCGTCGAACGACTGCTGGCTTTCCGGGTCGGGGTCGTAGCCGAAGCTCGCGTCGAGGTCGGCGTCGGAGATGCACTCCACCGGACTGGACCGGGCGACACCGCGCGGGTCGAAACCAACGATGTCGAACCGGTCGGTGATCGAGGCCGGCAGGCCACCGAACGCCGACCCGAAGGACAGGTAGACGGCGGTGTCCACGCCGGAGCTGCCGGGGCCACCCGGGTTGACGACCAGCGAGCCGATCCGGTCCCGCTGTTTCGTGGACCGGGCCCGCAGCAGGGCGATCTCGAAGGTCTCCCCGGCTCCCGGCCCGGACGTGGCGCCGGTGCCGCCACCCCAGTTGCGGGGCACCTGGATCCGGGTGCACTCGTAGCGCATGTTCGGCGCGGTGCGCCCGACCAGTTCCTCCGCGACGTCCGGGCAGGCCCGCCAGGTCGGTGTGCCGCCCGGGGCCGCCGCGTCGTCGGCGTCGGTGCGCGGTGCCAACGCCGGCAGGGTGCAGCCGGTGGCGACCAGGGTGGCGGCGATCAGGCCGACCAGGGTCAGCCGGCGGGTGAAGGTGCGTACCACGGGTGCGCCTTTCGTGAACGGTCGGGGACCGACCTACGCCGGCCCGGAGGCGGGGCCGACGCTTGCCGGGTCACCCCGCAGCACCTGGCCCACGTCGAAGCGGACCGGCCGGTCGAGCTGGTCGTAGCGGCAGGAGCGGGGGTCGCGGTCCGGTCGCCAGCGGACGAACCGGGCGGTGTGCCGGAACCGGTCGCCCTCCATCGCGTCGTAGCCGACCTCGACGACGAGGTCCGGGCGCAGCGGCTCCCACTCCAGATTCTTCGTGCCGGTCCAGCGGCTGACCCCACCCGGGAGGCGCTGGCCGCGTTCGTGGTCGCCGTGCACCCACGGGTGATCGGCGCCGGCGTCCCGGTATGGCTCGAGCTCGGCCAGCAACTCCTGCCGGCGCGCCATGGTGAACGATGCGCTCACCCCGACGTGGTGCAGCACGCCCTCGTCGTCGTAGAGGCCGAGCAGGAGCGAGCCGACCACCGGCCCGGACTTGTGCCACCGGAAGCCCGCCACCACGACGTCGGCGGTGCGCGCGTGCTTGACCTTGAACATGAGCCGCTTGCCCGGCTCGTACGGCAGGTCGGCGGGCTTGGCGATCAGTCCGTCCAGCCCCGCGCCCTCGAAGAGGTCGAACCAGCGACGCGCGGTCGCCGGGTCGGTGGTGACCTGGGTGAGGTGCACCGGCGGCCGGACGCCGGCCAGCGCCGCCTCGAGCCGGGCCCGTCGTGCCGGGTAGGGCCGGTCGAGGAACGCCTCGTCGTCGAGGGCCAGCAGGTCGAACGCGACGAAGTCGGCGGGGGTCTGCTCGGCGAGCAGCCGCACCCGGGAGGCGGCCGGATGGATGCGCTGGGCCAGCAACTCGAAGTCGAGCCGGGGCTGCCCACCCGGCCCGTCACGCCGGATCACGATCAGCTCGCCGTCGACCGCGCAGCGCTCGGGCAACTGGCGCAGGGCCTGCTCGACCACCTCCGGGAAGTAGCGCGTCAGGAACTTGCCGCCCCGACTGGCCAGCTCGACCTCGTCGCCGTCGCGGAAGACGATGCAGCGAAAGCCGTCCCACTTTGGCTCGTACGTCATCCCGGGTGTGGCGGGCACCTTCGGAACGCTCTTGGCGAGCATCGGCTCGACCGGCGGGGTGATCGGCAGCTTCACGGCGACCAGTCAACCAGACAGCACCGACAACCGTGAGCAGGATCACCGTCGGACGGTGGGCGGCCCGTTCCTCGGCGTCCCTGTTCGTCCTCACCGGGGCAATCGGGAAACCGCTGGTCAGAGCTAACTTCGCCGGGTGCCGGAATGGGTCTGTGGGTGCTGCGGGCGGTGGCGGGTGAGCGTCGAGCTGATCCGCGGACGCTACCGCTACCGGCTGGTGCAGCGGTATCCGGAGCGCTTCGGCGGGGGTAAGAACGTGCTCGGCGAGGTCGGCACGGTCGACGAGTTGGCCGACCTGCTGCGCCGGTGTACCCCGCTGGAACTGGCCGACCTGCGTGCGGCCGCGTGATCAGCAGCGGACCGGCGCCCGCTTCTCCAACACCGCAAGCCGGACCCCGTTCGGATCCGGCTCATGTCCCACCACCCGGTACCCGTGCCGCTGGTAGAACCGCAGGCTGTCCTCGCTGTCCGCGCCGGTGAACAGGGCGAAGCGGCAGATCCGGGCCGCCACCACCGCCTCGACCGCCCGGAGCAGGCGGCCGCCGATTCCCCGGCCCTGCTGGTCAGGGGCGACCGACAGCCGGCCCACATGGGCGATGTCGTCCTCGATGCGGATCCGGACGGACCCGACGAGCCGGCCGCCCAGTCGGGCGGTGAGCACGGTCTGCGGCCCGGCCAGCGTCGCGCGCACCTCCTCCAGTGTCTCGGTGAGCGGTGGCAGGAACGGGTCGGCGTAGCGCTGTGCCTCGGTCAGGTACGCGGCGCGCTGCACGGTCAGGATCTCGCCGGCGTCGACGGGGGTCGCGGGGGCGATCAGCGGGGGTGTGGT
Organism: Micromonospora sp. WMMA1363; assembly: GCF_030345795.1. Lineage (NCBI taxonomy): Bacteria > Bacillati > Actinomycetota > Actinomycetes > Micromonosporales > Micromonosporaceae > Micromonospora > Micromonospora sp. WMMA1363. Next base: position 74,644 of record NZ_JAUALB010000001.1, read on the forward strand.
CACGTGCGCCAGCCAACCACAGCCGGCCGGCTGCGCGGTGCCCGGCGTACCGGCCAGTGACCGTGACAGGGTGGGTTCATGCCGGACCTGACCTACGCCGAGGTGGGCACGACCCGTGACGGTCCGTTGCCCGCCGGCTACCACCACCTGCGGCACCGGGTCCGCCTCCCGGTCGGCTGCTACCGGGAAGCCGCCACGGCCGTCCTCACCTGGCGGCTGCACCGCACCGCCGGGGTGCGGATGCGCACCGACGCACCGACGCGCCGTGCGCCGTACCCGAGGTCGCCGTCACGCCCGGCCTGGGCGTCGGCCCGGTCCGGGTCTGGGGCCCGTGCACGGTGGTCTGGGCCGAGGACGGCCCGGAGCGGGCCGGTTTCGGCTACGGGACCCGGCCAGGCCACCCGGAGCGGGGCGAGGAGGCGTTCGTGGTCAGCCTGGGACGCCGCAGGTCGTGTCTGGTTCGAGGTGGTGGCGTTCAGCGTTCCGGACTGGTGGCTGCTGCGTGCCGCCGGCCCGCTGGCACGCGGCGTGCAGCACGCGTACGCCCGGCGGCTGGGGCGGACGTTGCGCCGACTCTGTGACCGCTGACCGCCGTTTGACACGAGCTACCTAGAACCGCGCGAAGGAGCGGATCGGCGCGCGGGGGCCGAACCTGGGTGCCTGCACGGCGGCGGCCTCCAGCAGGACACAGACCCGACCCCGGTGCCCCCGGAACGGCTCCAACAGGGCCAGCATCCGGGCGTCGTCGCCACGCGGCTCGCCCGCCAGGGCCCAGGCCACCGTGTTCGGCACGTGGTAGTCACCCACGCTGACCGCGTCCGGGTCGCCGTACGCGACGCGCACCACCTCGGCGGCCGTCCACGGCCCGATTCCGGCGACGGCGGTGAGCCGGCGGGTGGCGTCGGCGGAATCCGGGCAGCGTTCCAGCCGGTCGGCCAGCGCCGCGGCCCGGCGCAGCGTCTCCGCCCGGCGCTGCTCGACACCGAAGGGGTGGAAGACCCAGTACGGGGTGGCGGCCACCGCCGCCGGTTCCGGCGGCAGCAGCAACGGCTGTGCCGGACCGGGAGCCGCCTCCCGGAAGTGGCGGACCGTCGCGGCGTACGCCCGGTAGGCCTCCTTGCCGGTGACCTTCTGTTCGAGGATCGCCCGCAGCAGCCGGGGGAACACCTGACCGGTTGCGGGCATCCGCAGCCCGCGGTGCCGGGCCGCCAGCTCGGCCACCACCGGGTGCGCGGCGGCCAGCTCGGGGAACCCGGTGAGATCGTCCCGCAGGCCGGCGACCGCGTCGGCCCGCTGCACCACCCAGTCGGCGCCGGGGCCGTACCCCTCGGCGAGCAGGTCGCCGGCGGCCGGCCGCAGGGCGAGGGTCGCCGGTCCGGCCGGCGTGCGGGCGGCCCACCAGAAGGTGCCGGCGGTGATCCGGGCGCAGGGGTCGTACGGGCTGAAGGTGAGCGAACGGACCGATGCGGCCAGCCGATACCCGGCCGGTGGGCGCAGCACCCGGCGGGCGGGGGGTTCGGTCCCGGTCACCCGAACATGCTGCCACGGGCGCCGGCAGCGACGGACAGCACCGCCGGCGCCCGTGAGGGCGTCGGCGGTGCCGTCCACACCGGCGGGTCGGCCGGGATCCGGCCGTGGGTGCGGGTTGGGGGGACCGCGGTGGGTCGCCTGCCGGCGCGGGTGACCCACCGCCCACATCCGCGCCGGGGGCTGCGGGACGCTCGGGACCGTCCGTCGACGTGCGGCGCCGGCCCGGGGGACGGGCCGGCGCCGCGGTCGGACGTGGGCGTTGCCGGTACGCCGGACGTCCGGATCTGGCGCCGGTTGCCGGCCGGATCTTCCTCGGCCGACCGGCCACCGGGTCTTACCGGGTCAGTACGAGTAGTCCGATTTCTCGTCCTGCTCCGCGTCCGACGGCGGCGCGACCGGCTTCGGCGTGCCCGTCGGCAGGCAGGTGAGGTTCTTCTTGCCGTCCGGGGCGACCACGAACCAGGTCCCGCCGACGCCCTGGCCCTTCCACTGCCCGGCCTTCTGGTCGCCGATGTAGCGGTACAGCGGCCAGCCGTCGAGCGTGATCTGCCGGGTGCCGTCCTGCCGGGTGATGGTGCCGACCAGGTTGTCGGCGACGTCGTCGAGCTGCGGGTCGCCGTCGGTCAGCGCCGGCGGCCACACCTCGGCGCACTTGTCGACGCAGTTCGATGCCGCCGGGTCGTTGGTGTCCTTGTCGAAGCGGTACAGGATGAATCCGTCCTGGTCGGTGACCACGCTGCCCATCCGGGCGACCTTCTTGCCGGTCAGCGAGTCGGTGAGTTCGACGTTGGCGGGCGGCTGCTGCGGGGCGACGTCGTCCGCCGGAGCTTCGGCGGACGACGTCGCCTCCGGCTCGACGGCCGCGGTGGGCTCGGCCGCGGCGACGGCGACCGGCTCGGCGGCGCCGGAATTCGCCCCGTCGTAGCCCGCGGGAGCGCAGGCCGTAAGTGCGACCATCGCGCTCGCTACGATGACGGTCCGCTTCATCTGTGCCACGTGCCCTCCTCATATTTGGCAGTTCACCCGGAAATACGTGCGGTGTGCTGTCAAGGTTGAATGTGGAACAGTGGCCAATTTCACCAATGAATCATTGAACCGGCCGGATCGGTATTGCGTGTCTGGGGCGCAGAGGAGCCTTACGGAAGAGGCTCGTGTTCAAGAAACACTGGACAGACGTCGGCCAATGCGGCCGACGCCTGTCCGGGGTACCGTCGGACTACTTGATCGGTACCGTGACCAGCGGGCTCGCCACCCCGTCCGGGTCCACCGACTGCACCTGGAGGTGCTTGATCTCGTCGATGGGGGTCGACGTTGCCGCAGACAGCGACAGTAGCGTCGAGTTGGTGTTCGTGCCGTAGCCGCCGTCGGGCACCGACCAGGTGGAGACCACCTCGCTGGTGTTGTTCTTGCGCATCACGACCAGCCGGCAGGCGCGTGGTCCGGGCAGCCGACCGAGGATGAAACTGACCTTCGTGCCGAAATCCTTCGAGGCGACGAAGAAGTTGGCCTGGACGCCGGTGGTCGCGTCGACCTCGTTGTACTTCGTGCCCTCCGGGAGTTCTCCGCCGACCCCAGGATCGTTCGGATCGCTGCTGCGGGTGGCCACCGGCCCGGTCGGGACGGCGGTCGGCTGGGCGTCGACGACCGGTGGGGCGCTGTCCTCGGCGATGCTGACGAAGCCCACCCCGGTCAGCCCAGCGAAGACCACCACGGCGGCGGCCGTCGCCAACACCCGCCGGAACCGTGTCCTCCGGCGGTGGTCGCGGACCGCGACCAGCGTCCGATCCAGCAGCGCCGGATCCGTCCGCGTCTGCTCCAGCGCGCTCATCGTCTCGCCGTCGATGTCGGAGAGCAGCCCGACCACCGGCATCATCGTCTCCAGCTCGGCCGCGCAGGCCCAGCAGGTGGCGAGATGCTCCTCGAACCGCTCGGTGTCGTGTTCGTCCAGCACGCCGAGCGCGTACGCGGCGACGTCCATGTGGTCCACCCGGCTCATTCCGTCACCCCCCGTTCCTGCAGAGCCGTGCGCAGGGCGCGCAGCGCGTAGTAGACCCGTGATTTCGCCGTGCCGAGCGGAAGGCCCAGTTCCTCGGCTGCCTCCGGGACCGTCCGGCCCGGAAGTACGTCGCGACCAGGATCTCCCGGTGCGACTGGCTCAGCGTACGCAGCGCGTCCGCCACCGTCATCGTGCGCAGCACCCGGTCGGTGCTGTCCGCCTCGGCGAACGCGGTCAGGTCCCGGTCGTACGTCTCGGCCGGCCGGGCCTGCTCACTGCGATGCTCGTCGATGGCGATGCGCCGTGCGACGGTGACCAGCCAGGGCCGCAGCGAGCCCTGCCCCTGCGCACCGAGCCGGTGCGCGTTGCGCCACGCCCGCAGCAGCGTCTCCTGGACGATGTCCTCCGCTCGCTGTCGGTCCCCAGCGGTCAGCCGCATGACGAAGGCCAGCAGCGGACCGGCGTGCTCGGCGTAGAGTAACCGGACCAGGCGGTCGGAGTGATTCGACTCGGCGGACGGCGTCGCCTGGTGCCGTCCGGGAGCGGGTCGGGGTGTCACCGGCCCATTCTGGCGAGGGACACCCCGTGCGTCGACCTCGCGTGCCGACGCGCTCGACCGCGACTGGGATCGCGCGGACATCCAGTCCGCCCGGACCCAGTCACCGTGCCAGCCGGCCGCCACCGCATGCATGCAGACCTCCGGGAGATGACTGCGGCCGTCCCCCCACGGGCTGGCCGTCCGGTGGTACGCACCGCCGGCCTTGACGGATCAACGTCGGACCGAAAAAATCCCCGGCGGTGGGGGCGTGGAGTCGGTCGCGTCTGCGTCGCGGACGACCGCGGCGCCCCCGGCGAACCGGTCCAGTTCCCCGCCGGCCACCAACCGTCCAGGAAACCAGTCCCCGGCGACCCGCCGGGTCAGCGCCGCCAGCGGTGGATCGGCCCGGCCGGCCAGCAGCACCAGGTTGCCGTAGCGGCGACCGCGCAGCACAGCCGCGTCCCCGACCAGCGCCATCCGGGGAAGCACCGACCGGACCGTGGCGACCTGACGGCGGGCGTGCCGCAGCGGCGGGCCGTCGGCGACGTTCGCCAGGTACCAGCCCGCCGGACGGAGCACCCGCGCCACCTCGGCCGCGTACTCCACCGAGGTAAGGTGGGCCGGGGTGCGGGCACCGGCGAACACGTCGGCGACCACTACGTCGACACTCGTGTCCCGAGCGGCGCTGAGCACCGCCCGGGCGTCGGCGACCCGGACCCGGAGCCGGGGGTCGGCCGGCCAGGGCAGTTCCCGGCGGACCAGGTCGACCAGGGCACCGTCGACCTCGCACACCCGTTGGGTGGAACCGGGACGGGTGGCGGTCACGTACCGGGGCAGGGTCAGCGCGCCGCCGCCCAGGTGCAGCACCCGCAGCGGCACACCGGCCGGGGCGAGCAGGTCGATCGCGGCCCCGAGCCGCCGCACGTACTCGAACTCCAGGTGGGTGGGGTCGGCGAGGTCCACATGGGACTGTGGCGCGCCGTCGAGCAGCAGCGTCCAGGAACCCGGCCGGGTCGGGTCGGGCACCAGCTCCGCCACCCCGGTGTCGACCCGTGCGGTCACCCGGTCGGCGGCCCGTTTGCGGCCCATCAGTCGCGGCCACCGGCCGCCGGCCGGGGCCGCGGCGGGCCGGCGGGTGGCGCGCTGGCGGGCGCCCGGGGTGGTGTGGCGGCCCGCGCGGCGACGGTGAGCGCGCGGTACAGCAGTCGGGCGTCGCCGAGCAGCGCCCGCAGCCGGCGCTCCAACCCGGCGATGGGGACCAGGTTCTGCGGGGCGCGCGGGTCCTTGTACGGGGTGGACGCGAAGCGGGGCAAGGTGACCACGGACCGGTCGGCCAGCGCCACCGCCTCAGCGACGTCGAGGTCGGCGGAGCACTCCACCCGCACCACGCCCGCCCACGGCGCGCCGTGGGCCACCGGCAGCCGCAGATACCACGACCAGCCGCCCCAGGCGGTGCCCAGCCGGAACACCGGGGACCGCTCGCCGGCCGCGAGCCCGGTGACCACGGCCGTCAGCCGCGCGTCCAGGTACTGGCTGTGCTGGGTCTTCACGTAGCCGAGCGTCCGGGGCAACTGCCGCCGGTTGCGCAGCGGACCGTCCACCACCAGCAGGTCCCCGTCGGTGCGGGCCGCGCCGGAAACCTCCACCTCCAGCGCGGTCAGCGGCCCCTGCACGGCGGCCGGCAGCTTGGCCAGCTCACCGCTGCCACCGACCCGGTGCACCGGGTAGCGGACGCTGCCAGCCCGCACGTCACCGGCCGACGGGCTCGCGGTGAACAGACCCCGGCCAACCTTCGCGCCGGCCAGCCGCGCCACGCCGCCTTCCAGGTCACAGCGGACCACGCCGGCCGCGTACGAGGCGGCCAGGCCCGGATACGACCCGCCGTCGTCCTCGGCAATCCACAGACTGGCGTCGATCCGACGGACCCCGTCGACGAGCAGCACCATGTCCGGCGGGCGGACACCGGGCCGCGGCCCGATTCCCCGCCAGTCCACGGCGGGTAGTTCGTGGTCAGCCTCGACCCGGGCACTGCTGGGCGCGGCCGGGCCACCGCCGGTCGCCTCGAACGACGTCCCGTACGCCGGGTCCCACGCGTCGACGAAGAACCGGCTCACGCGGGCCGCCCCACGGCGGGGCGGGACGCCGCCCGCCGGCCGCCGCCGGCGCTCACCGGCCGGTCCGCTCGACGCGGGCCGACCGGGCGTCCTTGCGGACCTCGAACCGGACCGGGATGCGTTCGGCCAGCGCCGGCACGTGGGTGACCACGCCGACCATCCGGTCACCGCGAGCGGCGAGGTTCTCCAACGTGGCGGCGACCGTGTCCAGCGTGGCCGCGTCGAGCGTGCCGAACCCCTCGTCCAGCACGATCGACTCCAGGCTCGCCGCCGTGGTGGACATCCCGGCGAGCTGCTCGGACAGCGCCAGGGCCAGGGCCAGGGACGCCTGGAAGGTCTCCCCGCCGGACAGGGTGCGCACCCCGCGCCGCAGCCCGGCGTCGTGGTGGTCGACCACGAAGAACTCACCCTTGTCGTGCACCAGGTCGTACTGGTCGCCGGAGAGTTCCCGCAGGATCCGCGAGGCACCCTCGACCAGCAGGTCGAGTGCCTCGGCGAGCAGCCAGCGCTCGAAGTTGTTGGCCCGCAGGTGCCCAGCGAGCGCGCGGGCCACCTGTGCCTGCCGTTCGTACCCGGACCGCTGCTCGCGCAGCTCACTGGCCCGCTCCCGGCGGCGGACCAGCTCGCGCAGCTCGGCCTCGGCGCGCTCCAGGGCGACCGCGGCGGCCCGGACCGGGTCCTCGGCGGCCGGTACCCCGGCGGCGGTGAGCAGCCCGGCGACGCGCTCCTCGACGGCGGCCACCCGGGCCTCGGCCTCGGCCACCGCCGCCACCCGGCCGGCCCGATCGTCGCGGCGGCGCTTCGCCTCGGAGTCGGCCCAGCCGGTGAGGGCGGCCCAGGCGACCGCCACGTCCTCCCGGTCGGCGGCGGGAGGGCCGAAGCGGGCCAACTCGTCGCGGGACGCGTCGAAGGCCCGCCACGCCGTCCGCAGTCGCTCCTCGGCCGCGTCCACCTCGGCCCGCGCCCGACGGGCCGCGTCCCGCCCGGCGCGCACGGCCGCCGCGGACTCCTCCAGCGCCCGGCGCAGCCGGGCGTGTTCGTCCAGCTCGCGACGGAGCGCGACGGGCTCGGCCACGCCGGTCAGCTGGCCGTCCAGCTCGGCCAGCCGGACGTCGAGCTGCTCCTGCCGCGCCCGCGCCGCCACCAGCACCCGCTCCAGCTCGCGAGCGGCGCCGTCGCGCTCCCGCACCGCCGCCTTCGCCGCCTCGCTGGCGGCGCGCGCCGCCTTCCCGGCGGCGACCGCCGCCGCCACCGCCGAACCCGGCGGCAGCGCGGGCACCCGGGTCACCGACTGTTCACAGACCGGGCAGGGGGCACCGTCGCGTAGGTGCGCGCGCAGGGCCACCGCCTGGTCGGTCGCCTTCGCCTCCTCGTGCGCCCGGAAGGCCACCTCCAGCTCGGCCTCCGCCCGCTCCGCCGTCGCCCGCGCCGCCACCAGCGCCGTCGAGGCCACCTCGTGCTCGTCGTGCGCCGCCGCCACCGCCGCTCGGACCGGCTCCGCCTCGCCGGCCAACCGCTTTCGGTCGGCATACGCCTTCAGCAGCATCCGCAGCGCGCTCTCGTCGCCGGCGGCGGCCAGCTCACCGCGCAGCTTCTCCTCCCGCTCCTCGGCCTGGGTGACCACCGTGGCCGCCTCGTCGGCGCCGGTCCGCGCGGCGGCCACCGCCCGGGCGACCTCGGCCGTCCCGTCCGGGGCGCGCACGGCCCCGAGGACGGCCAGATCGGTGTCGAGGACGGCCAGCGCCGCGCCCGCCTCCCGAGCGGCGGCACCGGCCGCCTCCAGTTCGGGTCCGGCGTCGGTCACCGCCCTGGTCAGCTCCCGCATCCGGTCCGCCCGCGCGGAGGCGTCGGCGAGCGCGGCGTCGTCGACATCGGACAGCCCGGCCAGGGCCTGGTCGACCGCCTCGAACTTCGCCTCGGCCTGGGCGGCCCGCGCCGTCGCCCTCTCCCGCACCTGCTCGTAGACGCCGAGACCGAGCAGGTTGACCAGGATCTGCTGACGGGTCGCCGGCCGCGCGTGCAGGAAATCCGCGAACTGGCCCTGCGGCAGTACCACGCAACTGGTGAACTGCTCGTACGGCAGCCCAACCGCCGCCAGCACCGCGCCGTCCATCTCGGCGGCGGTGCCGGCCAGCACCTCGCCGAGGTCGTCCGGGCTGAGGCCGGTGTCGAGCTTCGTCGGGTCGAAGCCGGCCGGCATGACCTGGAGGCCGGCACCGGCGGTCTTGACGTTGCCCCGGCCGTCCCGGCGCACCACCCGGGTCGCCACGTAACGATCGCCGGCGGACTCGAAAACGAGCCGGACCCGAGCCTCCGTCGCCGAGGGGGCCAGCGCGTTCGCCAGACCGCGGGTGCCACCCCAGCGGGGCACAGTGCCGTAGAGCGCGAAGCAGATCGCGTCCAGCACCGTCGACTTGCCCGAGCCGGTCGGCCCGACCAGGGCGAAGAAGTCGGCGTCGGTGAAGTCGATCGTCGTGTCCTCGCGGAAGACGGTGAACCCGGCCAGGTCCAGTCGCATCGGCCGCATCAGTGCTCGACCTCCTCGAACAGCTCGTCGAAGAGGTCCCGGACACCCTCGTCGGCGTGGCCCCGGCTGTCCAGATAGTCGGCGAACAGCTCGTGCGGGGAGCGACCGGCCCGCTGGGCGACCCGCGTGCCGCTGCCCGGCGCGGGCACCAGCTCCGGGTCGATCCGGATCTCCAACGCGCGGGGGAGTAGTTCCTGCACCTCCTCGCGGAGGCCGGCGCGGGGCTGCTCCCGCACGTAGACCCGCAGCCAGGCATCCGGCACCTCGATCTCGGCGAGCTGCGCGAGGGTGCCCCGGACCGTCCGCAGGGCGGCCGCGGCCGTGATCGGGACCTCCCGGACCTGCGCGGCCGTCGTCGCGGTCACCTCGACCACCGTCACCGAGGGGACGTTCTCCTGCTCGCCGAAGTCGACCGCGAGGGGGCTGCCGCTGTAGCGGATCGGGCAGGGCCCCTGGACCCGCTGCGAGCGGTGCAGGTGCCCGAGCGCCACGTAGTGCGCGGTGCCCGGGAAGACCGTCGCGGGGACGGCGTAGCCCAGCACGGTGTGCGCGTCCCGCTCGCCGCCGCCCGTCGTCGCCCCGACGACCGTCAGGTGGGCGGTGACCAGGTGCACCCGGTCCGGCCCGGTGAAGCCCTCGGCCAGCCGGTTGAGGATCCGGCCGAGGTGGTCGGCGTACGTCTGGGTGGCCTCGGCGGCGGTCAGTTCGTACATCTCCACTGCCCGGATCGCGTACCGCTGGGAGAGGAACGGCAGCGCGGCCAGCCGCCACCGCTCACCGCCCGCGGTGGTGCCGTCGATCACGTGCTCGTCCGGGCTCTCCCGGACGCTGCCGCGAAGGGTGATCCCGGCGGCCTCGGCCCACGGCCGTAGCGCGTCCAGGGCCGGGCCGTTGTCGTGGTTGCCGCCGATCGCGACGACGTCGGCGCCGGTCCGGCGCAGCGCGGTCAGCGCGCGGGTGACCAGCCGGGTCGCCTCGGGGGTGGGCGCGGCGGTGTCGTACAGGTCACCGGCGACGATCACCAGGTCCGGCTGTTCCCGCCGGGCGACGTCGATCACCCCGGCGAGGACGGCCGTGTGCTCCTCGGCGCGCGACTTTCCCTTCAGAACCTTGCCGACGTGCCAGTCGGAGGTGTGCAGGACCTTCACCGGTGGACCACCTCAGAACGGGATGTCGTCGTCGCTGCCGCCGCCGGAACCCACCACCGCGAACGGGTCGGCCGACTGGGTGATCGACCGGAGTGTGTGCGCGGGTGCGCGACCGGCCTCGGAGACCCGCGTTGCCCAGGCGGGGAACGGGAACTCCAAACAGAGCGGCACCGGGATGTCGGGCTGGTTGACGAACATCGTGCCAGGCTTCGCCAGCAGGGCCCGCTGTCGTTGAGCCGGGGGGAGGAAGCCGTACTCGGGGCGGGACGCCTCGGCCGGGTCGAGTCGACCGACCACCCGGATCGCCGAGTTGGTGACGATGCGCCGTTCCACCTCGCTCGCCGTCTGCTGGGCGCCGACCAGAATCACGCCGAGCGACCTCCCCCGCTCGGCGATGTCCAGCAGGACCTCCTTGATCGGGGAGGAGCCCTCGCGGGGGGCGTACTTGTTCAGCTCGTCGAGGACGACGAAGAGCAGCGGCTTTGCCGTGCCGGCCTTCTCCTTGCGTTCGAACTCGCTCTTCAGCGTCACACCGACCACGAAGCGCTGGGCCCGGTCCGGGAGGTTGTGCAGGTCGACCACGGTCACCTGGGCCGACTCGGCGGTGTTGATGCTGTGCGTCCGCTGCGCGGGCGCGAGATCCCCACGACCGAGCGCGCCGCCGCGGCTCCCGAGATCGCCGCGGATGAGCCGGGACAGGTCCTTCTTGCTGCCGATCAGCCGCCGGGCGAAGGCGTTGACGGTGCCGAGGCCGACCGCGCTGCCGGCCCAGTCGCCCCGGGTCTCGTCGTCGTTGAGTTGCTCGACGATGTGGTCCACCAGGTCGGCGTACGTGCCGAGGCGCACCCCGTCGATGCTCACCCCGCCGTCCGCGGGCTGCGCGTACCGGGCCAGGTGGGCGGCGACCGAGTGGACCACCATCGTGTACTGCTGGCGCTCGTCGTCGGCATCGGCGAACACGTACGGCAGGAGGCGGTCGGCGCAGAATTCGGTGAGCGTCCAGTAGAAGCTGTCCACCCCGCTGAGCCGGCTGCTCACGTCCGGCGTGCCGGCGGAGTCGCCGACCCGGGGCGGGGCGTACACCCGAACGTCGGGGAAGGCGGCGGCGGTCAGGCCGAGCCGCGAGTACGCGGTCCGAGTCGACTCGTCCAGCCGGGCGTTGGGGTGGTCGAGGAAGAGCAGATCCTCGCCCTTGACGTTGAAGATGAGCGCCTTGGCGTTGACCGCGTCGCCGCCGAGCACCCCGGAGCGGAACACCGAGTAGAGCAGGAAGGTGGCGAAGCTGGTCTTGGTGGCGACACCGGAGATGCCGGAGATGGAGACGTGCGCGCCCCGCGTGCCGTCGAGAAAGTCGGCGTTGAGGTAGACCGGCACCCCGTCGCGGCCCATGCCCATCGGGACGCGGCGCTCCATCCGGTCGAAGTGCAGCGCCCGGGCCCGGGCGTCCCCCTCGGCGCGGTGCACGACCGCCCCCGGTGACGGCGGCACGTACAGCTCCGGGTCGACCCGGGTGGTGGTGATCTCGGCGGCCTCCTGCACCTGGGCGGGGAGGGTGCCGTCGGCGATCGCGAAGACGTCGGAGTCGAACTGGGCGCCCTCGTGCCGGGCCCGCACCTGGGTGACCACCCCGGCGATCGTCACCGGCTCCCGGTCCGGCAGCTCGCGCCGGGTCACCACGACGTCGTCGAGTTGCAGGTAGCTGGTGGGAGAGACCGCCGTCCAGAACTGCAGCGGGGTCGCGTCGGCGGTGCCGAGCACCCGGCCGACCTCCTCGCCCGGGCCGGCGAAACCATCGTCGGTCATCGGGCTACTCCGCGGGGCTGTTCGTCGTCGGGACACACGCCCTGCATCCTGCCCGAGGAGTACGACAGCGCGCCACGCGACGCGACGAACCCCACCGGGGCGCCCGGATGATCACGTACCGCCGAGCGCGGTGCGGCGGAGACCGTGCCCCGCACCGCGGACCGTTGCTCCGCGACCGGTGGCGGGCCGGCCGCCTCGCCCTCCCCCGGCCGGTGGCCGGGGGAGTCGGCGCCCGGCGACCGGAACGGCACCCCCGGCCACCGGCGTGTGACCGGGGCCCGGTTCGACCACCGTCGGTGGCGGTGTCGGGGGATCCTGCTACGGATGGCTGACCACAAAGTCGCGCTTCGGACGCCCCGCGCCCGGCTCGGGGCGCTGCTCGCCCTGGCGGCGGTGCTGCCTGCGGTGGAGGCGGCCATTCTCGCCGTGGTCGGCTTCCAGGCGGCGCGGGGCCTGTCACCGCAGATCACCGCCGTCTGGCCGTACGGCACATACCACGAGCTGCGCTGGCTGTTCGTCTACCACCAGACGATCCCCGGTTTCATCCTCGCGTTCGTGGCGTTGTCGGTGCTGCGCGGAGTCCTCTCCGCGGCGTTCGCCACGCTGGCCTGGCCGACGGGGACGCCGTGTCCGTCGTGGCAGTGGCTGCTCCGGCGCAACATCTGGGTCGCCGTGCTGACCGCGGTGATCCTCTCGCCGTGGGTGGCGCTGTCGATGGCCTTCGCGACGACCGCGCTCTCCTGGTACCTGCTCGCCTCCGTGCTGCCGCTGCTGCTGCTCGCACCGTTCCTGCTCCGGGCCGGCGTGGTCGCCGACTGGTGGCGCGGCCTGCCGAGGATCGGCCTGGTCGGGTGGGCCTGGCTCAACTTCGCCGTGCTCACCTTCGCCGGAGCCCTGCTGGCGTCGGTGCCCTTCCGGTGGGGTGTCCCGCTCGCCGCCGGCGTCGGTGTCGTCAACGGGTTGCTCTGGCGGCAGAGCGTCGCCATCGCCGTGGCACCCGGCCGGGTGCACTGGCGGCTCGTGCCGATGGCGCCGCTGACGGTGGTGCTCACCCTGGCCGCCCTCCCCGCGGTGCAGCCGGTGGCGGGGTACTTCCAGGACGAGCGGACCGGGTGGCGGCCACCGATCATCGCCGAACCGCTGCCGGACAACGTCCCGTTCGCGGTGATCGCCATTGCCGGGCACGACTCCGAGTACGACGGGGAACCCGCCGCGGATCCGCGGGTGGAGCGGTACTCCTACCGCGGGCTGGACGGGCAGGACCGGCCGATTCCGTACACGGCCCTGGACACCCACATCTCGTTGGGGGAGAGCGCGGCCCTCCTGGCCGCGCACGTCGATTCCCTGCACCGGCGCACCAAGCGGCCGGTGGCCCTGCTCGGGCACAGCGAGGGGGCCATGGTGGCCCGGACCTACCTCGAGAAGTGGCCGCAGACCGAGGTCGAGGCGGCGCTGCTGTTCAGCCCGCTGGTGATGCCCGGCCGGACGTACTATCCGCCCAGGGACATCCGGCAGGGGTGGGGCGTCGTCGCCGGTTGGGAACTGCGGGCGCTGATGGCCTGGTGGAACCTGACCGACGTGTCGGACGAGACGCCGGACCAGCCCTTCATCCGCTCACTGCTGGCGGACGCGCCCTTCTACCGCAACCGTACGCTCTGTCCGGTGGCGGGGGTGCGGATGGTGGCCTTCCTGCCGACGGTCAGTGCGATCGAGGCACCGCCCGGGGAGTACTCCCGGATTCCCGTCTTCGAGCTGCCGGCGCTGCACGGCGGGCTGCTCAACCAGGCCGCCGTCGCGGATCGGGTGCTCAACTTCCTGGCTGGTGAGCCGGTGGAGCGGGCGCAGGAGGAGTACGCGCTGCTCCAACGCCTCGGTGCGGCGTGGCAGCCGCCGCCGCTGGCACTGCGGCTCAACCCGGTCTGGTCGGCGAACCGGGAGGCCGATCCCGCCTTCACCGGTAAGATCTGCGAAGCTCGGTAACCGCCGTGCCGTGCCGCCCGGTCCGCCACCGCCTACCCGGGGGATCCGGCCCGCACAGCCTCCCCCCGGGGGCGTCGCCACGTCCGTACTCTCCGTCCGAGACCGCACCGGACCATGGCTGACCTCGGTCGCGACGCTCAGCGGAGCGGGCGGAGCGAACTGGACGGGCGGGGCGGGAAGAGATGCCGTAGCAGCAGCCGGGCCGCCGCGACGGTGAGACCGGCGACCAGGATGGTCTGCAGCGGGACGTAGGGCAGGAAGGCGAGGTTGAGTCCGAGACCCACCAGCCCGAAGCCCAGGCCGACCGCCGAGGTCCACCGCCGTCGGGCGAGGACCAGGACACCGGCCGCGGCGACGGCGGTGGAGACGATGACGAGTAGCCAGGTCCAGCCGGTGATGTCGAGCAGGAACAGGTTGTCGCCCGTCGCGATCACGAACCGGTCGGGTGACGTGGTGGCATAGGCCACGACGGCGTCAACGACTCCCGCCCCGATCAACAGCGTGCCGGCGAGCAGCACACCGCGGCGGATGGCGTCGTCGTCGGCCAGGCGCTTCGGCCCCGGATACGGACCCACGATCCCAGGCTACGGGGCCGGAGGCGGCTCAGCGGGCGTAGCGGAGCATCAGCCCGCCGTCGGTGGCGGCGAGCACGTGGCGCAGGGACAGCCGCCGCACCGGACTCGCCGCGCCGGCGGTGATCCGGCCCGGACCCGGGCCGGCGAGCAGCGGGGCGACCGTCAGGCAGACCTCGTCCACCAGGTCGGCCGCGGTGAGCGCGCCGAACAGCCGTGGGCCGCCCTCACAGAGCAGCTGGTCGAGGCCGCGGCGGCGCAGCTCGCCGAGGCCCACTGCGAGGTCCACGCGGTCGTCGCCGCACGTGACGACGTCGGCCACCTCGGGCAGGCCGGGTGGAACGGTGGCGTCGGCGTGGGTGAGCACCACCGGCCGGACCGGTGCGTCGGCGAAGGCGGCCTGCGTCGGATTCAGGTCGAGCGATCCGGAGACGACGACGAGGGTCGGGTACTCGGCCAGGCCGTGCTCGCGGCGCCAGGCGCGCCGTGGTCTGTCGAGGCGGACCGCCCGGTACCCCTCGTGGCGCAGCGTGCCGGCGCCCACCACAAGGCCGTCACAGAGCATCCGCAGCAGGCCGAAGATCCGTTTGTCCGGCTCGCCGGAGAGCCCGGCCGAGTAGCCGTCCACGGCGACCGCGCCGTCGACGCTCGACACGAAGTTCATTCGCAGTCGCGGACGGTCCGCCCGGCCGTAGAGCACCGCCAGCGCGGCGTCGTCGAGTGGCAGCGCGGATGGCTCGGGCCAGAGCGCGGAAATCGGCATTCCGACGTTCACTCGCTGGCCGGACCCGTGACCGGAGGGGTGGGCCGGGGGTACGGTGCTGGCAGTCGCACCAGTTCCGGCCCGGACAGTCGTCGTGCCGCCGCCCCCGGCACGCTCGGCAGATCATGCTCGCAGCCTATGCCGAGGGAGGATGGGACAGCATGCCGCGTCAGATCTTCCAGCTGAGGATCTCCCTGACCGGGATCCGGCCACCGGTCTGGCGCCGGGTCCTCGTCCCTGGCGGGTACACGCTCGACCGGGTGCACCGGGTGGTACAGCACGCGACGGGGTGGCGGGACTGCCACCTACACTCGTTCGAGATCGACGGTCGGCAGTACGGGGAACCCGACCCGGACGGACAGCTGTCCCTGCTCGACGAGTTGGACGTCCGGCTGGACGCCGTGGTCGGCAAGGGCAGCCGGTTCCACTACACGTACGACTTCGGGGACTGGTGGGAACACGACCTGCTGGTCGAGGACGTCTTCACCGCCGACCCGGAGGAGCGCTACCCCGCGTGCCTCGACGGCGAGCGGGCTGGCCCGCCGGAGGACATCGGCGGTCCGGTCGGCTACCAGGCGCTGCTGGCCGCGCTCGCGGAACCGGGCCACCCCGAGCATCACGTGCTGCGTGGCTGGGTGGGCGACGGGTTCGACCCGGAGATGTTCGACGCCGGCCGGGTCGGCACCCTCCTGCGACGGTTCTGCTGAGCCGCGTCGGCCGTGCGCCGCCTGGTGTCCGGCGGCCTACCAGATCGAGGGCGTGGCGGTACGCCGAGGTGATCCGACGTAACGGGCTGGCCGCACAATAGGCTCGGGCCAGCCATTCGGGCGGTCCCGGTGGCACCCGGTGGCACCGGGACCCGTCCGACGTCGGAGGAGCAGACGATGACAACGCAGCGTAGCCGGTCGCTCGGTCGCCCGACCCTCGACGCGGTGGCCGCGCGCGCCGGAGTCGGCCGCGGCACGGTTTCCCGCGTCGTCAACGGCTCACCCCAGGTGAGCCCGGAGGCTCGGGCCGCGGTGCAGCAGGCGATCGCCGAGCTGGGATATGTGCCGAACCGGGCCGCCCGCGCCCTGGTCACCCAGCGCACCGACTCGGTGGCCCTGGTCGTCTCGGAATCCGGCGACCGGGTATTCACCGAGCCGTTCTTCGCCGGCATCGTCCGGGGCGTCAGCTCCGGGCTGCTGGAGACCAGCCTGCAACTCTGGCTCGCCATGGTCCAGTCCCCGATCGAGCGGGAGCGGGTCGAGCACCACCTGACCAGCCAGCACGTCGACGGTGTCCTGCTGCTGTCGTTGCATGACGCCGACCCGCTGCCGACGCTGTTGGAGGAACGCGGCCTGCCGACCGTGCTCGGCGGTCGCGCGGCACGGATGTTGCGCCCCGGCGTCCAGCCCGCCTGGTTCGTCGACGTGGACAACATCGGCGGTGCCCGGCGAGCGGCCGAGCATCTCGCCGCGCGCGGGCGGCAGCGGATCGCCACCATTGCCGGCCCCCAGGACATGGGCGCTGGCGTAGGCCGGCTGACCGGCTACCGGGAGGCGGTCACCGCCGCGCTGGGTGGGGTCAACCCGGACCTGATCGCGTACGGGGACTTCGGTGAGGGCAGCGGGGCGGTCGCCATGCGCCGGTTGCTGGAGGTCTGCCCCGACCTGGACGCGGTCTTCGTCGCCTCCGACCTGATGGCCCTCGGCGCGTTACGGGTGTTGCGGGAGGCCGGTCGGCGGGTGCCCGAGGACGTCGCCGTGGTCGGCTTCGACGACGCCCCGGTCGCCCGGCAGACCGACCCGCCGCTGACCACGGTCTTCCAGCCGGTGGAGGAGATGGGCCGGCAGATGGCGCGGCTGCTGGTGTCCCGCATCCGTGGCGAGGATCTCGCCGCCCCGAACGTCCTGCTCGACACCCGACTGATCGAACGCGCCAGCACCTGACCCCACCCCACCGTCCCAGGTCCCCGAGCCACCGGGCTCCTGGGCGGTCTCGCGTTTTGGCCGGCCATGCTGGCCCCAAGCCGGCAGACGGAGACCGAAAGCGCAAGATCGCGGGCAGGCTCAGCGGATGGGTGGCTGGTTCGAGTCAGGTACGGGGGTGTGGCGGTGGAGTTCGCGCTTGGCGAGGGAGGACTTGTGGACCTCGTCGGGGCCGTCGGCGAGGCGGAGGGTGCGGGTCTGCGCCCAGAGCGCGGCCAGGGGGGTGTCCTGACTGACGCCGGCCCCGCCGTACGCCTGAATCGCCTTGTCGATCACCCACTCCGCCATCGCCGGGGTGGTGATCTTGATGGCCTGGATCTCGGTGTGCGCGCCCCTGTTGCCCACCGTGTCCATCAGCCAGGCGGTCTTGAGCACCAGTAGCCGGGCCTGCTCGATGCGGACCCGGGACTCGGCGATCCACTCCCGCACCACGCCCTGCTCGGCGAGTGGCCGGCCGAACGCGACCCGGTCCAGGACGCGACGGCAGAGCAGCTCCAACGCCCGCTCGGCCATCCCGACCAGCCGCATGCAGTGGTGGATCCGTCCCGGGCCGAGTCGGGCCTGGGCGATGGCGAACCCGGAGCCCTCGCTGCCGACCAGGTTCTCCGCCGGCACCCGGACGTCGTTGAAGTCGATCTCGGCGTGCCCGCCGTGCGGGCCGTCGCGGTATCCGAAGACGTGCATCCCCCGGCGCACCGTCACGCCCGGCGAGTCCCGGGGAACCAGGATCATGCTCTGCTGCCGGTGCCGGTCGGCCGACGGGTCGGTCTTGCCCATCACGACGAAGAACTCGCAGCACGGGTCCATCGCTCCGGTCGACCACCACTTGCGGCCGTTGACGACATAGTGGTCGCCGTCGCGGGTGATCCGGGTGGCGATGTTGGTCGCATCGGAGGAGGCCACGTCCGGCTCGGTCATGCAGAACGCCGAGCGGATCTCTCCCTCCAGCAGCGGGCGCAGCCACCGTTCGCGCTGCGCCTCGCTGCCGAACTCGGCGAGCAGCTCCATGTTGCCGGTGTCCGGTGCCGCGCAGTTCAGCGCCTCGGGGGCCAGGTGCGGGCTGCGGCCGGTCAGCTCGGCGAGCGGCGCGTACTGGAGGTTGGTCAGGCCGGCGCCGTAGCGGGCGTCGGTCAGGAACAGGTTCCACAGGCCGCGCTTGCGGGCCTCCGCCTTCAGCTCGGCCATGACCGGCGGACGCGCCCACGGGTCGCCGGCGCCGGCGACCTGCTCGGCGTGCACCGCCTCGGCCGGGAAGACGTGCTGCTCCAGGAAGACGGTCAGCTCGGCCCGCAGCTGCTCGGTGCGTGCGTCGTAAGCGAAGTCCATCACTGCTCCTCCAGTGCGGTGAGACCGTGCGCCACCAGCGGCGCCACGATGTCGCCGATCCCGTCGAAACCCTCGCCGAGGGTCTGCCCCCGGGAGTGCCGGTAGTGGATGCCCTCGCAGATCACCGCGAGCTTGAAGCAGCCCAGCGCCACGTGCCAGTGCAGTGGGCCGACGTCCACGTCGCTGCGGTCGGCGTACCGCTCGATCAGCTCACCGCCGGTGGGGAAGCCGGCCCGCGGGCCCAGCCCGTCGGAGACCGGGTTGCCCGCAGCGGCGTCGCCGTCGCCGAGGACGTCCCAGTAGGTCAGCAGCAGGCCCAGGTCGGCGAGGGGGTCGCCGAGGGTGGCCATCTCCCAGTCGAGCACCGCCCGGACCGCGACCGGGTCGGCGGTGGCGAGCAGGTTGTCCAGTCGGTAGTCGCCGTGCACGATCCGGCCGGTGTCGGCGCCGTCCGGGGTCGTCGCCACGAGCCGGTCGTGTAGCTCGTCGATGCCGGGCAGCGGCCGGCTGCGTGACCGGTCGAGCTGCCCCGACCAGCGACGCACCTGCCGCGCCAGATACCCCTCCGGGCGGCCGAAGTCGGCCAGCCCCACCGCCATCGGGTCGACGGTGTGCAGGGCGGCGAGGGTGTCCATCATCGCCATCGCCAGTTCGCGCCGCTGGTCGGCGGTGAGCGGGTCGGTCTGGGCGCGGCTGCGGAACACCTCGCCGGGGACGTGTTCCATCAGGTAGAACGGCGCCCCGAGCACGTCCGGGTCC
This sequence comes from Micromonospora sp. WMMA1363, assembly GCF_030345795.1. NCBI lineage: Bacteria > Bacillati > Actinomycetota > Actinomycetes > Micromonosporales > Micromonosporaceae > Micromonospora > Micromonospora sp. WMMA1363. The sequence goes on from NZ_JAUALB010000001.1 coordinate 93,670, forward strand.
GGGCAGAGCAGCAGCGCCGCCGGGACCGGCACGTCGGTGCGGGCGAGTGCCGAGATGACCCGGAACTCGCGGGCCATGTCGTGCGCCGTGGCCAGCACGTGCCCGAGCGGTGGACGGCGCAGCACCACCTCGTGCTCGCCGGCGTGCAGCAGGTACGTCAGGTTGGACTTGCCACCGGCGATCAGGGTGGCCCGCAGCTCGCCGGCGGCCAGTTCGGGCTGGTGCGTCGCCAGGTACGCGGCAAGTCGGCCCAGGTCCAGCCCCCGCGGAGTGCCCTGTGGGGTGGAGGGGACGGCCGGCTCGGTCATCCGATTAGTTGATGGCAGCTCAGCCTTGTTGTCAAGGTCAGATTTTCCCCCGGAACATCCCGCTGCAACAGGGGCGAAACGGTCGCGGGGCAGGCTGGTGTCCAGCCCGCCGGCGGACCACGCCGGCCCGCCGAAGCGGAGGATCACATGTTGTTGCGCGTTCGGGTCACCCTGCCGGACCGTCCGGGCACCCTCGGTCAGGTGGCGCGGACGTTGGGCGTGTCCGGCGCGGACATCGTGCAGGTGGTCGTGCTCGAGCGGCTCGGCGGGCGGGCGGTGGACGACTTCACCGTGGTCTGGCCCGGTGCGGCTCGGGTGGAGCGGTTGATGGCCGGCCTGGCGGCAATCCCCGGGGTCCGGGTGGACGGAGTGTGGCGGGCGATCGGCGCGCCCACCGCCACGGGGCAGGACGCGGAACTGCTCGCCCAGGTGGCGGCGAACCCGTCCGACGGGCTGGCGACCGTGGTCGACGCGGCGCCGGGGCTGCTCGCCGCCGACTGGGCTGTCGCCGCGGTGGTGCCGGTCGACTGGGCTTCCCGGGCCGGTGCCGGCAGCGAGGCAACCATCGGACACGCGAGCTGGCAGGCCCCGGTACCCCCGCGGCTGCCGGACGTGACTCCGCTGCGCGCCCGGGCGATCAGCGTGCCCGACGGTGCCCACTTCGCGGTCGCGCCGTTCGGGCGCGCCGGCCTGGTGCTGGTGGTGGCGCGGGAGGGCGGTGAGTCCCGGGCGGCCGCCGCGTTCCACGCCATCGAGGTGGACCGGCTCGCCCAGCTGGTGCGCGCCAGCGCGGTGATCCTCGGCGACCGCCTCGACCTGGTCGGCACGCCGCCCGCAGTTGGCTGACCGCGACCGTGGCGCGGACCGTGCGGGCGACTGTGGCGCAGTCCGCAGCGGTGGATCCCGGACCGTCATCCCGGGGCAACTATCCGGCAACCGCCAGCGGTGAGGGTCGTGCGGGGGAAGGGAGCGAACCATGACGCTGTGGCGGATCCGAGCCACCGTGGACGATCGGCCGGGCTACCTGTCGGTACTCACGGCGAGTCTGGCCTTGAGCGGGGTCAACATCCTCGCGGTTCAGGTGCACACCACGGAGCGGGGCGCGGTCGACGACTTCCTCGTCGACGCCCCGGACTCACTCGACGAGGCCGGGCTCGTCGCCGCCGTGGAGCGGGGGCGGGGACGTGACTGCTGGGTGGCGCGTAGCGAGGCGCGTGGGCTGGCCGACCAGCCGACCCGGGTGCTCGGCCTGGCCGCCCGCCTGGTGCGGGACCCGGATGCGACCGGGGAGGCGCTGCGTGCCCTGCTCGGTGCCGATTCGGTGACGTGGCGACCGATGCCGGCCAACGCCGGCCCCCGGTTCACTCCGAGCGGGATGCTGCTGGCCGACCCGGGCGGCGGATCCTACGAACTGCGGCGGGCGGTCCCCAGGTTCACCCCGGCCGAGTACGCCCGAGCCCAGACGCTGGTCGAACTGGGCGCGACCGCCGCGCGGCGGGCCGCCGAGCGGGTCAACCTGGTGCTACCCGACGGTGCCGAGGTGCAGGTGCGCCCGGCAACCGGAGAGGACCTGCTGGGCGTCGTCGACCTGCACGAGCGGTGCTCGGGGCGGAGCCGATACCGCCGGTACCTGGGTGGGTCGACGACGCCCGCGCCGGCCCGGCTGCGCCGGCTGCTCGAACCGGCGCGGGGCGTCACCCTCCTCGCGACCACCACCGGCTCCGGCGAGGCGGTGGAACCGGTGGTGGCAATGGCCAACCTGCTCGCCGAAGGGGACGTGGCAGAGGCGGCGCTGCTGGTGCGCGACGACTGGCAGCGCCGTGGGCTCGGATCGAATCTGCTGCGCCGGCTGGTCCGGCACGCCGAGCGGGCCGGGTACGCGGCTCTCGTCCTGCACACCCAGGCGGAGAACACGCCGATGCTGCGTACCGCGCGTCGGCTGGAGCGACCCGCGGTGGTGGAACGGGACGGGTCGCTGGTCATGCTGACAGTGCCGTTGGCCGTCGACGTCCCCACGCTCGGGCGGGCGGGTTCCTGACCGGCGGCATGGACTGCAAATCCCCGATGACCGCGGGACGGCCGGCTCCCGGCGCGGGAGAACATCACCACGAAGCCGTCGCCGGCATCGCGCCCGGCGGCGGGGGATCGGGTCGCTGTGCGACAGCGGCTTCGTAGTACGACCCCTAGACGTTCGGCGGTAGCGTCGTACGGTCCGGGAAGTTGCCGTAGAGGTGATCGTCGTCGCCGATCGTGACCGCCTGAACCAGCAGGTCACCACCGACGAACGCCCCCTTCCAGGAGGCGCCGCGGCCACCGAACGGCTCCGCCCGGTCGCCCCGCGAGCGCGGCTTGTTGATACCCACCTTGAACGCCTGGAGGTCGACCGCGAGTTTCGCCGCCTCGTCCTCGTCGTCGCAGGCCAGTGAGGCGACGAGCGCACCGTTGGAGGCGTTCATCGCGGCGAGCAGTTCGTCGGTGGTGTCGACCACCACGATGGTGTCGACCGGGCCGAACGGCTCGGCGTGCATCAGCCGGGACCGCCCCGGCGGGGCGAGGAGCACCGACGGCGCCACGTACGCCGAGGTGTCCTGCCCGTCGAGGAACGGTGCTCCGTCGAGCTTGCCCCGGTACAGCGGGACGGCGCCGTCGCGGAGCGCCTCGTCGACCTTGCGGCGCAGTTCCTCGGCCTTGGCGCCGCTGATCAGCGGGCCGAAGTCCAGCTCGGGAAGTGGGTCGCCGGCCGACCAGTCGTCGCTCACGGCGAGCGGGTGTCCGAACCGGACGGAGCGGGCGACCGGCAGGTACATCGCGAGGAACTCGTCGACCAGGTCCCGCTGGACGACGAACCGGGGATACGCGGTGCATCGCTGCTTGCCGTACTCGAAGCCCTTCCTCAGGTGCCCGGCGAGCAGGTCCCACTGGGAGAAGTTCCAGATGCCCCAGGCGTTGAGCCCCTCCTGCTCGATGAAGTGCCGCTTGTCGGTGTCCAGCAGAGCCGCGGCCACCTTGCCGCCGTTGGAGCGACCGCCGACGAACGCCACCGCGCCGATCTCCGGGGCGCGGACCAGCACCTCCGACAGCTCCTCGCCGCTGCCGGAGAGCAGCGTGGCCGGCAGGCCGGCGCGGCGCATCAGCGCGTGCGCGACGGTGAGGCACACCGCGCCGCCCTGCGACGGAGTTTTGGCGATCACCGCGTTGCCGGCGAGCACCTGGACCAGTTCGGCGTGGACGAGGACGCTCATCGGGTAGTTCCACGAGGCGATGTTGCTGACCGGCCCGGGCAGCGGCGCCCGGCCGTCGGCCAGCATCCGGTCGATCTCCTCGACGTACCACCGGACGCCGTCCAGCGCCCGGTCGACGTCGGCGCGGGCCAGCCGCCACGGCTTGCCGATCTCCCAGACGAGTAGCAGGGCGAGCAGGTCGCGGTGCGCGGTGAGGGCGTCCAGGGCGGCGGTGACGCGCGCCTTCCGGTCGGCGAGCGGGGTCTGCGTCCAGTCCCGGTGGGCGGTGGCGGCGTGCGCGACCGCGGCGCGCGCGGTCGCCGCGTCCACCCGGGCCAGGTTGACCAGGACGGTGTTGTCGACCGGGGTGCGTACCGCGGCGGGTGATCCCACCGCCCGCCAGTCACCCTCGATCAGGTTGTGCGGGGTCGTCACGCCGTCGGCCGGGGTGCCGAACGATTCGGGGGCGGCGGCCACCGCGCGGGCCAGGACGTCGGACCAGGCGGTTCCGTCGGCGAGTCGTAGAGTCATCGCGATCTCCTCAGGGTCGGCCGGGGGCGGCGGCGTCGACGGCACCGCTGGTGTCGCGTACTGTCGCGTGCCGAAAACGGAGGCGGCAACAGTACGTTCGTATATCAGGACACGATGGCCGCGCCCGGCCGGCCTTCTGGTACGTCGCGTATTATTCTCATCCTTCCTGACCTGCGAATACATGGACAGGCAATCCACGTATTTCGATGGTGTGATGAATCTCCGGGCCGCGTTGGCCGCTTACCGATCAGTACGATCGTGCCCGCTGGCGAGAGAGCCGCCCGACGTGTCCGAGCCGGTCAGTCCCGCAGGTCCTCGGCGAGGAGATCCATCAAAAGGCCGTCGTGCCAGCGTCCGTCCGCACCGCGCTCGTAGCGGCGCAGCACGCCGACCGGCCGGAAACCGACCTTCGCGTACGCGCGGATCGCCGCCGTGTTGGCCGCCGCCGGGTCGATGGTGAAGCGGTGGTGGCCGTGCTCGTCGACCAGGTGCCGGACCAGGGCTCGGATCGCGTCCCCGCCCAACCCGAAGCCGCGCGCCGCCGGGTCGAGGAAGATGTCCATGCTGGCGTGCCGGTAGTCCGGGTCGTCCTCGGCGTACCACTGGATCGCGCCGACCACCCGGCCGTCGTGCTCGATCGTGTAGACGGTCAGGCCGTCGTCGGCGAGGTCGGCGCGGACGGCGGCGGCGAGCTCGTCCCCGCCCCGCCACCAGCGCCGGACCTCCGGGTGGGCGCGGATCGCCGCGAGGGCCCGCACGTCCGCGACGGTGGCCGGCCGTAGGGTTACCACCCGACCCCGCAGCACCGGCTCAGCCCCGGATCGCACCGTGCGCGACGCACACCGCCGACCAGCCGACCGGCAGCACCTGAACCGTCATCCGGCGGCGGCAGTGCGCGCAGTACCGGGGTGGCTCCAGGTCTCGGGCGGCCTGGCAGACGGCGTGGTCGCCGGCGCCGGCCGGCTCACCGCACCGGTCGCACCATCCGCTGCCGGCGTCCGTCGCCACGTCGCTGGTCGTCACCTGCGTGCTCACAGGGTCGCGGAGAGCGCCTTGACCGGCATCTTCAGGTCGTCGAGCAGCCGCAGGTCCGCCGTCGCCGGACGACCCAGCGTCGTCAGGTAGTTGCCGACGATCACCGCGTTGATCCCGCCGAGCAGCCCGTCGCGGGTACCCAGGTCGCCGAGGGTGAGCTCCCGGCCGCCCGCGTACCGGAGGATCGTGCGTGGCATGGCCAGCCGGAACGCGGCGATGGCGCGCAGCGCGTCCTTGCCCTCGACCACCGGGCGGTCGGCCAACGGCGTGCCCGGACGGGGGTTGAGGAAGTTCAGCGGAACCTCGTGTGGGTCCAGCTCCGCCAGCTGGGCGGCGAACTCGGCCCGCTGCTCGACGCTCTCGCCGAGACCGAGGATGCCGCCGCAGCAGACCTCCATGCCCGAGTCGCGGACCATCCGCAGTGTCTCCCAGCGCTCCTCCCAGGTGTGGGTGGTGACGACGTTCGGGAAGTACGAGCGGCAGGTCTCCAGGTTGTGGTTGTAGCGGTGCACACCCATGTCGACCAGATCGTCGACCTGCTCCTGGCTGAGCATGCCGAGGGAGGCGGCCACCTGGATGTCGACCTCCGCCCTGATCGCGGCGACGCCCTCGCGCATCTGCCGCATCAGCCGGGCGTCCGGGCCGCGGACGGCGGCCACGATGCAGAATTCCGTCGCCCCGGTCGTGGCGGTCTGTTTCGCCGCCTCGACCAGGGACGGGATGTCCAGCCACACCGAACGCACCGGCGAGGTGAACAGGCCGGACTGTGAGCAGAAGTGGCAGTCCTCCGGACAGCCGCCGGTCTTCAGCGAGACGATCCCCTCGACCTCGACCTCCGGGCCGCACCAGCGCATCCGTACCTCGTGCGCGAGCTGGAGGGCGGCGGGCAGGTGCTCGTCGGTCAGGTTCAGCACGGCGAGGACACCGGCCTCGTCGAGGCCGACGCCGTTCTGCAGCACCCGGGTACGGGCCTGGTCGAGGATCTCTGGCATGGCCCGTACCCTACAAGGCCGCTCGGGCGTCGGGAAACGGCCGCGCGACGCACCAGCCGCGACGCACCAGCAAGGGTCGAGGGCCACGCCGGGTGGACCCGCGCCACGCCGGGGCGGTCCTGTCCGGGTGGTACGTTCGCCCGGACGGGCGGGTGCCGCGGGAGGGGAGTGGCGGTGGCGGACTGGCTGGCGGCCCTGGACCGCCGCGCGGAGCTGCGCGCCAAGGCGGGGCTCACCCGCACGCTGCGTCCCCGTACCGCCGCCGATGCCGTGGTCGACCTCGCCGGCAACGACTACCTCGGCCTGGCGACGCACCCCGAGGTCACGGCCGCGGCCGTCGCGGCGGTTCAGGCCTACGGGCTGGGGGCCACCGGGTCGCGGCTGGTCCGCGGCTCGACCGACGCCCACCACGCGCTCGAAGCTGACCTCGCCGACTGGCTGGGCGCCGACCGAGCACTCGTCTTCTCCTCCGGTTACCTCGCCAACCTCGGGGCGGTCCGGGCGCTCGTGCAACCGCGGACGCTGCTCGTCTCCGACGCGCACAACCACGCCTCGCTGATCGACGGCTGCCGGATCTCCGGCGCGGAGACCGTGGTGGTCCCGCACGCCGAGGTCGCCGCGGTGCGTGCCGCGCTCGCCGCCGCGCCCGGCCGGCCCGCGGTGGTGGTCACCGAGTCGGTGTTCTCGGTCGACGGGGACCTCGCCCCGCTGGCCGAGCTGCACGCGGCGGCCCGCGCGCACGGTGCGCTCCTGCTGGTCGACGACGCTCACGCGCTCGGTGTGACCGGGCCGGGCGGTGCCGGTGGAGTGACCGCCGCCGGGCTCGCCGGCGAACCGGACGTGGTCGTCACGGCGACCCTGTCCAAGGCGCTGGGCGGTGCCGGTGGGGTGGTCGCCGGGCCGGCGGAGTTCGTCCGCCACCTGATCGAGACGGGTCGGACGTTCATCTTCGACACGGCGCCGCCCCCGGCGGTGGCGGCCGGCGTCCGGGCCGCCGTCCGGCTCGCCCGCGCGGGCGACGACCTGCGGGCGGAGCTGGCGGACCGGGCCCGCACCGCCGTCGACCTGCTGCGCGCCGCCGGACTGACCGTGTCGGCACCCGATGCCGCGGTCGTGTCGGTCACGGCGCCCGGCCCCGAGGCGGCCACGGCGTGGGCGGCCGACTGCCGGGACCGGGGCGTCGCCGTCGGCTGCTTCCGCCCGCCCTCCACCCCGGACAGCCGGTCGCGGCTACGCCTGACCGTCAGCGCCGGTGTGTCCCGGACGGACTACGAGCGGGCGCTGGAGATCGTGGTGGAGTGCGCACCGTGAGGGCAGGGAGCCGGCCGGGTCTGGGAGCCCCGCGGTCGCGAACGAGGGTCGTGCCGTGAGCGACGTCTCCTGGCGCCGTGCCGTGCTGGTGACGGGCACCGACACCGAGGTCGGCAAGACCGTGGTGACCGCGGCGATCGCCGCGGCGGCGCAGGCGGCGGGGCTACGGGTCGCGGTGGTCAAGCCGGGCCAGACGGGTACGGCCACCGGAGAGCCCGGCGACGTCGATACGGTCACCCGGCTCGCCGCGCCGTTGACCGGCCGTACGCTGGCGAGTTTCCCGGATCCGCTCGCCCCGCTGGCGGCGGCCCGGGTCGCCGAGCTGCCGCCGCTGGAGCTGTACCCGGTGGTCGACGCGGTCCGCGAGGAAGCCGACAAGCACGACCTGGTGCTCATCGAGGGGGCCGGTGGCCTGCTCGTACCGATGGGGCTGCGGCCCTCGGCCGAGCCGTGGACGGTGGCGGACCTCGCGGTCTCCCTCGGTTGCCCGGCGGTGGTGGTGGCACGGGCCGGGCTCGGCACCTTGAACCACACCGCGCTCACCCTGGAAGCGCTGGAGCGGCGGGCCGTTCCGGCCGGCGTGGTGATCGGCGCCTGGCCCGCCGAGCCCGAGCTCGTCCACTGGGCAAACCTCACCGACCTGGTGCCGCACCTGCTCGGCGCGGTCCCGTCGGGGGCCGGCGCGATGGACCCGGGTGTGTTCCGGCGGTCCGCCCCCGGCTGGCTCACCCCGTCGCTGTACGGCGTTCTCGACGACTGGCGCGCCTGGGCCGACGAAATCAGCTGAGTCGGCCGGGCGGGCTGAGTCGGCCGGGCGGCGGGCCCGGGCGCCAGCGGGCCCGCCCGGAGCCAGCGGGCCGACGGCTCGTCCGGGCGGTCAGCGGCGACGGACGACGAAGGCGTCGGGCATCCGAAAGGTGAGATTGTCCGGGCACCAGGGCGGCCGGACCACGGTCACGTCGTCGAGTAGCGAGGTCACCTGATCGACCACGACCGCCGCCTCCATCCGGGCCAACTGGTCGCCGACGCAGCGGTGGGCGCCCGCCCCGAAGGCGAGGTGCCGGCGCGAGCCCCGCTGCCCGGGCCGGAACTCGTCCGGCGCGGCCACGGTGACCGGGTCCCGACCGGCGCGGGCCAGCCACAGGACGACGCTGGTGCCCGCCGCCACCGCCGTCCCGCCCAACGTGGTGTCCGCGGCGGCCACCCGGCGCCAGGTCACGATCGGCGGCTCCAGCCGCAGTCCCTCCTCGACCACGTCGGTGACCGCCACGGTGCCGTCCCGCAACCCGGCGCGGACCGCCGGCTCACCGGCCAGCCGGTGCAGCAGCAGCGTGAGGAACTGCGAGGTGGTCTCCTGGCCGGCGACCAGCAGGAAGAACAGCGCTCCGACCACCACGTCGGGCGGGTGCCCGGCGGCGCGCAACGCTCCGGCGAGCCCGCCGCCGGTGGCGGCGAACTCGCGCAGCACCCGGTGGAACCGTCCCACCTGCTCGGCGAGGGCGAGCTGGCGGTCGGCGTCCAGCGGAGCCCAGAACAGTTCCAGCGCGGCCCGGGCGAACTCCTTCACGGCGCCGACCGGGGCGTCCGGCAGCTCCACCAGGCGGGCCAGCACGAGTAGCGGCAGGTCAGCGGCGAGCTCGGCGTAGAGGTCGGCGGGCGCGCCGGAGTCGAGGGCGGCCCGGATCGCCGCCACCCGCTCGCCGACCAGGCCGGTCAGCCACGGCCGCTGGGCGGCCACCTTCGCTGGGTGCAGGGCCTCCGCCACGATCGCCCGGATCCCCGGGTGGCTCGCGCCGCCGTTGTTGGCGAGCGTCGGGGGCAGCCGGAAACGGTGCCCGGCGAGCACCCGCAGGGCCGCCACCGGCACCGGGGTGACGGCGTCGAGGGCGTTGTCCGGGCGGTACGTCACCGGGTCGGTCAGCACCTGCCGTACCAGGGCGTGCCGGGTCACCACCAGGTGCTCGACGCCGGTGTGGTCGGCGACCTGGGCCACGTCTGGCCACCGGGCGTCGACCGGCTCCGCCCAGCTCCGGAACAGCACGCCGGACACGCTAACGAGCCGCGCCGGGCAGCCCGGGCCGCAGCCGCCACACCGTGGTGCGCCTCACCCGGACGCTCTCCAGCGTCTCGGGAACCGGGACGTCGTAGTCGGCCACCTCGTCGAAGCGGTCACCGGGCAGGAACGCCCTGCCCGGATCGCCGACCAGCACCGTCGCGCCGGCTCGCGCGGCCCGCAGCAGAAAGCGCAGCACCCGCCGGGCCATCTGCTCGCTGTAGAACACGTCCCCGGCGAGCACGACCTCGGCACCGCCCGCGTCGCCGTCGAGGATGTCACCGAGTTCGGCGTCGAGGCGTACCCCGTTGGCCTCGGCGTTGAGCGTGACGGCTGCGACGGCCAGCGGGTCCACCTCGACGGCGCGGACCGTGCTCGCGCCGGCGCGGGCCGCGGCGATGGCGACCAGGCCCGACCCGGACGCGAGGTCGAGCACCCGCCGGCCGGTGACCAGATCCGGGTGGTCGGTGACGTACCGGGCGAGCGCCTGCCCGCCGGCCCAGGCGAAGGCCCAGAACGGGGGCGGTTGGGCGCTGCGGAACTCACCTTCGGTCAGCTCCCACAGACCGATCGCGTCGCCGGCCTGGTGCAGCCGCACCTCGGGGACGAAAGCGACGGGCGTGAGACGGGCGTGCAGCCGGACGAAGGTGGCGGCGAACTCGGACACCGGCAGATTCTCCCGCAGCCGGGGGCGTCGGCGTGTCGCGGGGATGGGGTGGCTGGTTCACCACGCACGGTGAAACCACCCCTTGTCCTTGGCGATCCGTGCGAACACGCCCGTCTACCGGCTGCCGCCGGGCGCTCGTAGCGTCTGTTCCGGAGGCGACCGACGGGAGGACGGAGACGGTGACGTTGTGGCGGTACGCGTTGCGGGCCGGGGTCATTCTGGCCTGTGTCGCCGGAGTGGCCCTGGCGGCGCCGACGTCCGCGTCGGCGGCCAACAGCACCGAGTTGAGCGGCCTGCCGGACGAGTTCCGGGCCGGCGATCAGGTGGCGACGGTGTCCGCCGTTGTGCGACGTGACCAGGGCGGCTGTGTCAAGGTCCGCTGGTCGATGGTGCTGCGGGTGTCGGGCCTGCGGCTCGACCAGGTGAAAATGGATCGGATCGAGGACACCGGGTCGTTCCCGCTGGAAATCCGCACCGAGGGTGACGTGGCCCGGTTGACCGATCGGCAGTTGGATCCGGGAACGCTCTGCCCCGACCGGACGGTGACCGCCCGGTACCTGCTGGCGTTCGCCGAGGACGTCAGCAGGGGGCGGATCACACTGGAGGCGGAGGCGTACGACGCGAACCTGCGCCTGCTGGCGCGGCAGACCGCGACCCGGACGGTGGTTGGCCGGGACGCCGACCCGGCGCCGAGCGATTCGGCGGTGACAAGCGAGGCACCGACCGAGCCGACCGACCCGGCCGGCGCGCGGACCGAGGAGGAGGTGCCCGCCGACGACGGCGTCGCGGAGGTGCCGGCGGCCGGGGCGGGGGGTCGCCCGGTCGCACGATCGGGGGCTTCGGAGTGGTGCAGGCGGCCTTCCTGCTCGGCGGGCTGCTGCTCTCACTCGGCCTCGGGCTGCTGCTGCGCCTACGGCAGCTCACCCGGGCGACGGGCGAGGACGGCGGTGCGGACCGGCGCTGGGGCGGTGCGTCGGGCCGGTCACGTCCGCGGACCGGCCGTCGCTGATCGGGGGCCACCGGGGGTGGCGACCGGTTGCGCCGCCTTTGGTGGGCGCCGGCTCCGGCTGCCGGAGGCGGCGCACGATGGCCGATGGCGGGGCGGCGGCTAGGGAGCCCAGTCGGGATCGCGGCCGAAGGCAGCGATGAGCCGGTCCTGCGCGTCGGAGCCAGCCGGCACGTCCATCCCTGATCGGACGAGCCGGTCCCGCTGGTAGTCGCCGATCCGTCCGTGGAACCACCGGGCGCACTCGGCCACCGCGTCGGCGTCCAGTCGTGGGTCGGCGCCGATGGACACCGCCAGGTCCCAGCCGTGCACGAGGTGCTCCGCGATCAGCTGGCGCAGGTACTCGTCGGCCGGCGTCGGACCGGAGGAGAGGTCGACGGTGCGCTCCAGCGCCGACGGCCGGGTGAAGGCCAACTCCGCCTGCGCCGCCGCGTCCCGGGCCGCGGCCGCCGGGTCGCCGTCGAGCTGGTCGCCCCCGTAGCGGTCGCCGATCTCGGCGATCCCGTGCCCGGCCATCAGCGAGACGCTCCACCGGTCCTCGCCGACCACATGGTTGACCAGCGTCCGGACGTCCCAGTCCGGGCAGGGGGTCGGCGCGGTCCACTGGCCCGGGGCGACCTCTGCCACCCGGTTGGTGAACTCGGCGACGCTGCGACGGTACGTCTCTAGCAGGTCCATGCCCGGATTGTCCCGCCCGAGGTGCCGGTGTGAGCCGGTTTCGCAGGCCCTCAGTCCAGCACGACCGGGTCGATTCCCAGCTCCCGTGCGGTGACCAGGCGGACCCATTCGGTGAACTGCCGGCGGGAGATCACCCGGTCGTGCACCGCGAGTTGGACGGCGAGGCCGTCCATCACGGCGCTGATCCGCCAGGCCGCGCCGGCCGGGTCGGCGCACTCGAAGATGCCGTCGCTGACCCCGTCCGCGATCACGGTGGCGAGATCCTGCCGCCAGCGCAGGTCCAGTCGACGGGAGATCTTTTCCAGCTCCGGCGTGCGTAGCGACTCCGCCCAGCCGTCGATCCACATCGACCAGGAGGTCGGACGGCCGGCGGGGGTGTAGAGCTTCACGATCCGCCGTAGCTTGGTCAGCGGTGGGGCGCTGGCGCGCATCACCGCGTTCAGTCGGGCGAGATCCTGCTCGACGGCGTACGCGAACGCCTCGGCGAGCAGCCGGTCCTTCGTGGCGAAGTGGTAAAAGACCAGTGCCTGGCTCACTCCGGCGGCCTGGGCCACGTCCGCGGTGCGGGTATTGGCCAGACCTCGTTCCACGATCACGTCGCAGGCCGTGCGCAGCAGGGCATCCAGGCGGATCTCGGCCGCACGTCTCGTCACGATCGTTACGGTAGACCATCCGCATGGACACGGGTCGTCACCAAAACGGCGCAGACGTCACCGATGACAGTCGGAAATCAGACAGTAGGTGGAAAGTGTCGTAAGTGCGCCGATGGCGGAGTGGCTCCGGGCTCGGCACCGTGAACTCGGGGCCTGACGGCGGACGCGCCGGGACCCGAGTTGGCAACCACTCGCCGGCTCGGCTAGAGTTCTCATCCGTCACCGGGTTAGCCGGGGGCGTGCGGACGTAGCGCAGCTGGTAGCGCATCACCTTGCCAAGGTGAGGGTCGCGGGTTCGAATCCCGTCGTCCGCTCGGAGATGCCGCCACGCATGACGGGGGCAACCTCGGTGGGGTGGCCGAGAGGCGAGGCAACGGCCTGCAAAGCCGTGTACGCGGGTTCAAATCCCGTCCCCACCTCGGCATGGACGAGGGCGATTGGCGCAGTGGGAGCGCGCTTCCTTGACACGGAAGAGGTCACTGGTTCAAACCCAGTATCGCCCACCAGTGAGAACGAGCCCGACACCACACGGTGTCGGGCTCGTCGCCTTCTGCTCGCCGACGCACGCCGGACTTCGAGACTCGTCGTGGCCGTCGTGGCCTGCCGACCGCCACGACGGCATCGGCTGGATCCGCCGTGCGGTCAGTCAGCGGACGGGGGAGCGGGGCTCGGCGACGACCGCGGCGTCCTTGTCGCCGTCCCCGGCACCCACCGCCTCGGTGAACCGGTCGGCCGCGCAGGCCGTCACCGCCAGACCCACACCCCGTGCCTCCGCCTCGTCGACGGCCAGCCGCAGGTCCTTCGCCATCAGGCTCACCCGGAACTGCGGGGGTTCGTAGCTGCGGTTGCGCACCATGTCCGCCCGGAACGCCAGGGTCGGCGAGCTGAACCCGCTCGCGGTGAGGGCGGCGAGGAACCGTTCCCGGTCCAGACCGTTGCTCTCCACGAACGCCACCGCCTCGGCCAGCGCGGCGACCTGGTTGCCGAGGATCAGGTTGAAGGCCAGCTTCAGCGTGCTCGCCGCGCCGACCGGCCCGACGTACCGGACCTCCTGCCCGAGCGTGGCGAGGACGTCGTTGGCCCCCTCCACGGCCGACCGGTCACCGGCGGTGAAGACCCGGAGCCTGCCCGCCCGGGCCATCGGCGGGTTGCCCAGGACGCAGGCCTCGATCCGCCGTACCCCGACCCGCGCCAGCCGCTCGCTGGCCTCGGCCGAGTACGCGGGGGCCAGCGTGGACGTGTCGATGACCAACGTGCCCGGTCGCAAGAAGCCGAGCATCTCCCCGAACAGCACCTGCTCGACGGCGTGCTGGTCGCTGAGACTGAGGACGATGATCCGGGCGTTCGCCACGGCCTCGCCGCTGGAATCCGCCACCCGGGCGCCGGCAGCGGCCAGGGGAGCGGCCTTCGCCGCTGTCCGGTTGTGCACTACGAGGGGGTAGCCGGCGGCGCGTAGGCACCGTGCCATGCCGCCGCCCATGCCGCCCAGCCCGACGAAGGCCAGCTCTCTGTCGTGACTCATCTGCAGTGACCTCTTTCGAAGGATGTCCGTCGATCCGCTGGGGCGACCATCAGGAGGCGGCGATGGCGAGGCTGTTCGCGGCGAAGGCGAGCACGGCCAGGGCGGTGCGCAGCAGGTGCCAGCGCCGCCACCCCGGGCGCGGGTCGATCCAGTCCGCCGGGATGGCCGCCGGGTCGGTCCGGTGCACCCGCCGGTTGATCGGCACATTCCGGAAGTGCGAGACCACCGACACCCCGAGCAGGCATCCGGCGGCGACGACGATCAGTGCCCGGGGTACCACCGCGGTGGTGCGGTACGCCAACCAGAGATCCAGCCCGGTGGTGCTCAGCACGATCAGCGGCATCGTCGGGTCCCAGTTGCGACCCAGCAGGGTGTGCGCCTGCACGTACCGGTCGGGACTCATCGCGGCGAGGGCCGGAACGGTGCTCAACGCCACGGCGAAGAGCACACCGGCCACCGTGCCGCTGCCGAGCAGCACCAGGACGTGCAGCGTCGTGGTCACCGCGCTCGCCCCAGGACCGCCTCGGCGATCAGGTCCGCCTGCGCCGGCTCCGGTACGCACGGAAAGAGGATCAACTCGTCGCAGCCGACCGCGCGGTAGTCGGTGACGAACGTGCGTAGCTGCTGCGCGTCGGTGAGGACGCTCTTGACCGCGATGTCGGCCTTCCAGCCGAGGAAGCCGTAGTAGTCGCGCAGGTACGCGGCGGATCGGTCGGCGGTACCCGGGCCCAGGGCCACATAGGCGATCGCCACCAGGCGGGGCTGCTCGGCCCGCCCGGCCGCCCGCCACGCCTGCCGGGCACGTCCGGCCAACTCGTCGTACCCGCTGGCGGAACTCCCCCGGCGATCCACCCATCGCCGTAGGCGGCGGCCCGCCGCATCGCCGCCGGCGAATGCCCGCCGACCAGCAGCGTCGGGCCTCCCCAGGGGCAGCGGGGGCCGGGCACCAGCGCTTCCGGCCCGCCGTCCCACGACCGCCGCAGTTCCCTCAGGAGCGCATCGAGGCGCCGGCCCCGCTGCTCGTACGGAGTGCCGCAGGCCTCGAAGTCGTCCGGTCGGCCGCCGGCCGCCGCGCCGACCACGAGGCGGCCGCCGGAGAGCCGGTGCAGGCTGGCGAGCTGCTTGGCCAGCAGTGCCCGGTCACCCCGGTAGGCGGCGATCAAGATGCTGGTGGTCAACCTGATCCGGCGGGTCGCTCCGGCCGCGGCCGCCAGCGTCATCAGGGGTTCGTAGCCGTCGTACATCAGTCGGTCCAGCACCCCGAGGGAGGCGAAGCCGTGCTCCTCGGCCCGGCGTGCCCAGGTGAGCAGATCCGCACCGGCGATCCCCGGGATCATCGTCGGCAGCCCGATGCCTAGCTCCATGTCACCCTCTCGCGTCCGGCGGCAAGTGTCCGAACGCAACCCAACAGCAGCCCGCTGGTTGCTCGCTGGCGTCGGGCCCGACCCGCGCGGCCGGCTGGGGTCGGATGCTCGAGCCCGGCTCGACCGGCGCGCTGGGGCGCATGGCCGGGATCGAGCGTTCGTACAGGGCCCGCCCAGCCGGCGGTGCTGCGATGGGCCGATGCGGATCCTCTTCACCTCCTGGGCGTGGCCCTCGCACCTGTACGCGATGGTGCCGCTGGCCTGGGCCTGCCGTACCGCCGGGCACGAGGTGCTGGTAGCCAGCCAGCCGGCGCTGACCGAGGTGGCCCTGCGCACCGGCCTACCGTTCGCCCCGGTCGGCCGGGACGTCGACGCCGAGACGGCGTTCCGCGAGATCGTCGCCACGCCGCCCGGCCACAACGGCGGCGGCCCGCGCGTCCTGAAGCTCTTCGCCGAGGTGGCCGACGCGATGCTGGACGACCTGGTCGGCCTGGCCCGGTCCTGGCGGGCGGACCTGCTGGTGTTCGAGCCGAGCGCCTTCGCTGGGCCGGTCGCCGCGGCCGCGGTGGGCGTGCCGGCGGTCCGGCACCTGTTCGGAACCGACCTGCTGGGCGGCCGCGCGGGGCAGTTCCTGCCGGCTGTGCTCGACCCGCTCGGCACCCGATACGGGTTGACCGGTGTGGACCCGTTCGGTGTGGCCTCGGTCGACCCGTACCCGGCCGGCCTTCAGGCGACGGTCGGCTCCCACCGGCTGCCGATTGGCCAGGTGCCCTTCAACGGTTCCGGTCTCGCGCCCCCGCCGCTGCCCGAATCCGGCGCCCGGCCCCGGGTCTGCGTCACGTGGGGTACGACGATGGGCCGCCTCGGTCCGGACTACCACCTCGCCGGGGCGGTGGTGCGGGCGCTCGCCGGCCCGGCCGTGGAGGTGGTGGTCGCGGTGAGCCCCGACCAGCGCTTCCTGCTCGACCCCGTGCCCGACGGGGTGCATGTGGTCGTCGGCTCGCCGCTGCATCTCGTGCTGCCCGGCTGCGCGGCGGTGGTCGCCCACGGCGGCGCCGGGTCCCTGCTCACCGCCGTGGCGTACGGGCTGCCGCAGGTACTCGTACCCCGGCTACCCGACCACGTGCGGCATTCCGCGCGACTCGTCGGGAGCGGGGCCGGCCTGGTGGTGCCGCCGGCCGACGTCGACGCCGAACCGGCCCCGGTGGCCGCCGCGCTGCGGCGCGTGCTGGACGAGCCCGGGTTCCGCGAGGCGGCCGACCGGTTGCGTCGGGAACTGGTCGCCCAGCCGTCGCCCGCGCGAGTGGTGGCGGAGCTGGAGCGGCTGACGGTTGCCGTGCCCCACTGACGGGGTCGACCGCGGTGCGAGCGGCGGTGGATCCCGCCCTGTGACCCTCGGCGGGCGTCCGGACCGGGACCCGCGACGACGAGTACGAGACGTACGGGAGTGACCGAATGAATCCCACACCCCAGTTCGAGCACGAGTCCTTCGCCCGGCGGCACCGGGGCGGAATGCTGCTGGAACGGCACGGCATCGACCTCTATCCGCACCCGTTCCTCGGGTTCACGCTCGCCCCGGGTCTGCGGTCCGACCTACTGAACACCGACGACGCGGGGTTCCGGCTCTCCGACTCCCCGTACGGCACCGTGGACTCGGCGAGCTGGCTGGCCGCCGGTGGCGGGGGGATCCTGCTCGGCAACTCGGTGGCGCTCGCGCTCGCCGCGTCGTCGGACCGGACGACCGTGGCGTCGTACCTGGCCGGGCTGACCGGGGTGCGGCAGCTCAACCTGGGCCTCTGCGCAGCCGTCTCGCTTCAGGAACTGGTGGCCGCGGTGCCGTTCCTGGAGCTGGCGTCCACCGTGGTCATCGTCGGTGGCGGGCCGGACTTCGTGAACCTGGTGGGTTCGCTGACCCCCGGCACCCAGTACGGCACGGTGTCCTACGAGCGCACGTTCGACGACCTCACCCGGGTCCCACTCTTCGATGTGGCCGCGCTCGCCGCCGGCAAGACGGTGCCCGACCTGGACGCGGTCCGCCGGCGCCACGTCACCACGCCGGACTGGGACCTTGCGCAGGTGCACAACCGGATGGAGGTGGCGGCGGCGCGTCGGCTCCGGGACCTGCGGGTGCTCGCCCGGGCCGTTCCCACCGACGCCCGGGTGCTGTTCTGTCTCCAGCCGCTGGCCTCCACCCGGACCCGCGACATCACTGCGGCGGAGCGGGCGCGCTACGACTTCGACGCACCGGTCTTCGGCATCCTGCACAGCGCCGTCGAGGAGAACTGGAAGGCGTACGCGGATGTGCTCGCCGCCGGCTGCGCCGAGCTGGGCGTGTCGTTCCTGAACCTGGCGGCGGACCGGTTCGTCGGGGATTCGTTCGCTGACACCGTGCACCTCACCGACGCGGGCAACCGGCAGGCGGCGGAGCTGATCCAGGCGGCGCTGGGCGGCGTGGAGGGCTCTGCTGCCGTGCCCCCGTTGCGGGCCGCCGACGCGACCCCGGCGGTCGCCTCCGCACCTGCCGCCGACGCCACGCCCGCCGGGACGGGCGAGGACCGTACGGCGCAGCTGGCGGCTGTCGTGACCGAGATCCTCGAACTCCCTCCCGGGCAGCTCACGTCCGACGGTGACTTCATCAACGACTACGGAGCCGACTCCATGCTGGTCATCGACATCCTGGCCCGGATCGAGGTGGACATGGGGGTCCGCATACCCGACACCGACATCCCGAAGATGACGAGTCTGGCGGCGGTGGTGGCGCTGGTCGAGGAGAACGCCGGTGAGCCGGAAGCGGTCGGCTGAACGGGTGGCGCCCGCGACCGGTTTCGCGCCGTTTCCGGTTCGCCGGCCGGCGGGTCCACAGTGTCAGCGGGTCGACCCGCCGCCGCGGGAGCCGGTCCGGGCCGTCCTCGCTGGGGAGTGGTCCGCAGCCCGGACCGAGGCGCTGCGCGTGTTGCTCACCGTCGTCGACGACCCGGGGACGCCGGTCGACTGGCTGCTCCTCGCGGTCGGCGTGGGCCCGCCCCCCAGGACGCTGCCTTGGCCGGCGCAGCCGCGTCGTCCCCGGGTGGGCGTGGTGGACCCCGGGTGTCGATGGCCGGCGGGTGCGGACAGCGACGTCTACCTCGCCGGTGACGTCGAACCGGGGGAGCTGGTCGCCGCGCTGCGGCTGGCCGGGACGGGGTTCAGCATCCGCCGGGTTGCGACGTCGGCCGGGCTTCCGGCCGGGTTGACGGGCCGGGAGGTGGAGCTGCTGCGGGCGCTCTGCGCCGGCCTGGGCAACGACCAGATCGCCCGCCGGCTGCACATCTCCCGCAGCACGGTGGAGTTCCACCTCACCCGCATCTTCCGCAAGCTCGAGGTGTCCAGCCGCGCCGAGGCCATCGTCCGGGCCCTGCGCTACGACCCCGGCCTGGCCGCTGCTGCCCTCCGCTAGGCCGCTGGTGCCCTTCCGGTGGGCTGCTGGTGCCCTTCGCTGGGCTGCTGCTGTCCTCCGTTGGGCCACCGTTCCGCATTCGTTGTCCGGCCTGCCACGGCGACCTGTCGGACGGGGCCCCGGGGCTCGTCGCCGTGCCCGCGTGTGGCGGCGGTGGAGGAAGGAGGGCAGAGAGCGGTATTCCTGACCGGCATAAATATGCCGGTCAGGAATACCGCTCTCCGCCGACTCCTGCTGTCCGGCCGCTACCAGGATCTCGATCCGACCGCCGTCGCTGCCGGTCGCGCCGGCGTGCTCCGCCGGCGGGCACTGGTCGCGACCGAACCGTCCGGCGGCTGGCTTGGCTGAGTGGTGAGGTGCGCGAGGGGCTGTGACGACATCAGGCGTGGTCGCGGGTGCGCTGGCCGAACGGTGGACGCGGGGCTCAGCGGTCGATAGCCGGCCCCCGCTGGCTCCGTGCCGCCTTGCCCCCGCCGGCTTGGTACCGAGGTGGGTCAGCCGACCGGGTGCGGCACCCGGGAGCCAGGCGCCAGGACGGCGGCGGCCACCTGGCCGTCGGGGTCGATCGAGGTGACCAGGGTGACGCCGATCGTGCGCTCCACCTGAGCGTCCACGATCGCACCGGCCACCCCGAACGCCGCCGAGGCGCCGTACGTGTCGCCGATCCGTGCCGCTGGGTCCAGCACCGGCGCGTCGGGCACGATGTCGGCGAGGACCGTGGTCTCGTCGTCGGCGTACCGGCCGGGGGCGGCGGCGCCCCGGACGACCGTGGCGACGTCACCGGCGGCGACGCCGGCCTGCCCCAGAGCCCGGGTCACGGTCCGGTGCAGTGCCGTCCGCCCCTCGTCCGGCTCCGGGAAGAAGCCGGCGGTGAGTGCCAGCGGGGTGGCCAGCACCCGCCGGCCGGCCCGTTCGGCCGTTGCCGCCGTCTCGACCAGGAACACGCAGCAGCCCTCCGCGGGTAGCGGGGTGGCCCGGTCCGCCGCCGACTCCAGCCGCAGCCGACGCGGGCTGAGCGCCTCGAACGCGCCGGCCAGTACGGCGTCGGCCCGGCCGGCCGCGACCAGCCGGCGGGCGCAACCCAGGGCGGTGAGCCCGGTGGCCCTGCCGGCTGTCACCGTGACGTTCGGGCCACGCAGGTCGAAGCGGATGGCCGCCTGGCTGCTGGTGTAGTTCATGATGCCCGGCGGCATCAGGTTGTGGTCGATGAAGTGCGGCTTCGCGCCGGCCAGCGAGCCGCCGGAGACAGCCAGGTAGGAGTCGAGGCTGGCCAGCGCGCTGCCGAGCACGAGACCGCGCCGGGCGACGGGCACGTCGTCGAGCCGGTACGTGGCGAGCAGGGCGCCGACCGTGCCGACGGCCAGTGCGGACGAGCGTTCCTTGAGCCGGACGCGGCGGTTGGGGGTGAAATCCTCGCCGGTGAGTTCGGGCAGCCGGGCGACCGGCGGATGCTCGCCGCGCGTGGCGGCGGGCCGCGCGGCCCGCCGCCCGGCCGCGAACGCCCCGGTCCCGAGACCGTACGGCGAGACGACCGCAAGGCCGGAGATGACCACGTTCATGCGTCGGTTCCTCCCGCCGAAGGCTGCGGCCCGGGGCCGCGCAGGACCAGGGTCGCGTTGTTGCCGCCGAAGCCGAGCGAGTTGACCAGCGCGGTGCGCACGGCGGCTGGACGGGCGACGTTGGGTACGCAGTCGACCTGGCAGTCCGGGTCGGGCTCACGGAAGTTCACCGTCGGTGGCAGGAACTGGTGCTGCATCGCCAGCAGCGCGGCGATGGCCGTGTGCGCCCCGACGGCACCCATGGTGTGGCCGATCATCGACTTGACCCCGACCACCGGCGGCGGGGGCCGGTCGCCGAGGACGTCCCGAATGGCCCCCACCTCCATCGGGTCGCTGGCGCGGGTGCCGGTGGCGTGGGCGAAGATCACGTCCAGCTCGCCGGCGTCGACGCCGGCGTCGAGCAGGGCTCCCGTCATGCACTCGGCGACCCGCCCCCGCACCGGTGCGGTCGGGTGGTCGGCATCACAGTTGAGGTGCAGGCCGAGCACCTCGGCGAGGATCGGGGCGCCGCGCCGCCGGGCGTGGTCGAGGCCCTCCAGGACCAGCATGGCGGCGCCCTCACCCCACATCGTGCCGTCGCGGTGCCGGTCGAACGGCCGGCACCGCTCGTGGGCCATGGCACCCATCCGGACGAAGCCGGCGAACGCCATCCGGTTCACCGCGTCGGCGCCGCCGCAGATCGCGTACTCGGCGTCGCCGGAGCGAATGGCGTCCACCCCGTAGCTGATCGCGTAGTTGCCCGCGGCGCAGGCGGTGGGGATGGTCAGCGTCTCCACGTCGCGCAGGTCGAGCTCGGCCGCGGCGGCCGTGGCGAGACGGCCGGGCTGGAGCAGCCGGGCGAGGTCACCAGGCGGTACCGTGTCCGGTTCGCGCCGTTCCACCTCCGCGAGCGTGTCGAGGTCCAGCGACTGCCCGCACGTGGTGCCGACCGCGATCAGACCGGCCTCGTCGCGGACCGTGGCGAGGTCGAGGCCGGCGTCTCGGACCGCCATCCGGGACGCCGCCGCGGCGAGAGCCGCCACCTGCCCGCTGCTCTTCGGATCCAGGCGTTCCAGCACCGACGCCGGGTCGAAGTCGGTGACCTCGCAGGCGTGGTCGTGCGGAAAACCGGTGGCGTCCCATTTGCTGATCGGTTTTGCGCCGCACCGGCCGGCCCGCAACCCGGCCAGGTACTCCGCCCGCCCGGATCCAATGCTGGAAACGACGCCGAAACCGGTGACGACGACCCGGCCGGTCGGATCATCGGTCCAATTCTTCCCGCTGCGGTGGGGAGTTCGGGGACTCGTCAACGCGGCCTCCGGAATGGATGGGGACACCGGACCCATTGTCGGCGGCCGGGGCCCGGCCGACCACTGGGGGAATCCCTGGTGGCGGGTCACGGCACTGGGCCCTGCCGGCCAGGTGACGCGACTCGCGGGCTGCGCCGTCGAGCGGCTGTCGAGGCCCGCACGGGACCCTCCGTAGCGGTCCGCCGGTTGCCGGCGGCGTCGAGCAGCGTTCGACCGCACCTGTCGGCGGATGCCGCATCATCGGCGGCAACGACTGAGAGGTGATTGGTGTGCATCGAACGCTGATCGTTGCCCGGATGGCCCCCGAGAAAGCGGACGACGTGGCCACGATATTCGCCAGCTCGGACTCCACCGATCTGCCGCGGATGATCGGCGTCACGCGCCGTACGCTGTTCCGTTTCCACGATCTGTACTTCCATCTGGTGGAGGCCGACGAGGACATCTCGTCCCGGCTGTACCAGGCCCGGAGCCACCCGCTCTACGGGCAGATCAACGAGCAGCTGTCCCACCACATCCGGCCGTACGACCCGAACTGGCGCGAGCCGAAGGACGCCATGGCCGAACCGTTCTATGTCTGGGAGGCCCCCGGTGAGTGAACTCGCGCAGACCCCGACCCGTCCGCTGCGGGTCTCCGCCCGCGAGGTGCCGGCCAACCGGCGGCGCGGCGGGGATATCCGGGTGGTGCTCAGCCCGAGGACGGTCGGGTCCACATCCGGCTTCATGGGCACCCTGACCCTCGCCCCCGACGAGTACGTCACCGAGCACTACCACCCGTACTCGGAGGAGTTCCTGCTCGTCGTGGCCGGCCGGCTGACCGTCCGGGTGCAGGACGCCGGTGAGCTCGATCTCGTCGCCGGCGAGGGACTGCTCGTACCGATCGGCAGGCGTCACCGGGTGTGGAACGCCGGCGCCGAACAGGTGCGGGCGGTGTTCCACCTCAGCCCGCTGGCACCCCGGCCCGAGCTGGGGCACGTCGACACCGAGGAACTGCCGTCCGGTACCGGCGGTGCCCCGGTCCCGGACGTGGGGGGCCCGCGCCGATGACCGGACACCGTCGGGTGGTCGTGACGGGCATCGGTGTGGTGGCGCCCGGAGGCATCGGGACCAAGGCGTACTGGGACCTGCTCACCGCCGGGCGTACCGCCACCCGTCCCATCACCCTCTTCGACGCCACCCACTTCCGGTCCCGGATCGCCGCCGAATGTGACTTCGACCCGGCCGCGCAGGGGTTGAGCCCGCAGGAGATCCGACGGATGGACCGGGCGGCGCAGTTCGCGGTGGTCTCCGCCCGCGAGGCGTGGGCCGACAGCGGTCTGCGGGACGCCGGCGTGCCGCCGGAGCGGACCGGCGTGAGCATCGGCAGCGCGGTCGGCTGCACCACCGGGTTGGAGGAGGAGTACCTGGTGCTCAGCGACGGCGGCCGGCGCTGGCTGGTCGATCCGGCGTACGCGGTGCCACAGCTGTACGGGTACATGGTGCCGAGCACGATGGCCACCGAGGTGGCCTGGACGGTCGGCGCCGAGGGGCCGGTGTCGCTGATCTCCACCGGCTGCACTGCCGGGCTGGACGCGATGGGCAACGGTGCCAGCCTCATCTGGTCCGGGCGCGCCGACGTGGTGGTCGCCGGAGCGACGGACGCCCCGCTGTCGCCGATCACCGCGGCCTGCTTCGACGCGATCAAGGCGACCTCGCCGGACAACGACGAGGCGGCCCACGCGTCCCGTCCGTTCGACGCGAAGCGGCGCGGGTTCGTCCTCGGCGAGGGTGCGGCGGTGCTGGTGCTGGAGGAGTGGGAGGCCGCCCGCCGCCGGGGGGCGCACGTGTACGCGGAGATCGCCGGCTACGCCAGCCGCAGCAACGCGTACCACATGACCGGGTTGAAACCCGACGGGCGGGAGATGGCCGAGGCGATCCGGCAGGCCCTGGCGGCGTCCCGGCTCGACCCGTCCGACATCGACTACATCAACGCGCACGGCTCCGGCACCCGGCAGAACGACCGGCACGAGACCGCCGCGTTCAAACGGGCGCTGGGCGACCGGGCGTACCAGGTGCCCGTCAGCTCGATCAAGTCGATGGTCGGGCACTCGCTCGGCGCGATCGGCTCGATCGAGGTGGCGGCCTGCGCGTTGGCCCTGGAGCAGCAGGTGGTGCCACCAACGGCGAACCTGCACAACCCGGACCCGGAGTGCGACCTGGACTACGTGCCGGTCACCGCCCGGGAGCACCGGATGCGTGGCGTGCTCAGCGTCGGTAGTGGCTTCGGCGGTTTCCAGACCGCGATGGTCATCACCAAGGACCGCGGGGAGGCTCCGCGGTGACCCGGGCAGCCGTGGTGACCGGGATCGGGGTCGCCGCCCCCAACGGGCTGGGCACCGAGGCGTACTGGGCGGCGACGCTCGCCGGCCGCAGCGGCATCGACCGGATCAGCCGTTTCGACCCGGCCGGCTACCCGGTGCGGCTGGCCGGCGAGGTCCGCGGCTTCGACGCCGCCGCGCACGTGCCGAGCCGGCTCATCCCGCAGACCGACAACTGGACCCACCTCGGGCTGACCGCCGCCGCGTGGGCCCTCGCCGACGCCGGCGCCGACCCAGCGGCCTTCCCCGAGTACGAGATGGCCGTCGTCACCGCCAGTTCCTCCGGGGGTACGGAGTTCGGGCAGCGGGAGATCGAGCGGCTCTGGACCAGGGGGCCGTCGTGGGTCGGGGCGTACCAGTCGATCGCCTGGTTCTACGCGGCCACCACCGGCCAGATCTCCATCCGGCACGGAATGCGCGGGCCGTGCGGTGTGGTCTGCACCGAGCAGGCCGGGGCGCTGGACGCCGCCGGGCAGGCCCGGGCGCTCGTCTGGCAGGGGACCCGGCTGGTGGTCACCGGCGGCACCGACGCCTCGCTGTGCCCGTACGGGCTGACCGCGCAGCTCAGCAAGGGCACGTTCAGCGGGGGCGATGACCCGCGGCGGGCATACCTGCCGTTCGACGCCGACGCCGGGGGGCACGTGCCGGGCGAGGGCGGAGCCATGCTCATCGTCGAGGACGCCACCGACGCGCGGCAACGCCGGGCACCGCAGGTGTACGGCGTGATCGCCGGCCAGGCGGCCACCTTCGACCCCAGGCCGGGCTCCGGCCGGGAGCCCGGCCTCCGCCGGGCGATCGAACTGGCCCTGGCCGACGCGGGCGTCGCCGCGGGCGAGGTGGACGTGGTGTTCGCCGACGCGGCGGGGGTGCCCGACGCCGACCGGGCGGAGGCGGCGGCGATCACCGCGGTGTTCGGCCCGGCCGGGGTGCCGGTGACCGCGCCCAAGACGATGACCGGCCGGCTCTACGCCGGCGGCGCCGCGCTGGACCTGGCGTGCGCCCTGCTCGCCCTCCGGGACCAGGTGATCCCACCGACCGTGGGGGTGGGCCGGCTGGCTCCGGGGTGCGACCTGGACCTGGTACGGGACGTGCCCCGCGAGGCGCGACTGCGGGCGGCGCTGGTCGTCGCCCGCGGGTACGGCGGCTTCAACGCGGCCGCGGTCGTCGCCGTGGCGGGTTGATCGAAACGGCCGGCCGGGTGGCGTGACCCGGGCCGGTGTCGAGTGAGGAGAGACAGCACCATGGCAGGACACACGGACAACACGATCGTCATCGACGCGCCGATGGACGTGGTGTGGGACATGACCAACGACGTGGCGTCGTGGCCGCAGCTGTTCAGCGAGTACGCCGCCGCGGAGATCCTCGAACGGGACGGCGACAGCGTCACGTTCCGGCTCACCATGCATCCCGACGAGGGCGGCACGGTGTGGAGTTGGGTGTCGAAGCGCACCGTCGACCGACCGCGCCGCGAGGTGCGGGCCCACCGGATCGAGACCGGCCCGTTCGAATACATGCACATCCACTGGACGTACACCGAGGTCGACGGCGGGGTGCGGATGCGGTGGGTGCAGGACTTTCACATGTTGCCGCAGGCCCCCGTCGACGACGAGGCGATGACCGCGCACCTCAACCGCAACACGGTGATCCAGATGGACCGGATCAAGGGGTTGGTCGAGGCCGCGGCGCGCGGCCAGGTGGCCAGGGCGAGCTGAGCCGACGACGAGCCCAGGAGGAACAGCATGTACGACGAAGAGGTTCCGGTACTGGTCGTGGGTGCCGGCCCGGTGGGCCTGTCCACGGCGGTCTTCCTCGGCCGGCACGGGGTGCCCACCCTGGTGGTGGAGAAGCGTCCCAACACCTCCCGGTTGCCCCGCGCCCCGGGTCTGCAGGCGCGCACCATGGAGCTGTTCCGCGCCGCCGGCATCGGCGCGGACATCCGGGCGCTGGAGATCGGCGACTCGCACCGCTACTTCGAGGGCGGGATCCTGCGGGTCAACACGTACTCCGACATCGCGAACGCCCAGGTGCTGGAGGCGCCGTCGCTCGACGGCCCGGAGATCAGCCCCGAGCGGGTGATGGGCTGCGGCCAGGATCGTTACGAGGTGGTGCTGGCGGCCAAGGCGCAGGATTTCGGCGCACAGATCCGCTTCGGTGCCCGGCTGACCGCCATCGCGGCCGACGACGAGGGTGTCACCGCCACGGTGACCGAGTCCACCGGTGCCGAACGGACCATCCGGGCCCGCTACGTGGTCGGCGCCGACGGCGCCGGCAGCTCGGTGCGGGGTCTCCTGGGTGTCGGCCGCTCCGGTCGCGGCTCGGTGTTCCACGCGTTGAGCATCTACTTCCGGGCGCCCGAGCTGGAGCGGATCCTCGCGGATCGGCCGTTCATCCTCTGCTACGCCACGGTGGGCGGGACGATGACCGGGCTGTCCCGGCTGCACGGCTGCGACCCGTGGCTGGCGGCGCCGGTCTACCACCCGGACCGGGGCGAGTCGCCGGCGGACTTCACCGACGAGCGCTGCGTGGCCATCGTCCGGGAGGCCGCGGGACGACCCGACATGGCGGTCGAGGTGGTGGCGAAGGTCCCGTGGGAGGGCTCGCAGCTGGTCGCCGACACCTTCCGGGTCGGCCGGGTCTTCCTGGCCGGGGACGCCGCCCACGTGCACCCGCCGGCCGGCGGGTTCGGTGCCAACACCGGCATCCACGACGCGCACAACCTGGCGTGGAAGCTGGCCGCCGCGTTGCAGGGATGGGGTAGCTCCGCGCTGCTGGACACGTACCACCAGGAGCGGCACGCGGTGGGCGCGGCGATGGCGGAGCAGGCCATGGTCCGCAACCGGATCCGGCACGGACACAGCGACGGCCGCCCCGACAGGGAGATGGTGGACGACATCATCATCACCCTCGGCTACCGGTACCGTTCGGCGGCGGTGCTCGCCCACGATCACCCGCCGGTGCTCACCGCGCCGCTGACCCTGGCGGGCGAGCCGGGCACCCGGGCTCCGCACCTGTGGCTGCGCTCCGGCGCCCGGGAGCTGTCCACGATCGATCTGTTCTGGGACTCGTTCGTGCTGCTCAGTGGCGTCGAGGACGACGGTTGGCATCAGGCGGCGACCCGGCTGGCGGCCCGGACGGCGGCGCCGCTGACGTCGGTGCGTGTCGGCCCGGGCGGGGACGTCACCACGACCGGTGTCGACTGGGCTGCGGCGTTCGGCGTCTCCGTGCGCGGCGCTGTGCTGGTCCGGCCGGACGCGTTCGTCGCCTGGCGCAGTGTCGAGGGCTCGGGCGAGCCGGAGGAGGTGCTCACCGATGTGCTCGCCGTGGTAGCCGGCGCCGAGCGGCTGACACCGGCGGTGTCGTGACGGCGGGACCGGCGGCCCGGGTCCGACCCCAGGACGAGCTGGCGGACATCGCGGCGCCGTTGGTGGAGCGGGTCACCGCCCACCGGTTCTGGGCCGGGCTGCGCGACGGGACGCTCCCGCCGGAGGCGTTGTGGTGGTTCGCCGAGCAGGACGCCCGATACGTCGTGCCCGCGTACGCGCGGGCGTTGGCCCGGTGCGCGGCGGGCGCCGAGCGGGCGGAGCACGCCGGCCTGCTGGCCGGGGCGGCGCAGGCCACGATCGGCTCACTGCCCCGGCTGGACCGGGAGTTGGCCCGGCTGGCGGTATCGCTCGGACGCCCCGCCGACCCGGCTCCGGCCGGCCCCGGCCCGGCGGTGCACGGGTACACCTCGGTGATGGTCGCGGCGCCGGTCACCTCGTTCGCCGCGGGGGTGGGCGCGCTGCTGCCGATGAGCTGGTTCCACCTGCTCGTCTCCGACGACCTGCGGCGCCGCGCCGACCGGTCGTCGCGGTACGGGCCGTGGATCGAGCAGTATCTGGCGTACGACGGGTTCGGCGACTACGTCGCCGGCTGGCTGTCGATGGTCGACGAGATCGTGGCGGCCGGCGGGGACGAGGACCGGAGCCGGCTCGTCGAGTGGTTCTTGACTGGCGCTCGCTGTGAGTTGGGTTTCGCGGACGCAGCGTGGCGCCGGCAGGGGTGGGCGGTGTAACGACGGTCGCGGGTCCCGGCCGTCGAGCCCTCATCGAGACGGCGACTCCACGATGGACCGGCCACCGCCCGTCCGCACCGGGCCCGCCGTCCCCGCAGCCGGGGCGGTGGGACCGGGGCCCAGCCACTGGAGTCCGTGTCATGACAGATACCCCCGGCCGTCCCCGAACACTTCTCCGCGGCGTACGTCGAATCGGAGGTCGCATACTCATGGTCTCCCTGAGCGCGAGCCTGGCGGCGGCGGTCACCCCCGCCTCGCCGGCGAACGCCGGCTCCTGGCAGGCCCGGACGTACCACGTCGACTGCCTGGCGGGCGACGATTCGGCCGACGGCATGCTGCCGAGCACCGCCTGGCGGTCGCTGGCGCGGGTCAACCAGGCCACCTTCGGCCCCGGCGACTCGATCGTCTTCCGCCGGGGCACCACCTGCGAGGGTGTGCTGGAGCCGAATGGGTCGGGCACCCCGTCTGCGCCGATCAGGGTCGGGGCGTACGGCTACGGCCTTCGGCCGAAGATCGTCGCGCCGGGCACCCGGGCGGCCGTCTTCCTGCGCAACGTGCAGGGCTACGAGATCCGTGACCTTGAGGTGACCAACCCCGGGCCGGCCGACGGCACCGCTCGGGTCGGCATCTACGTGCTGCTGGAGGATTTCGGTATCGGCCGGCACTACCTGGTGCAGAACGTCCACGTGCACGATGTTCCGGGCTGTGACTGCCTGGACCCGGATCTGGAGAACAGCGGCGGTATCCTCTTCGAGGCCGCCGGCGACGCGGTGCCCACCGGCTTCGACCGGATCAAGGTGGCGGGCAACACCGTCAGCGGCGTGGACAACGTCGGTATCGGCACGCTCTCCAGCTGGTCCAAACGCGACCTGTTTCCCGGCGGGAGCAACCATTTCGTACCGATGACGCACGTGCGGTTCCTCCGTAACGTGCTGTCCGACCTTGGTGGTGACGGCATCCTGGTGATGAACGGTGTCGACTCGCTGACCGCGCGCAACAAGGTCGACGGCTTCGGCCTGCGGGCCGCCCAGTCGCACGCGGGGATCCTCGCCTACAACTCCGACCGTCCGGTGATGCAGCGTAACGAGATCACCGGCGGCGCCGCCTTCCCGCCGTCGTTCTCGCTCACCGTCGACGCCGGCAGTCAGGACCCGCTTTACCAGTACAACTACAGCCACGACAACGACGGGCCGTTCATCCTGTTCTGCGCGTCGGAGGGGTCGCACGGCGACGGGGCGGTCATCCGCTACAACATCAGCGACAACGACAGGGACGTCGACCTCAACGGCTTCATCATCCCGGTGGTCGCGGCGGGCTGCGACAACGGGATCACCAACTCGAAGTTCTACAACAACACGATCTACGCGCCCAACGCGGAGAACCTGGCGGGCGCGTTCCCGCACACCTCGATCGCCTTCACCAACAACATCTTCTCCGGTAAGGAGACCGGCGCGCGAATCGACGACCCGGTGGGTGTCTACGACCACAACCTGTACCACAACGTCACCGCCGTGGCGGCCAACACCACGAACGCGGTGAGCGGCGACCCGCTGTTCCGCGACCCGACCGTCGACCGGCCGGTCGGGTTCGGGCTCCGGTGCGGCTCGCCGGCCATCGGTGCGGGCGCGGCCGTGCCGGACAACGGCGGCCGCGATTTCTGGGGCAACCCGGTCACCGGCGACACGCCGAACATCGGCGCCTACGAGGGCCCCTGCCGGTAACCGACCGCTCCCGGGCAGCCCCACCGCGCGAGCGGTGGGGCTGCCCGCGGTTCCGTCCGGGTTGGGCTCCTGCTCCGCCGCCGGCCTGCGAATGGACCTGATCGTGCTGGCCCGGCCGGTGGGGTTGCCCCTCGACCCGCGATCGACCGGCAACCCATCGGCGATCATCATGCTGTCGGTATGCGAGAAGCAACCCAGATTCTGATCATCGGTGGCGGCCCGGCGGGCTCCACCACGGCCGGCCTGCTGGCCCAGGAGGGCTTCCAGGTCACCCTGCTGGAGCGGGACCGCTTTCCTCGTTACCACATCGGAGAGTCGATTCTGCCGTCCTGTCGCCCGATCTTCGAGAAGCTGGGCGTCTGGGAGAAGATCGAGGCGCACGGGTTTCAGCCGAAGGGCGGCGCGTACTTCGCGTGGGGCCCGGAGGAGTGGGAGGTGCGCTTCACCGACCAGGGCTCCGACAACACCAACGCCTTCCAGGTCGTCCGCAGCGAATTCGACCAGATCCTGCTCGACCACGCGCGGGAACTCGGCGTCGAGGTGGTGGAGGGGGTCACCGTCCGTGACGTCGAGTTCGACGGGGACCGGGCGGTCGCCGCCCAGTGGCAGGAGACGAAGAATGCCGACACCGGTGGCCGCATCACCTTCGACCAGCTGGTCGACGCCTCCGGGCGGGGCGGCGTCCTGGCCACCCGGCACCTGCACAGCCGCCGGTTCCACGACGTGTTCCGCAACGTCGCCGCCTGGTCGTACTGGAGGAACGCGCGGCCGCTGGGCAAGGGACCGGACGGGGCGATCGCGGTCTGCTCGGTGCCGAACGGCTGGTTCTGGGCGATACCGCTGCACGACGGGACGCTCAGCGTCGGCCTCGTGACCGGGCGGGACCTGTTCAACGACGGCCGGCAGCGGCTGGGCGGCATCCAGGCCGTCTACGACGAGGCCCTCGCCACCTGCCCGACCGTGCTGGAGATGCTCGACGGTGCCGAGCGGGTCGCCGACACGAAGGTCGAGCAGGACTACTCGTACGTGTCGGAGACCTTCGCCGGGCCCGGCTACCTGCTCACCGGCGACGCGGCCTGCTTCCTGGACCCGTTGCTCTCCACCGGTGTGCACCTGGCCACCTACAGCGGGATGCTCGCCGCGGCCAGCATCTCCAGCGTGCTCCGTGGCGAGGTCGGCGAGGACCAGGCGGGACACTTCTACCAGACTGTCTACCGGCACGCCTACGAGCGGCTGCTGGTGCTGGTGTCGGTGTTCTACGAAAGCTACCGCGGCAAGGACTACCACTTCTACAACGCGCAGCGGCTCACCGGCGACGAGCGGGACCGCCTGCACCTGCAGGCGGCGTTCGACCGGATCATCACCGGCATCGCCGACCTCAACGACGCCGAGCACGCGTACCAGCTGGTCCAGTCGCACCTGCACGGCGACACCAGCGGTGACCCCAACCCGCTGAACAACCTCAACCGGGTCCACGAGATGAAGCAGTCCCCGTTTCATCCCGACAACGCCGTGGCGGGCCTCTACCTGGCGTTGCACCCCCGACTCGGGCTGAAGCACCGGGAGCCGGCGGCCTGATCCCACCCTCGCCCCACCTCCCCCAGCGGAGGTGGGGCGTCGTCGGGCTCAGCCGGCGCGGACGGCGCCGCGGCCCGCCGGGTCAGGCCGTCGTCGCCCGGTGCAACCGGCGGAGCAGGCCCGCCGGGTCGGCCAGCGGCGGCAGCGCCGCCAGGATGCCGGACACCCCGACCTCCGCCAGCCGGCGCAGGTGGGCGCCGACCTCGCCTTCGGTTCCGGTGATCCCGGTCAGCTGCAGAGCCAGGTCGACCAGACCCAACTCCGCCAGCAGCCGCGCGTTCTTGCCGCCGACCGTGTGGTCCCACACGTCGTAGCGCCGCTCCATCTCCTCCACCGCGGGCAGCAGCTCGGGCGGGACGGTGGAGCGCATGTGCGGTGACTTCAACCGCAGCGCCACGTCCGAGGCGAGCGCGGCGCCGATCTCGGCGTTCGCCTCGGCCTGGCTGTCCTGGACCGAGACGAAGCTGAAGCCCCACACCCGCACCGCGTCCGGATCCCGACCGGCGGCTTCGGCGGCGGCTCGGACCTGGGCCACCTTGCGGGCCACCCGCTCGGTGGACATGCCGATGGTGGTCACCACGCCGTCGGCCAGCTCGCCGGCGAGCCGCAGGCTCTTCGGGTAGTCGGCGGCCACCAGCACCGGCACGTCCCGGACCCGGTCCAGCGGCTCGGTGTCGAAGCCGTCCACCCGGGCCGACCCGCCGCGCAGCACGGCCCGTACCGCGGTCACGTAGTCGCGCAGCTCGCGCGGGGTGGCCACCGGGGACCGGCCGACGATCCGCCGGACGCTGCCGCCGTTGCCGACCGCGAGCATCGCCCGGCCGCCGGTCACCTGGTCCAGGGTCGAGATCGCGGTGGCGGTCGCCGCCGGGTGGCGGAAGAACGGCGTCGTCACCATCGGGGCCAGCGTCGCCCGTCGCGTCTCGTACGCCGCGACGGTGAGCGACACGTACATCTCGTAGGCGCGGGCCGGTGTGTCGCCGACCCCGATGACGTCGTAGCCGAGGTCGTCGGCCAGTCGGACGACGCTCCGGAACTCCGCGAGGTCGTCCGCCCATTCAATGATCGCTCCGAGTTTCAGGGGGCATCCCTCCGCCGGTACGGCTGGCACGGCCGGTGCGCAGCTCACGGACATTGCGCGCGGGCGCGCGACCTCCATCGGACATGACCGACCTCGAGAGGGTGTCGAGCGCGTCCGTACCCCGGGCGCCGGCTGCTGGCCGGCGGTGCCGCCAGCCCCCGCCCCGACCGCCGGTCGACCGCCGGTCGACCGCCGCTCGACCGCCGCTCCGGTGCGCCCGGCCACAGTGGCCGCACCACCGCTCGGAGCGGGCGGTGCCGCCGGGCGCCCGAACGCTCGGCAGGAAACCCGACCGGTGAATCCCAGGGAGTCCGCAATGGATATCGGAGTCTGCCTGCCGACGACCATCCCCGGCGCGCAGGGACGGCAGTTGATCGAGTTCGCCCGCCGGGCCGAACAGCTCGGCTTCCACAGCCTGACCGTCGCCGACCGGGTGGTGTACGACAACTACGACGGCATCGTCTCGCTGGCCGCCGCCGCGGCCGTGACCGAACGGATCAAGCTGGTCACCGGGATCCTGCTCGCCGCGTACCGGCCCAGCCCGGTGGACCTGGCCAAACAGCTCGCCAGTCTGGACCGGCTCTCCGCCGGCCGGCTGATCATCGGTGTCTCCGCGGGTATGCGGGCGGACGACTACACCGCCACCGGCACCGACTTCCACACCCGGGGCCAACGGCTCGACGCGATGCTCGACGAACTCCGCCAGGTGTGGCAGGGTGCCGGGCCGGTGCCCGGAGTCGGGCCGCGGCCGACCAACGGCGACATCCCGATCTGGGTCGGCGGCCACTCGCCGGCCGGCCTGCGCCGGGCAGCCCGCTACGGCATCGGCTGGATATCCCCGGGTGGGCCGCCGCACAAGTACCCGGAGCTGGTAACCAAGGTCAAGGAGCTGTGGGCCGAAGAGAAGCGCGCGGGCGAACCACGGATGGGGGCCAACCTCTACGTGTCGCTCGGTCCGGACGGGCACCGACTCGCCATGGAGCACATGCACAGCTACTACGCGCACATGGGCCAGCTGGTGGAGCACCTCGCGAAGGGTGCCATCACCGACGAGGGCAAGCTCCGCGACGTGGTCGACGGGTACGCCGCGAACGGCTGCGACGAGCTGCTGATCCTGTCCTGCACGGCCGATCCGGACCACCTCGACCGGATCGCCGACGTGGTCCTGGGCTGACGGCGCGATGGGAGGCCAGAACGTCGGGCGGCCGCGGGTGCTGGTCGTCGGCGGCGGCATCGGCGGGCTCTGCCTCGCCCAGGGGTTGCGGCAGGCGGGGATCGCCGACGTCACGGTCTACGAGCGGGACACCTCCGCCGAGGGCCGGATGCAGGGGTACCGGCTGCGGATCAGCCCCGAGGGCGAGGCGGCCCTGCGCGAGTGCCTGCCCCGGCGGGCGCAGGACCTGCTCACCGCCACCGCGAACGACCGGCACCAGCTCGGCCTGGTCGCCTTCGACGAGCGGTTGAACCCGCTGCCCGCACCGACCTTCGACGACCCGCGCGGCGACGCGCCGGACAGAATCGACGCGGTCGACCGGGCAACGCTGCGCCGGGTGCTGCTCGCCGGCATCGGGGACGCGGTGCGGTTCGGCAAACGGTTCGTCCGCTACGAGCAGGCCGGCGGCGAAGTCGTGGCACACTTCGCCGACGGCGACCGGGCGGTCGGGGACGTGCTGGTGGCGGCCGACGGGGCGCATTCCGCGATCCGCGCGCAACTTTGCCCCGACGACAACATCCAGGATCTGGGGGTGCGGGCGATCCTGTCCCGTACGCCCCGGGCGGTGGCGATCGCCACCGGACTGCCGGAGTCGCTGCGGGACCGGTTCGTCAACGTGACCGCACCCGACGGGCTGCGGCTGGCGCTGATGCCGATGGTGTTCCGGACGGCGCCGGCCCGGGCTGCCGTGGAACTCTGGCCGGGGTTGGAGATGGGCGGGTCCGAGGACTACTACATGTCGGTATTCAGCGTCCACAAGGATCTGCTCGGCCTGACCGACGACGAGTTCTTCGGGCTGACCGGCGAGCGGCTGCGTCAGCTGGTGCTGGACCGTACCGTCGGGTGGCACCCGGACCTGCGTGGCGTCTTCGCCCATGCGCAGCCCGCGGAGACCTACCCGCTGGCCCTGCGGGCGACGGTGCCGGTGCGGGCGTGGGAACCCGGACCGGTGATCCCCCTCGGCGACGCGGTGCACCTGATGCCGCCGACCGGGGGAGTGGGCGCGAACACCGCCCTGCGCGACGCGAGCGCGTTGTGCCGGGCGTTGACGGCCGTCGCCCGGGGCGAGGCGGCCCTGGTCGAGGCGGCGACCGGTTACCAGGCCGAGATGGTGCGGTACGCCACCGAGGCGATCGAGATGTCCCTCAAGATCGCCCGATGGTCCATGAAGAAGATCGACGTCGGTGCTCGAGCGTAAAGGCAGGCGGTTCAGTGACCACGACAGCGACAGACGTCAGCCGGCCGGCCGGCATCCTGCGGCTGGCCAACTCCTTCTGCGACGCCAAGGCACTGCTGACGGCGGTGGAACTCGGCCTCTTCACCGCGCTTCGACCGGGCCCGGCCAGCCTGGATGAGATCCGTACCAGGCTCGGCCTGCACGGCCGGGGCCTGTCCGACTGGCTTGACTTGTTGGTCGAGCTGAGCCTGCTGGAGCGAACGGACAGCCGCTACCGCAACGCCGAGGGTGCCGACCGGTTCCTGGTGCGCGGCGAGCAGTCGTACATCGGCGGCTTCATCGAGCGGTCCAACCGCAACCTGTATCCGGCGTGGGGCCGGCTTTCCGACGCGCTGCGGACCGGCAAGCCGCAGTCGGGCAGCAGCTTCGAGGCGGTGGTGGCGAACCCGCAGATCCTGAAACAGTTCATCCACTCCATGGATGCCCTGACCCGGGTGCTCGGCCCGCAACTGATCGAGGCGTTCGGCGAGTGGGCCGACCACAGGTCGGTGCTCGACGTCGGCGGCTGCCGGGGCAGCCTGGCGGCGCAGATCGTGACCGCGCACCCGAACCTGGCCGGGCACGTCTTCGACCTGCCGCAGATGGAGCCGTTCTTCGCCGAGCAGGCCGCCGAGACGGGGCTCACCGACCGGCTGATCTTCCATGGTGGCAGCTTCTTCGAGCAGCCGCTGCCGACGGCCGACATCGTGGTGCTGGGGCACGTGCTGCACGACTGGGACCGCGACCAGCGCGGGTTCCTCGTCGAGAAGGCGTACCACGCGGTCAACCCGGGCGGTGTCCTGCTGGTGTACGACCGGATGCTCGACCGCCCGTCCAGCCGCGTGGAGAACCTGGTGATCAGTCTGGACATGTTGCTGGTCACCGATGGCGGCTCCGAGTACACCGTGGGTGAGCTGCGTGAGCACGCCGAGGCCGCCGGTTTCGCCAAGATCGAGGATCGTCTGCTGGGTGACGACGACACCCTGGTCGTGGCCCGCAAGCCCGCCTGACAGGACCGCGAGGCCGGGGTACGCCGACGGCGCGCCCCGGCCGCTGCTGGCTGACCGAGGGGCCGACCGTGCCTGATCGCCGGGTCAGCCGTGCCCGACCGTCGGCTGACCGAGGGGCCGGGCCGTGCCCGACTGCCGGGTGGCCGAGAGGGCTGGGCCACGCCCGACAGAGGCCCGGGATGGGCGATGTCGCAACGAGCGGTATGCCTGTCAGGCATAAATATGCCTGACAGGCATACCGCTCGTTCGGCACACCTGCCTGGGCGCCCCCGGCTCCGGGCAGCCAGTTCTCGCGGGGAGACGAGCCGGTGCCCGATCTCAGGGAAGGCGGCCGGGGTGGCCGGTCAGGCGGCGCGGTGGCAGGTCACCAGGGTTTCGTTGTCGTCCAGGGGGCGCCGGCGCACGGATGTGAAGCCGGCCGCTCTCGCGTAGGCCGCCAGCTCGCCGACCGGGTACTCGGAGCCCTCCTCGGTGACCAGCGCCATGATCAGGCTGGCCACCAGGTTGTCGACCCGGGGTGTCGCCTCGTCGAGCATCCGGTCGTGCACCAGCAGGACGCCGCCCGGGCGGACCGCGCGGTACCCGGCGCGGACCAACTCCTCGCGTTGCCGGGGCCGCCAGTTGTGCAGGATGTGCCCGAACACCACCACGTCGGCCGGCGGCAGCGGGTCGGCGAAGAAGTCGCCGGCGTGGAAGGTAACCCGGTCGGCGGTGCCCAGCTCGGTCATGTGCTCGGCGAAGACCGGGGCGAGCTGCGGCAGGTCGAACACGTGCCCGGCCAGGTGCGGGTGAGCCAAGGCGAGCTGCCCCACCAGGCTGCCCCGGCAGCCACCCACGTCCAGCACCGACCCGTACGCCAACCAGTCGACGGCGGCCAGTAGCCGCGGCAGGAGCGGGCGGAGCGCACCATCCATCATGTGCGCGTACCGGCGGACCCCGGCCGGGTCGGCGAGCATCCCGGCGAAGTCGTCCGCCGGGGTACGCGGCCGTCCGGTGCGCAGTGTCTCGGTCAACCCGTTCCACACCGGGTACAGGTTGGCCTTCGCGCCGCGCAGGAAGCCGGTCACGTCCCGCGGCCCCCGGCCGGTGAGGAACCGGTCCACGTCGTCGGCGTTGCCGTACCGCCCGTCCTCGACGTGCAGCAGGTCCAGCGCGACCAGCAGGCTCAGGAAGTCGTGCAGCCCGCGCCCGGACAGCCCCAGCCGGTCGCGGATCTCCCCGGCGGTGGCGGGGGCGTCCCACAGCGCGCGGAACAGGTCCAGCTCGACCGCGGTCAGCAACGCCTGTGCCTCGCAGAAGGCGTTGCCCAGGCGGAGCAGACGCGCGGGGGATGCGGTGACCGTGTCCGTCATCGGACGGCTCCCTTCGCGGATCCAGGATGCCCCGATGGTGCCGGCCCGGCTTGGAACGCCGCTCGACGCGCGGCTGTACCGGCCCTCGAGTGCGCTGTCGGACGATCGGGCGCGCGCGGCGTGCTCCGGCGGACACCCGCCGCCACGACCGGACGACACGGCGATCGGTGGTCATCATGCGTGTGATTGCGACCAAGGAGACCTGCGCGGTGAGCAGCCTCTGCGTCTACCAGGCGCCGGAGGTCTTCGACCAGGACGAGGAGGGTCAGGTCGAGGTGCTCGACCCCGAGCCACCGGCCGAACTTCACGAAGACGTCCGGATCGCGGCGCGCGGCTGTCCCACCCGGTCCATCCGCGTCGAGTAATCTGGGCCACACCGAGCGTACGGGCCGCGGTCCGCGCCCGTCCGGCCCACGAACCGGCCCTCGGCCGCCTCACGATGGAGACACCGTTGCTGGCGAGTTCCCCGCAGGACACCCCCGCCCAGGCGAGCCCACCGGCCGTGACCACGGGCCGCCGACGGTCCACCCGGCGCCGCATCCTGAAGGCCGGCCTGATCGGCGTGCCGGCGGTGCTGGCCGTCGGTGGTGCGGGCTTCGGCATCTGGTACGCGGTCAGCGACGTGGACACGGTGGGCAGGGTCGACTTCACCAACCCGCTCGCCATCCCGCCGCTGCTCACCGGGCGCCAGGAGGGCGGGCGCCAGGTGTTCGACCTGACCGCCAGCGGTGGCGAGCGCCAGTTCCGCCCGGGCCGGGCGACCCGGACGTGGGGTTTCGACAACGGGCACCTCGGCCCGACCTTGCGGGCGAGGCGCGGCGAGACGGTGCTCGTCAACGTCCGCAACGGACTGCCCGAGACCACCACCGTCCACTGGCACGGCATGCACCTGCCGGCGGCGATGGACGGCGGCCCGCACCAGCCGATCCGCCCCGGCGCCACCTGGTCGCCGAGCTGGACGATCGACCAGCCGGCCGCGACACTCTGGTACCACCCGCACCCGCACGGGCGCACCGCTCGCCACGTCTACCGGGGCATGGTGGGGATGTTCATCGTGGACGACCCGGCCGCGTCGGCCGCCCGGCTGCCCACCCGGTACGGCGTCGATGACATTCCGGTCATCGTGCAGGACAAGAACTTCGATCGCCACAACCAGCTCGACGACGGATACTCGCGGATCGCCGACGTCGGGATCCTCGGCGACACCGTGCTGGTCAACGGCACTGTCGGGCCGTACCACGAGGTGACCACCGAGCGGATCCGGCTGCGCCTGCTCAACGCCTCCCCGTCCCGGAGCTACCACTTCGGGCTCTCCGACGACAGGTCGTTCGCGCTGGTCGGCACCGACGGCGGTCTGCTGCCCGCGCCGTACGCCACCGGCCGGGTGCAGCTCTCCCCGGGCGAGCGCGCCGAGATCGTGGTCACGATGCGGCCAGGGGAGCGGCTGGTGCTGCGCAGCTACCCGCCGGAGCTCGGCCTCGACCCACTGAACAGCCGGATCACCGGCGGCGACGACCGGCTCGACGTCCTGGAGCTGCGCGCGGCCGACCGGCTCTCCCCGGCGCCGGAGCCGGCCGCCACGCTGGCCGACCCGCCCCGGCTCGGGGTGGACGCCGCCACGCCGGTGACCCGCCGCTTCGAGCTGGCCGGCACCAGCCAGATCAACGGTCTGACGATGGACATGGGCCGGATCGACTTCGGGGTCACCAGGGGCACCACCGAGGTGTGGGAGGTGATCAGCCCGTTCCCGAAGCCGCACAACTTCCACGTGCACGGCACCCAGTTCCAGGTGTTGTCGGTGAACGGCGCCCCGCCGCCGCCGGAGTTGGGCGGCTGGAAGGACACCATCTACGCCACGCCCGAGGTGCCGATGCGGTTGGCCCTGCGCTTCCCGGAGCACACCGACCGGAACCTGCCCTTCATGTACCACTGCCACGTGCTGCTGCACGAGGACAAGGGCATGATGGGCCAGTTCGTCGTCACCGAGCCCGGTCAGACCCCCGGCAGCCCACCCCACACCGACCACAACTGACGCCGGATCGTTCCGGCGGGGCGCTGGACCAGCGCTTCTGATCGACAAATCATAGGTGTAGCTCGATGCGGGCTTGACGGGTTCTCGATCTCCCCCGATACTCCCGGGGATTGTTGATCAACCAGCCCCCGGAGTTCGCGTGTCTGCTCACCGTCGTATGGCTTTGGCCCGTCGTCGAACGTGCCGTCTGGCGCCGCTGTTGGTGGGGTCCCTGCTGGCGTCGTTGGTGGGTTGGGTTCCGCCGGCGCGGCCGGCGCCGGCGGTCGAGCCGGGGGGCAGGGATCGGTCGGCGGCGGTGTCGGCGGTGTCGGGTGAGCAGGTCCGCCGGGCGCAGATGCGGCGGTGGCGGGCGGCTCCGGCGAGGTTTCCGGGGGCGGGGTCGGCGGTGGTGGACATGCCGGCGCAGACTTCGGGCCGGCGGCGGGGGACGGCGAACGTGGGTGGACTGCCGGTGACGGTGTCGTCGGTGGGGTTGTCGACGGATGTGCTGTCGGGGCGGGTGCTGGCGGAACGGGCGGCGGGTCGCGGTGCGCCGGGCAGGGTGCGGGTCGACGTCGTGGACCGGGCCGTGGCGAAGCGGGCCGGGGCAGCCGTGGCGTTGAAGGTGTCGCGGGCGGACGGCTTGTCGGGCGATGCCCGGGTTCGGGTGGAGATCGGGTACGGCGAGTTCCGTGACGCGTTCGGGGCGGATTGGAACCAGCGGTTGGACGTGCTGCTGCTGGCCGACTGTGCGGCAAGCGCGCCGGAGAAGGACGCGTGTAGGAGCCGTACGCGGTTGGCGTCGGTCAACGACGCGTCGGCGTTGACGGTGTCGGCGGATGTGGATCTGATGGCCGCGCCGACGGCGGTGGTGGACGAGCCGCTGGTGGAGGCGTCGCCGGTTGATGACAGCCCGGCTGCGGTGGGTTTGCCGTCGGTGCGGGTGACCGGTTCAGATTCGCAGATCGCGCAGCCGCCGGCGGACCCGGTCGACCCGGCCGGGTCGAAGTCGACTGAATCGCGGAGTGTCGGCGCGGCGCCGCTTGCGGCGGGTGCTGGTGACGGCGCGGTGATGTTGGCATTGGCCGCGGACGGGGCGTCGGAGACGGGGACGTTTGGGGCGACGCAGTTGTCGCAGGCGGCGTCGTGGCAGGCGGGTGGTTCGTCGGGCGGGTTCTCGTGGTCGTATCC
Source organism: Micromonospora sp. WMMA1363 (assembly GCF_030345795.1). Lineage (NCBI taxonomy): Bacteria > Bacillati > Actinomycetota > Actinomycetes > Micromonosporales > Micromonosporaceae > Micromonospora > Micromonospora sp. WMMA1363. Next base: position 134,076 of record NZ_JAUALB010000001.1, read on the forward strand.
GGTTGGGGTGCCGCCGGTGCCCGGTGGCCTGACGCCGGAGGTGTCGTTGGATTATTCCAGCGCGGCGGTGGACGGGCAGACGGCCAACAACAACACCCAGCCGGGTTGGATCGGTGAGGGGTTCAGCTATGAGCCGGGGTTCATCGAGCGGTCGTACCGGTCGTGTGACCAGGACACGAACGTGACGCCGTACTGGTCGACGACGGCGTCGATGAAGGATCTGTGTTGGCGGTTGCCGAACGCGCGGCTGGTGTGGAACGGCAAGGCGACCGAGTTGGTGCCGGATGACGCGAGCGGTTCGCCGAACACGGCGACGCCGAAGGTGTGGCGTCTGGCCGATGACGATGCGACGAAGGTGGAGTACATCTCCGACCAGGGGACGGGGATCACCGGGTACTGGCACAACGAGCGGTGGCGGCTGACGACCTCGGACGGTACCCAGTATTGGTTCGGGTTGTCGGCGGTGCCGGGTTCGGGCGCGTCGACGTCGTCGGTGCTGGGTGTGGCGATCATGGGCAACCACGCGGGGGAGCCGTGCTTCTCCTCGGCGGCCGTGACGTCGTCGTGGTGTCGTATCGCCTACCGGTGGAACCTGGACTATGTGGTGGACGTGCATGGCAACGCGATGTCGTACCACTACAACCGGGAGGAGAACGCGCAGCGGATCTTCAATTCGAACGCGTCGTATGTGGGGTACTACCGAGCGTCGACGTTGGCGCGGGTCGAGTACGGGCTGCGTGCCGGCGTGACGAGTGGGTCTGCGCCGGCGCGGGTGGTGTTCACCACGTCGGACCGGTGCTGGGAGAACTGTTCCACACATGGCGGTAACTGGCCGGATGTGCCGTGGGATCTGGAGTGTACGGCGTATCCGTGTGGGGGTCCGACGTTCTGGTCGACGAAGCGGCTGACCAGGATCGACACGCAGGTGTGGACGGGTTCGGCCTATCGGACGGTGGACTCCCACGCGTTGAACTCGACCGTGCCGGGCACGGGACACTCAGGCGTCGGTGGTGTGTTGGCGTTGCTGTCGATCCAGCGTACGGGTTCGGACTCGGGCACGGGCGTGGCCGGCGGGAACGTCACGACCCCGCCGGTGGTGTTCGGCTACGGGGCGTCGATGCAGAACCGGGCGCTGTTCGCGGCGGGTTCGGGCGGGGCGGAGTCGTGGAAGTTCAGGTTGCGGCAGATCGATACCGAGTCCGGTGGCCAGATCAAGATTGGCTACAGCGGGGTGGACGCGGCGTGTGTGGGTGGGCAGGCCTCGCCGAATCCGGACAGTAACCCGCGTCGGTGTTTTCCTCAGGAGTATCAGGGCGCGTGGACGTGGTGGCACAAGTACGTGGTCACCCAGGTCATCGAGCATGACACCCGTGGCGGTGCTCCCGATGTCGTCCGCTCCTACTCCTACGGCATCACCGCGTCCGGGCTGCGCGGCGCAGGCGGGTCGATCGGGTCGAACACGTCGGTGTTGTGGCACCACGACATGAACGCGTTCGCCACCGGGCTGGCGCACCGGAGTTGGTCGCAGTGGGCGGGGTACCCGCTGGTGACGGTGACGACCGGTTCCGGGTCGACGGTGTCGAAAACGATGAGTCTGTACTTCCGGGGCATGAACGGTGACCGCACCGACGCCGGTGACGGCACCCGCAGCGTGACGATCACGGACACCGACCACGGGACGGCCACCGACGCCCCCTACCGGGCGGGGTTCCTCAAGGAGCGGATCACCTTCGACGGGGCCAAGGTGCTGTCGAAGGAGTTCTTCGACCCGACGTCGACCCGCACCGGGGTGCGGACGTTGAGCGCGACGTGGGCGGCGTCGGCTCCGGTGGAGGCGTGGCGCACCGAGACCGGCTGGACCAAGATCATGGACTGGGTCGAGGCAACCGGCACGTGGCGCACGTCGCAGACGAGGTGGCCCAGCTATGACGCCTACGGTAACCCGCTGCAGGAGGAACAGCTCGGCGATCTGAGCAGCGGCGCCGACGACGTGTGTGTGCGTACCACGATGAACCTCAACACCACCGGGGACCTGCGCCGTTTCGACGGTGCGACCGGTGCCGCAGCGCAGGGGACGGGGCTGACCAGCTTCGGCTCGTTCGACCACGTGTTCACCGGTGGTGACGTCACCGGTGACGGGAAGACCGACCTGCTGGCCCGTAAGATCTCCGACGGGGCGCTGTGGGTGTTCCGCGGCGACGGCAGCGGCGGTTTCGACGCCGGCACCCAGGCGCTCACCGGCTGGAACGTCTACGACATGCTGCTGTCACCGGGTGACTTCACCCGCGACGGCAGAAGCGACATCATCGCCCGTAAGCCGGATGGCACCCTGTGGCTGCACACCGGTACCGGCGCGGGTGGGTTCACCGCCACCGGTGTGCGAGTTGGTGTCGGGTGGGGCGGCTTCGACACGATCTTCTCCGTTGGTGACTTCGCTTCCAACGGTGTCGGTGACGTCATCGCCCGCAAGCCCAACGGTGATCTGTACCTGTACTCGGGCAACGGCTCGGGCGGATGGACCAACGGCAACGGCGGCACCCAGATCGGCAACGGCTGGCAGAGCTTCGACGCGATCACCGGCTGGAAGGACTACTCCGGCGACGCGTACCCCGACATCATCGCCCGCGGCCGTGGTGGACTGCTGCTGTACAAGGGCAGAGGCAACGGCGGGTTCCTCTCCGGTGTGACGAAGCTGCCCTACGGCATGGCCGCCGTGGACGTCGGCGGTGAGCTGGTCGCGGTCGGTGACGTCACCGCGGACGGTACCGAGGACCTGATCACGCGGACGCCGACGTATCAGACCGGCACCGTGCAGCGGCAGGAGACCACGGCCGGCCCCTGCGCGGCCATCCCCGCCTATCCCGCCGACGCGCTCGCCGACGAGCGCTACTACTACGACCAGCCGGGTGCGTCGTCGCCGAGCCTGGACCGCAAGCCGTCGCTCGGCGATGTCACCCGCGTCGACAACGTCACGGACTACACCGGCGCCACCGCGAACTGGGTCACCACCAGCCAGGCGGTGCACGACGTCTACGGCCGTCCGGACAAGGTCACCGACGCCCTGGGCCGGGTGACCGCCACCGCCTACACCGACACCAACGGCCTGACCACCCAGATCCGGGTCACCAACCCGCTGTCGCACACCGTCACCACCGCCCTCGCCCCCGGCCGCGGGCTGCCCGTGACCGTCGCCGATCCCAACAACAAGACGAGCACCGGCCAGTACGACGCCTTGGGCCGGCTGACCAAGACATGGGCCAACCGGCCCACCACCGGCACGCCGGACGCGGAGTACACGTACAACCTCAGCAACACCGCCGCCTCGTACGTCACCGCCAAGACGCTCGGGCCCAACGGCAACCAGATCGTCTCCCACCAGATCCTCGACAGCCTGCTGCGACCCCGCCAGACCCAGACCACCACACCGGACAGCAAGCGGGTCGTCACCGACACCGTCTACGACAACCGGGGCCTGGTCGCCAAGTCATCGGTGTTCTACAACAGTGCCTCCGGCCCGACCACCACCCTCGTCACCGCCACCGACACGGACATCGACCAGCAGACCCGCTTCGTCCACGACGCACTCGGCCGGCAGACCGCCGCGGAAGCCTGGTCGCGCAACTCCTACAAGTGGCAGACCACCACCGTCTACGACGGTGACCGCACCGCCACCATCCCACCCGCCGGCGGCACCACCACCCAGGACCTGGTCGACGTACACGGCAACGTCGTCGAGAAACGCCAGTTCCACACCAGCGGCAGCCTCACCGGCGGCTACGACGCCACCACCTACACCTACAATCGGCGCGGCGAACTCACCGACGTCACCGACCCCGCCGGCAACACCTGGACCTACAGCTACGACCTGCTCGGGCGGCAGATCCAGGCCGTCGACCCGGACGCCGGGACCACGCTCACCGAGTACCACGGCAACAGCACACTGCTGAAGGCCACCACCGACGGGCTCGGCAAGCGGCTGTACTACAGCTACGACAGCCTCAACCGGCGCACCGAGGTACGCGAGGACCATTCGGCAGGGCGGTTGATGGCCGCGTGGACCTACGACACGATCGCCAAGGGCCAGCTGACCAGTTCCACCCGGTATGACACCGGCGGGCTGGCATACACCACCAGCGTCGGCTCCTACGACGACGCCTACCGCCCCCTGTCCTCGACAGTGACGATCCCGGCGTCCACCGCGAACGGCGCCCTCGCCGGCACGTACACCACCTCAACCACCTACAAGCCCAACGGGGCGGTGGCGACGGTCAGCCTGCCCGGCGTCGGTGGTCTACCCGCCGAGACCCTCACCTACGGCTATGCCACCTCCGGTGTGTCGACCACGCTCACCTCCGGCCAGGGCACCTACATCCACAACACGAACTACGGCTACGACGGGCAGGTGTCCCAACTGTTCCTCGGCGCCAGCGGCAAGCAGATACGACTCACCAACACGATCGACGCCGCCACCCGCCGCGTGACAGCCGCCCAGGTCGACACCGAGAACCAAACCACTCCCGGCACCTGGGATGACACGTTCACCACCGAGTACGGCTACCAGCACAACGGCCTGATCGCCGTCATCGCCGGCAAAACCAACGGCTCCCGCGACCAGGTCGAATGCTTCACCTACGACCACCAGCAACGCCTCACCGAAGCCTGGACCGAACCATGGTGGAGCTGCGACACACCCCAACGCGGCGGCGCCGACCCCTACTGGCGGCAGTGGACCTTCGACGCCAGCGGCAACCGAAAGACCCAGGTCGACAAACAACCCGACGGCACCGACACCACCTGGACCTACACCACCCCCACCCCCGGACAGGCCCGACCCCACTCACTGACCAGCGTCACCGCGACCGGACCCCAGGCCGGCACCCCCACCCGCACCTTCACCTACGACAACGCCGGCAACACCCTCACCCGCACCACACCCACCGGTAGCACCCAAACCCTCACCTGGGACCCGCAAGGGCACCTCGCCACCCTCACCGAGAACGGTGGAACCACCAGCTACCTCTACGACGCCGACGGCAACCGACTCATCACCCGCACTCCTGACAAGACCACCCTCTACCTCGGCCACACCGAACTCGCACTCGCCACCGGCAGCGACCAGGCCGACGGCACCCGCTACTACAACGGCCACGCCGTCCGCGACGTCACCGGCCTCAAATGGACGGTCAACAACCACCAAGGCACCGGCCACATCCAGATCGACGCCGCAGCCCTGACCAGCCAACGCCGCCGCACCATGCCCTACGGCGAGAGCCGTAACACCCCACAATCCCCCTGGCTCGGCACCAAGGGCTTCGTCGGCGGCACCACCGACCCCACCGGCCTCACCCACCTCGGCGCCCGCGAATACGACCCCACCCTCGGCCGCTTCACCAGCATCGACCCACTCCTCAACCCCAACGACCCCCAACAACTCAACGGCTACAGCTACGCCAACAACAACCCCACCACCCTCAGCGACCCCGACGGACTCATCCCCCTCGCCACCAGCGGCGGCGGCGCCGAAGAAGAAAAACACCACAACGACAGAAACCAAAAAGTCACCTACAACACCCACAAGAAAAAGTGGACCGTCGTCAAGCCAAAGCCAAAGCCAAAGCCAAAGCCAAAGCCAAGGAAGGTTCCGCAGGACAAAACCGGTGGGAATAGGCCCGCCATCATCCTCGGGCCATTTGCCGTTGCGGCACCGAACCGCGAGGTGCTCGAGGCTGAAGTCAATAAGTACTCCGTCGACGGCTCGATGCTCGCGGGTGATCTTCCGGCCAAAGAGTATTATGTAGGTAGGGAGGTATGTAAAGCGCACCCTGACTGGTGCACGCTAGAGGCGCTCGAGTCTGCAAAGTTGATCGATCAGATCGACGGCTTGGGTTACCATGCGCTTGCTGGTGGCTTCTACGCCAGCAAGCGGCCACCGCACAAGGCGACTGTTACGGTTTATGATGCAGCAGGAAACATCGTTCTACGCACCAACCTTGTCAGCGGAAACATGACTCCTCAGGAAAAGGCGGCGGGGTTCCCCCGAAATAGCCTCCTGACGCACACGGAGTCGAGAGCAACTCGTCACCACCCGCTACAGCCAGGCCAGACCATGTTGATTGAGGGCGAGTATGCTCCGTGTAGCGCGTGCAAGTACGCGATGCGCGTAGCAAGTAAGGGCGGCGGGACTTACGTCTACACGTGGGACGGGAACATGAGGGTGTCGGTCGGCGGTAGGGCGATCCGTCGTCGCTGAATAGCCCGACCTTCCAGAGAGGGTTGAAAGTGAGCATGTCGAACGACCCGCAGACTTGGGAAGTGCAGAGCGTTGAGATCGATCAGTATCTCGAGAAAGGCTGGTACTCGGTCGCCATCAACGCAACGAAGGGCAACGACGAGCTGTACTTAGAAATTCAGCTCGACACTGACGAGGAAGAGCGCGATGACGGCTACTGCATTGTCGACTCGCCTATCTATCCCGATTCCATGCATCTGTCGGAAGATCGTCTACGGCGGATTGCCCTCCACCGTACTCTTTATGGTGGAATTGAGGAGTGCGGTCTAGTTGGACCGCTGCTGTACTTTGTGTTGTCGGATACAGCGCAGGATGCATTCGGCTGGCCAAGGCGGCTCGAACTGTCACTTTATTCCACGATGGCCCAGCTCGACTCGCTGCGCGAGGGATTGCTTAGGGTCTTTGGTGCGGTAGGCGATGCTGCGCGTCCGTTGCTGCGGATGTAGAATCTGCTTGGTAGTCTGTCGTTGGATCTAGGGTGGGTGGACTGTGGGGCCTGATGCGCCGATTGGTGAAGCAGATGCACGCGCAATTCAAGAACGATGGTCCAAGGCTGGACTTGTTTCCGCTGATGTGCATCTTATCGCGACCGAAACTGAGGAACCTTCTCGGCTTTCGAACAGTCTGGGCCAGTGCATCTGGGCGGTGTCTGAGCAGGGCCTATTCCTGCAACCTTTGTCGGACGAGTTGGCGCTAACTGAGCTTGGCTTCGGTTGGGCATGGAGACTTGGGGTCGTCCCGACGGAGGAGGGCATCCTCCTGGAAGTGGTTGAAAGCCTGACAGGAAGGACTCAGCACTGCGGGAGGATCCAGAATCCCGATCCCTTCTTTGTCGATCGCCTACTTGCATTGACGAGAGATCGGGGGCATCTCCTTGAAGGTCCTCCAGCAGCATCTGTGTAGGATTCTGTGCGATCGGCCCAACGGGTATGCACCTCGTCACCGTGGGTGCCAGGGCCGTTGCTGTTCGGCGGCTGATGGTTTGAGCTGGGATCACGTGATTGACCTCTGTGGAAGTGCTCGGGGCGGGTGACCTCGTCTAGGTGATCATGGAGGTCTCTATGCTCCCAGCCGGCGTTCCCACAACCTCATCACCGCCGTGACCGGCAGCAGCCCGAGAGCGCAATTATTACGCTGTGCAGTGGCCCCGGAACGCCACCGCGAGCACCAGGTGAATGAACGCCAGCCAGTCGGTCCCGTACCTCCGCCGCGTGACAGCCGCCCAGGTCGACACCGAGAACCAAACCACTCCCGGCACCTGGGATGACACGTTCACCACCGAGTACGGCTACCAGCACAACGGCCTGATCGCCGTCATCGCCGGCAAGACCAACGGCTCCCGCGACCAGGTCGAATGCTTCACCTACGACCACCAGCAACGCCTCACCGAAGCCTGGACCGAACCATGGTGGAGCTGCGACACACCCCAACGCGGCGGCGCCGACCCCTACTGGCGGCAGTGGACCTTCGACGCCAGCGGCAACCGAAAGACCCAGGTCGACAAACAACCCGACGGCACCGACACCACCTGGACCTACACCACCCCCACCCCCGGACAGGCCCGACCCCACTCACTGACCAGCGTCACCGCGACCGGACCCCAGGCCGGCACCCCCACCCGCACCTTCACCTACGACAACGCCGGCAACACCCTCACCCGCACCACACCCACCGGTAGCACCCAAACCCTCACCTGGGACCCGCAAGGGCACCTCGCCACCCTCACCGAGAACGGTGGAACCACCAGCTACCTCTACGACGCCGACGGCAACCGACTCATCACCCGCACTCCTGACAAGACCACCCTCTACCTCGGCCACACCGAACTCGCACTCGCCACCGGCAGCGACCAGGCCGACGGCACCCGCTACTACAACGGCCACGCCGTCCGCGACGTCACCGGCCTCAAATGGACGGTCAACAACCACCAAGGCACCGGCCACATCCAGATCGACGCCGCAGCCCTGACCAGCCAACGCCGCCGCACCATGCCCTACGGCGAGAGCCGTAACACCCCACAATCCCCCTGGCTCGGCACCAAGGGCTTCGTCGGCGGCACCACCGACCCCACCGGCCTCACCCACCTCGGCGCCCGCGAATACGACCCCACCCTCGGCCGCTTCACCAGCATCGACCCACTCCTCAACCCCAACGACCCCCAACAACTCAACGGCTACAGCTACGCCAACAACAACCCCACCACCCTCAGCGACCCCGACGGACTCATCCCCCTCGCCACCAGCGGCGGCGGCGCCGAAGAAGAAAAACACCACAACGACAGAAACCAAAAAGTCACCTACAACACCCACGAAAAGAAGTGGAAAGTCGTCAAAAAGAAGCAGCCCAAGATTATATCCCCGCCGAAACCGCCAACTAAGGCTAAGGCTGAGGCCTGAGAGGGACTGTACAAATAACGGCTGATCGACCGATCAAGGGAGAGACGCCAGATGACGACCGAGACCACCGTGGGACAGCCGGCCGTGGAGCCGGTGGGTGCGGTCACGGATGAGCAGTTGATCGCGATGCTGGTCGATCGGGCTCGTGGTGACGGGTTGAAGCTGACCGGCGAGGGTGGGCTGCTGCAGCAGCTGACGAAGCGGGTCCTCGAGTCGGCGTTGGATGGGGAGATCACCGACCACGTCGGCTACGACAAGCACGACCCGGCGGGTCGGGGTAGCGGGAACACCCGTAACGGCAGCCGGACCAAGACGGTGCTCACCGACGTCGGGCCGGTCGAGGTGCGGGTCCCACGCGACGCCGCCGGGACGTTCGAGCCGCAGATCGTGCGTAAGCGGCAGCGGCGTCTGACCGGCGTCGACGACATGGTCCTGTCGCTGTCGGCCAAGGGCCTGACCCACGGCGAGATCGCCGCGCACCTGGCTGAGGTCTACGGCGCTGAGGTGTCGAAGCAGACCATCTCCACGATCACCGACAAGGTCATGGACGGCATGGCCGAGTGGCAGAACCGGCCCCTGGACCGGGTCTACCCGGTCGTGTTCATCGACGCCATCAACGTCAAGATCAGGGACGGTCAGGTCGCGAACCGGCCGATCTACCTCGCGATGGCGGTCACCGTCGACGGCCACCGCGACATCCTCGGTATCTGGGCCGGTGACGGCGGCGAGGGCGCCAAGTACTGGCTGCACGTGCTCACCGAGTTGAAGAACCGCGGCGTGGCCGACGTGCTGATGCTGGTCTGTGACGGGCTCAAGGGACTGCCGGAGACGGTGGAGACGGTGTGGCCGCGCACGATCGTGCAGACGTGTGTGGTGCACCTGCTGCGCAACTCGTTCCGCTACGCCGCCCGGCAGGACTGGGACAAGATCGCCAAAGCGCTGCGGCCGGTCTACACCGCGGCGACCGAGGACGCCGCCACCGAGCGGTTCCTCGAGTTCGCCGAGGCGTGGGGCCGTAAGTATCCGGCGATCGTGAAGCTGTGGGAGAACGCGTGGGCGGAGTTCGTGCCGTTCCTCGCCTTCGACGTGGAGATCCGCAAGGTCATCTGCTCCACGAACGCGATCGAGTCCGTCAACGCCCGTATCCGCAGGGCCGTGCGAGCTCGTGGCCACTTCCCGAACGAGCAGGCCGCACTCAAGTGCGTCTACATGGCCTTGATGAGCCTCGACCCGACCGGAGCCGGCCGCCGACGCTGGACCATGCGCTGGAAAGCACCACTGAACGCCTTCCAGATCGCCTTCGAAGGCCGGCTCACCCCGGCCAACAACTGACCACCTCAACAACCAAGATCAGCCGTTAACTTGGCCCTGTCTCACTTTCGGTGGTGACGGAGGGTGGCGGGTGTCGTTGTTCCTATGTGGAGGATGTCAACAGACTTGTACGGACGGTGTTCTCGGGGCTGTCCCCGCTGGTCATCGAGGACGTGACCGACGAGGGTGAGCGGATCGTGGTGCGGGCCCGGACGCCGCGTGACACTGCGGTCTGCCCGAGGTGCGGGGCCTCGTCCGGACGGGTGCACGGCTATCACTGGCGGACGGTCGCCGACGTTCCGGTCGACGGGCGCCGGGTGGTGGTCCGTGTGCGGGTGCGGCGTCTGGTGTGCCCCACGCGCGGCTGCCGCCACACCTTCCGTGAACAGGTTCCCGGGGTGCTGGAGCGATACCAGCGCCGCACAGCCCGTTTGAACAGGCAGGTCAAAGCCGTCGTCAAGGAGTTAGCGGGCCGGGCAGGGTCGCGTCTGCTGGCGATACTCGCCATGGGCCTGTCCCGTCACACGGCTCTACGCGCCCTGCTGTGCATCCCGCTGCCCAATGAGCGGACGCCTCGGGTGATCGGCGTTGACGATTTCGCTCTACGCCGGCGGCACCGCTACGCCACCGTGGTGATCGACGCCGAGACCCATGAGCGGATCGACGTGCTACCCGACCGCACCGCCGACACCCTCGAAGCGTGGTTACGCGCACATCCCGGCGTCGAGGTCGTATGCCGCGACGGCTCGGCGACCTACGCCGAGGCCATTCGCCGCGCCCTGCCCGACGCGGTGCAGGTCGCAGACCGGTGGCACCTGTGGCACAACCTCTGTGAAGCCGCCCTCAGCGAGGTGAAGGCGCACAGTACCTGCTGGGCCCCCGTCCTGGACGCACCCATCTACGACGGCCCCCGCGCGCGGACGACCCAGCAACGCTGGCACCAGGTCCATGACCTGCTCGACCAAGGCGTGGGCCTGCTGGAGTGCGCCCGCCGTCTGCAGTTGGCCCTGAACACCGTCAAGCGCTACGCGCGAGCCGACCGGCCCGAGCGGATGCTCCGCGTCCCCAAATACCGTGCCAGCCTCGTCGACCCCTACCGCGAACACCTACGCAAACGTCGAGCCGAGGACCCCAGCGTCGGCGTCAAGCACCTCTTCGACGAGATCAAGACCCTCGGCTTCACCGGCTGCCTCAACCTCCTGCACAAGTACATCAACCAAGGCCGCGCGGACGCCGACCGCAGCCACATCTCCCCACGCCGCCTCGCCCGGATGATCCTCACCAGACCCGACAACCTCAAACCCGAGCGCCGAGATCTACTGGCACGGCTCACCGCAGCCTGCCCAGAGATGACCCAACTCGCCGCCGCTGTCGGACGCTTCGCCGAGCTCCTGACGCCTCAACCCGCAAACACCGACCGGCTCTCGCACTGGATCCTGCAGGTTCGCACGGTCGATCTACCTCATCTGCACGCCTTCACCCGAGGCCTGGAACGCGACCGCGACGCCGTGAACGCCGCGCTCACGCTCCCCTACAGCAACGGCCCCACCGAAGGCGTCAACACCAAGACCAAACGAATCGCACGTCAAATGCACGGACGAGCAGGCTTCACCCTGCTCCGCCACCGCATCCTCCTCGGATAACAGCACCCACCGTCACCACCGAAAGTGAGACAGGGCCGTTAACTTGACACTCCCGATACGGGCGTTGACGGACTCGATCGCGTTCGTGGAGCAGATGACCTTGCGGATCTCCACGTCGAAGGCGAGGAACGGCACGAACTCCGCCCACGCGTTCTCCCACAGCTTCACGATCGCCGGATACTTACGGCCCCACGCCTCGGCGAACTCGAGGAACCGCTCGGTGGCGGCGTCCTCGGTCGCCGCGGTGTAGACCGGCCGCAGCGCTTTGGCGATCTTGTCCCAGTCCTGCCGGGCGGCGTAGCGGAACGAGTTGCGCAGCAGGTGCACCACACACGTCTGCACGATCGTGCGCGGCCACACCGTCTCCACCGTCTCCGGCAGTCCCTTGAGCCCGTCACAGACCAGCATCAGCACGTCGGCCACGCCGCGGTTCTTCAACTCGGTGAGCACGTGCAGCCAGTACTTGGCGCCCTCGCCGCCGTCACCGGCCCAGATACCGAGGATGTCGCGGTGGCCGTCGACGGTGACCGCCATCGCGAGGTAGATCGGCCGGTTCGCGACCTGACCGTCCCTGATCTTGACGTTGATGGCGTCGATGAACACGACCGGGTAGACCCGGTCCAGGGGCCGGTTCTGCCACTCGGCCATGCCGTCCATGACCTTGTCGGTGATCGTGGAGATGGTCTGCTTCGACACCTCAGCGCCGTAGACCTCAGCCAGGTGCGCGGCGATCTCGCCGTGGGTCAGGCCCTTGGCCGACAGCGACAGGACCATGTCGTCGACGCCGGTCAGACGCCGCTGCCGCTTACGCACGATCTGCGGCTCGAACGTCCCGGCGGCGTCGCGTGGGACCCGCACCTCGACCGGCCCGACGTCGGTGAGCACCGTCTTGGTCCGGCTGCCGTTACGGGTGTTCCCGCTACCCCGACCCGCCGGGTCGTGCTTGTCGTAGCCGACGTGGTCGGTGATCTCCCCATCCAACGCCGACTCGAGGACCCGCTTCGTCAGCTGCTGCAGCAGCCCACCCTCGCCGGTCAGCTTCAACCCGTCACCACGAGCCCGATCGACCAGCATCGCGATCAACTGCTCATCCGTGACCGCACCCACCGGCTCCACGGCCGGCTGTCCCACGGTGGTCTCGGTCGTCATCTGGCGTCTCTCCCTTGATCGGTCGATCAGCCGTTATTTGTACAGTCCCGTTGGCCGGTGGTCCAGTTGTGCCAGATCGCGGCGGTCATGGCGAGGATGCGTTGTGCGACGCGTACGAGTACGCCGGTGCCGGTACGGCCGCCGTGTCGTTCGAGGTCGAGTTGACCTTTGAGGGTTTGGTTGACGGACTCGATGTTCTGTCGCACAGCGCGCAGCAGTGTCCGTCCGGGGCGTGGCTTCTCGGTGCGGTAGGCGGGGCGGATCATGGTGACGCCGCGTTCGGTGAGCTGTCGTTCGGTGGCGGCGTCGCGGTAGCCCTTGTCCACGACCAGGATCAGCCCGTCGGGGTGGGTCAACAGGCCGGTGTCCAGGTCGAACAGGTCCATGAGTGCTTCGCGTTCGTCGGTCTTGGCGGTGGTCAGGGCGAATGCCACGGGCAGTCCGTGCACGGTGGTGACCAGGTGCAGACGCAGGCCCCAGAAGCGACGCGAGTGCGAGGCGCAGTAGCCGTAGGTGGCCCACCCGGCCAGATCAGAGCGTGTGACGGTCTCGCGGGAGCGTCCGCATTCCACCGGGGTGGAGTCGGCGATGCGCACCGGGTGCTGCCACAGGTCGGTGTCCAGGGCCAGGACCCGGATCAGGTGGGTGATCTGCGTGCCGAGTGTCCGTAGCCGCTTGTTGTACCCGGGCTGTTTCGGGATGTAGGGGAACAGGTGGGTCAGGTTCATGCGGGCGTGACGGATCCAGCGGGCTTCTTTGTGGTAGCCGAGCAGGGCTTGCAGCACCGCGAGGGTGATCAGTTCGGCGTCGGTGATCTTCGGGGCGATCCCGACCGCGGGTCGCCACCGGGTGAGCTGGGGCGACGACTTCAACACGTCGTCGATCTTCACGTACAGTGCGGTGGCGAGGGTGTCCCGATCGACGTGCACGTGGCCTCCATGGTCATCGTTGCTTCGCAACTTCGATCATGGACGCCCTCGCCTCCCTTCACTACCCCGTACCCCTCGGAATAGATCGTCTAGAGGCTCTGCTAGCCGCGCTCCGGGCGCTGTGATGGCCGATGACCTTGATCCCGCCGATGTGCGCGCCTATCCCGATCCGTATGGCGCGCCCCGGGTGCCGGACGGTGACCGGGTCTGCCGGCCAGCGCGGCCGTCGGACAGGTCGCCGGGGTCCCTACCGGTCACGGTCCGGCAGAGGGTGCTGGCGACGGTCGTGGTGGTGATCGTTGTTGCCGCCATCGTGATCCGGGTTGTGCGGTGACGGACGGGCGGCCGGGGCCGGTGACGGTCGACCGGTGGCGGCGGACCCGCGCCGAGCACCGCCAGCGCGCGGGCCGCTGCCCGGTCTGCGGCACCCGGAAGCGGTGTCGGCCGTGGACGGACGCGTTCGGCGAACTGGTCGCCCACGACCTGCTTTACCTCGGACCGCTCCCACCACCCCCGATAGGCGACCGGCCGCACCCGACGGCCGGCGAACGAAGGGAAGAGAAACCATGGAACCGGTGGCATGGAGGAAGCCGATGCGCTGTAACGCCACAAGCCTGAACTGTGTTGAGGTCATGGTCGACGGCGACGGGAACCGGGTCGTCCGGAATTCACAGCGTCCGGACCAGACGGTGACCTTCAGCCGTGGCGAGTGGTCGGCGTTCGAGGACTCGGTCCGCGACGGGCAGACGTTCTGATCGCGCACCTGGGGCCAGCCTTGCAGGTCTGGCCCCAGGCCTCCTACGGTCCCCGACCCGAGTTTGTCCGTCAACAAGGGTGAGGGATCGGAGACGGTGTGACTGGCTCACCTTCGGGCACCGAACACTCCCGTCGAGTCGCCGTCGAGGTCGGCTGGAACGGCGCCCGGCAGGCTCACGCGTAGTCGGACGCGAGGCGAGGGGTGATGCGCATGTGCGGCATCGTCGGCTGGGTGGACTTCGGGCGTGACCTGACGGGGGAGCGCGCGACGCTGCGGGCGATGACGGACACCCTGACCAACCGTGGGGTGGACGACTCCGGCGGGTGGATCCGGGGGCACGCCGCGCTCGGGCACACCCGGACCGCGGTCATCGACGTGGCCGGCGGCGCGCAGCCGCTCACCGTCGCGCGGGACGGCCGGGCGGTCGCCACGATCGTCTACAACGGTGAGGTCTACAACTTCAAGCAGCTGCGGACCGAGCTGCGCGCCCGGGGGCACGAGTTCCGTACCCGCAGCGACACCGAGGTGGTCCTGCGGGCGTACCTGGAGTGGGGGGTGGAGTGCGCGGCCCGGCTGGAGGGCATCTTCGCCTTCGCCGTCTGGGACCTGCGCCGCCAGGAACTGGTGCTGGTGCGCGACCGGCTCGGCGTCAAACCGCTCTTCTACGCCCGCCGCCCGGAGGGCGTCCTGTTCGGCTCCGAGCCGAAGGCGCTGCTGGCCAACCCGCTGGTCCGGCCGGTGGTGGGAATGGCGGAGCTCCAGGAACTGTTCGCCACCGCCAAGCAGCCCGGCATGTCGGTCTTCCGCGACCTGCGCGCGGTGCTGCCCGGCACGACCCTGACCGTCAGCCGGGCCGGGATGGCCCAGCGGCGGTACTGGGCGCTGGAGGCCCGGCCGCACACCGACGACCTGGACGGCACCGTCGGGCACATCCGGGAGCTGCTGCACGACATCGTGCTGCGCGAGCTGGAGTCGGAGGTGCCGCTGTGCACGGCGCTCTCCGGCGGGATCGACTCCAGCGCCGTCTCGGCGATCGCCGCGTACTGGCGGTGGAAGCTCGACGGTGCGCGGATCCGCACCTTCGTCACCACGTTCGACGACTACGCCGCCCGGTTCCAGCCGGACGACGTCCGCTTCGCCCCGGACGAGGTGTTCGCCGACGAGGTCGCCCGGCACCTCAAATCCGAGCACGTCCGCATCCAGCTCGGCACCCGGGACCTGATGGACCGGGCCGCCCGCGACGCCGTGCTGTGGGCGCAGGACATGCCCACCACGCTCGGCGACATGGACACCTCGAACTACCTGACCGCCCGCCGGATCAAGGAGCACTCGACGGTCGCGCTCAGCGGCGAGGTCGCCGACGAGATCTTCGGCGGCTACAGCTGGATGTACGACCAGCAGCTGCTCGCCGCCGACATGTTCCCGTGGGTGGCCAAGGAGTACCTCCAGCCCGGGTCGCCGCGCGGCCAGGGCCGGGGCCTGTTCGACCCGGGCTTCATGGCCAAGCTGGACCTCGGCGCGTACTACCGGGACCAGTACCGGACGGCCCTCGCGGCGGCGCCGTGCACCGGCGACGAGGACGACACCGAGCGGCGGATGCGCGGCATCACCCACGTCACCCTCAGCTGGTGGCTGCCGATGCTGCTGGACCGGGACGACCGGCTCGCCATGGCCAACGCCCTGGAACTGCGGGTGCCCTACGGCGACCACCGCCTGGTCGAGTACCTCTACCACACCCCGTGGCGGATGAAGACCTTCGACGGCCGGGAGAAGAGCCTGCTCCGCGCGGCCGCGCGCGGCCTGGTGCCGCACTCGGTGCTCGACCGCGCCAAGAGCCCGTGGCCGGTGACCCAGGATCCGGCGTACGCGGCGATGCTCCGCGACGAGCTGTCGGCGCTGGTGAACGACCGGTCCTCGCCGTCGCTGCCGCTGCTCGACCTCCCGGCGGTCCGGGCCACCCTGGACCGGCCGTCGGAGATCGCCCACCAGTGGGTGAGCCGGATGAACATCGAGATGGTGCTGCAGTTCGACGCCTGGCTGCGGCGGTACGACGTGCAGCTCGCGATCTGACCCGAGCGATCTGACCCGAGGTGGTTTCATGGACTTCCCCGACGTGCTGCGCCGCCGCCAGATGGTGCGCAGCTACACCGACCAGCCTGTCTCCGACGAGGCGCTCGACCGGATCGTGGGTGCGGTGCGGCGGGCCCCGAGCGCCGGCTTCAGCCAGGGGTACCGACTGGTCGTGGTCACCGACCCCGGGCTGCGGCGCAAGGCCGCCGACATCGCCGAGGCCCGCTACGTCGAGTTGGGTTTCCCCCGCTGGATCGCGTCGGCCCCGGCGCACATCTACGTCGCCACCCGGGAGGCCTCCTACCACGAGCGGTACGGCGGCGAGGAGGTCCGGCCCGGCTGGTCGGAGATTCCCTGGCCGGTGCCGTTCTGGTGGTTCGACTGCGGGGCTCTGTTCATGCTGCTGCAGCTCGCCGCCATCAACGAGGGCCTCGGCACCGGGTTCGTCAGCTCCGTCTACACCGACGAGCTGGCCGCGCTGGCCGACGTGGTCGACCTGCCCGCCGACGTGGCGCTGACCGGCATCATCACCGTCGGGCACGAGGACCGCGGCACGCGGATGCCGGTGCCGCCGAACGCGGCGCGGCGCAAGCCGCTCGCCGATGTGGTGCGGTGGTGCCGGTGACCGCGCGGGCGGGACGGCGGGAGGGCCGATGAGTCAGCGTGTGCTCGTCCTCGGCGGCGGCATCGCCGGCACGGCCGCCGCGATCGCACTCGGCCGGCGCGGCCACCCGGTGACGGTGGTGGAACGCGACCTGCCGCCGACCGACCCCACCCAGGACCCGTTCCTGCACTGGTCGCGGCGGGGCGTGCCGCAGTTCCGGCTGCCACACGGCTTCTCCGCCCGGGCCCGCAACCTGCTGCTGCGGCACGCCCCGGACGTGCTCGCCCGGCTGCGGGCCACCGGCGTCGAGGAGATGAACCTGTTCAAGCGGCTCGTCCCGGAGGACCAGTGGGTGCCCGCCGACGACACGTTCACCAACGTGTGGGCGCGGCGGGCCGTCTTCGAGCTGGCGCTGCGGCTCGCCGCGGAGGAGGAGCCGGGCGTCGAGTTCCGCTGCCCGGCGGTGGTCAACGGCCTGCGCTTCGACCGGTCGTCCGCCGTTCCCCGGGTCGTCTCGGTCCGGCTCGCGGACGGCGACCGGCTCACCGCCGACGTGGTGCTGGACTGCCTGGGTCAGCGCTCCCCGGTGCCCCGCTGGCTGGCCGGCGAGGGAATCCGGGTGCCCACCGAGGCGCAGGACTGCGAGACCGTCTACTACAGCCGCTACTTCCGCTTCACCGACACCTGCCAGCTGCCCCGGACGTCGGTGGCCACGCTGCGCGGCGAGTTCGCCGACGGCTGGTTCATCGGCTTCCCCGGCGACCACGACACGTACGCCTTCTCCTTCGAGTGCCACCCGGACAACCGCGACGCCCGCGCGCTGCGGCACACCTCGACCTGGGCGGCGGTGGCACGCGGCATCCCGATGCTGGCGCCGTGGGTCGACCCGGCCAACGGCACCGCGCTGGAAGGCGTCCAGGTGATGGCGGGCAACCGCAGCCTGCGCCGGCGGTACGTGGTCGACGGTCAGCCCGTCGTCCTCGGTCTGCTCCCGGTGGGTGACTCGCTCTGCGCGTCCAACCCCGCGTACGGCTGGGGCTCGGCGATGGCCCTGACGTACGCGTTCGCCGCCGCCGAGGCGGTGGCCGTCGGCGGCGGCGACCCGGCGGCGACGGCCCTGGCCTACGACGCGGCGGTCGCCCGGGAGGCCGACGCGGTCTACCGGGAGTCGTCGGCGATGGACCGGGCCCGCATCTACCGGATCACCGGCAAGCCGGTGCCGGCGGAGGACCGGGCGGAGATGGATCGCCAGGACCTGATCGCACAGGCTCTTTCCGGCGGGGTGCTGCACGACCTCGAACTGGGCCGGGCGTTCAACCGGCGGGTCAACCTGGTCGGCCCGGCGGAGACGGTCCTGGACGGCGCCGACCTGGTCCGCCACGCCGAACGCCTCCGGGCAAACCTCACCGCCACCACCGGCCGCTGAGGAACCACTACCACCGGTCGCGGAGTGCGCAGCGTCCAAGCGGCCCTCGGCACCGAGGGATGGTGCCGGGGGCCGCTGCGGGCTCAGGCGCCGTGGGGTCGGGTAGGGGTGCCGTGGGTCGGTTCAGTTGGGTCGCTGGTAGCGCGAGGGGGGCGCCATGCCGGCGTCGATCGGCAGGTCCACCCCGGTGACGCTGCGGATCCGGCCGGAGGCGAACAGCACCACCAGCGCGGCGATCTCCTCCGGCTCGATCATTTCGCCGGTGGCCAGGCCGGCCATCTTCGGCACCATCGCCAGGAACTCCTCCGGCGTCATCCCGGCCTTCTCCGCGATGTGCCGGTTGGTCCACAGCCGGGTCCTCACCGGACCGGGGGAGATGGTGTTCACCCGTACGCCCCGCGGGGCGAACTCCGCCGACAGCGCCCTGCCGATGTTGGCCACGGCGGCCTTGGCGGCCGAGTAGTGCGCGAGGCGAGGGTCGGCCAACGTGCCGTTCATCGAGCCGATGTTGACGATCGTGCCCCCGCGCTCGACCAGGCTGGGCAGTGCGGCCCGGGTCGCCCGGACCATCGTGAAGACGTTCAGGTCGAGGGTCTGCCGCCAGACGTCGTCGGTGATGTCCAGGAAGCCGGGGGCGAGGGTGACGCCGCCGCCGACGTTGTTGACCAGGACGTCGATGCCACCGAACTCGGTGCGCGCCCGCTGCACCAGCAGCGCCGGTCCCTCCTCGGTGACCAGGTCGACGGTGAGGGTGTGCGGGGTGGCCTCCTTCAGCTCGGGGCTGACGGTCCGTGCGCCGCCGTACACGTCGGCACCCGCGGCGGTGAGCGCCCGCACCACGGCGAGCCCGATGCCGGCGCCGGCCCCGGTGACCACCGCTTTCTTGCCGGACAGGTCGATTTGCATGCTCGGTCTCCTGTTGGTCGAAGGGCCCGCCTCATCGAGGAGTCCCAAGTGATGATCGAAGGCCCGGTGCGGCCGAGGGTCGCGTGATTCGGGGGCTTGTGGTCGACGGCCGCTCGCGGGCTACCGCGGGAGGTGTCGTTCGGTGAGGAACTGCCCGGTCGGCCCGCCGGCCGGCAGGGAGGCCACGTCGGCGATGAACCGCGCCGGTACCTCCGGCGGGGTCGTCGTCCGCGGCATCATCCGGGTCCGGACCCGCCCGGGGTTGACCGCGTTGACCAGCACCCCGGTCCCGGCGGTCTGCCCGGCCACCAGGGTGGTGAGCCCGTTCAGGGCGCTCTTGGACAACGAGTAGCCGGGCGCGCCGGCGAACAGGGCGCCGCCGAACTCGGCCGTGGTCCCGCTGGAGACCACGACCACCCGACCCCAGCCCCGCCGGATCATTCCCGGCACGAACGCCTGGAGCACCCGCCACGTCCCCAGCAGGTTGACCCGCAGCGTCTCCTCGACCAGGTCGAGGGGGGTGGTGAGCGGGCCGGTGCCGCCGTCGAGCAGCACCCCGGCGTTGCAGACCAGGACGTCGACCGGCCCCACGTCGGCGGCGGCCGTGCCGACGCTGCCCGGGTCGGTCACGTCGAGCTGCCGGGCGCGTACGTCGGGCCCCAGGTCCGCCGCCGTGTCGCTGGCCGCCGCCGGGTCGCGGGCGGTCACCGTGAGCGCCATCCCGCGGGCCCGCAACTCGGCGGCGACCGCCCGGCCGATTCCCCGGTTGGCGCCGGTGACCAACGCGTGGCGGCGGTTCACCAGGTCACCGGAACCTCGCTGAAGCCCTCCATGAAGCCGCCGAGGGCGCGGGGGAGCCTGGCGGCCGGTACGGCCAACCGGATGTCCGGGAACCGGCGCAGCAGCGTCTCCGTGGCGACCTGAAGCTCCATCCGGGCCAGCGCGGCGCCGACACAGTAGTGGATGCCCGCGCCGAAGGTCATGTGGTGGTTCTCCGGGCGGCGGATGTCCAACGTGAACGGATCGGTGAAGACCTGCTCGTCCATGTTGGCCGACTCCTCGGAGAGCAGCACGCTGGAGCCCTTCTTCAAGACCGTGCCGTCGGCGAGCTCGATGTCCTCCAGCGCGTACCGCAGGGTGCCGATCGAGGAGCCCATGATCTGGGTACGCAGCAGTTCCTCCACCGCCGACGGCACCGCCGACCAGTCGGCCTGGATCTCCTTGACCAGGTCCTGCCGGTGCAGCAGCACGGCGGTGCCGGTGCCGATCTGGCTGGCCGTGGTGACGTAGCCGGCGATCAGCAGACTGCGCGTCCAGTGGTGCAGCTCGTACTCGGACAGCCGGTTGTCGTCCTCGTCGCGGACCTTGATCAGGCTGGTGATCAGATCGTCCTCGCCGGGGTTGGCCCGCTTGTACTCGATCAGCTCGACCAGGTACCGCCACAGCTCGCCGCGGCACCGCTCCACCTCGTCGGGCGGCAGTTTGGTGACCGACAGGAAACCGTCGACCAGCGACCGGAACCGGTCGCGGTCCTCCGGCGGGATGCCGAGCAGCTTGCAGATCACCAGGATCGGCAGCGGGAAGGCGAGCGCCTCGTTCAGGTCGACCGGCTTCTCTCCGGTGGCCATCGCGTCCAGCAGTTCGTCGGTGACCTGCTGGGCGTACGGGCGGAGCAGCTCGATCCGGCGGGCGGTGAACGCCCGGGTGACCAGCCCCCGCATCCGGGTGTGGTGCGGCGGGTCGCCGTCTATCTTCGGGTCGACGAACAACTCGTTGTCGGCGGCGATGCGCGCCACGTCCGGGCGGGCGACGTTCTTGCTCAGCCGCGGGTCGGCGAAGAGGCTGCGGACGTCGGCGTAGCGGGTCACCATCACGGCGGTGTCGCCGCTGGGCAGGCGGACCTCGACGAGGGCCTGTTCCCGCAGGCCGCGCAGTGCCTCCGGCATCTCCATCGGGGGGGTCCACGGGAAGGGGTAGGGGATCGGGGCCTGGGCAGTCATCTCGCGGTGCCCTCTCTCGTCGACTCTCCGAACGGCAGCCGCCGGTCCCCGTCGCCGGAGAGGGACGCGGTGCAGGACTCGGCGAATGCCCATTCGTAACGGATGCTGATGGAGAACTGCTCGATGAGCGTGGCCCGCCGCCGGGCCGTGCCGTCCTTGCCGACGTCGTCGGCCATGTCCAGGAACGCGGCCACCGCGTACCGGTAGGACTCCCCCGGGTGGTAGGCCTCGACCCAGGGCCGGTAGCGGGAGTCGGGCGCGGTGTCGCGGAGCAGCCGGTCGGAGACCTCGGCGTTGAACCACACCATCGGCAGCAGGGCGCCCACCCCGGCGGGGAAGGACGCCGCGGTGGCGGCGGTGAGGAACGCGGTGTGCGCCTCGGTGACCGGGTCGATCGGCGGGTCGCCGAGGGGTTCCGGCAGGCCGGTCGCCGCGGCCAGGCCGGCGCTGTTGGCGCGCAGCCGGTCACGCGCCTCCAGCGTGCCGGCCACCGACCGGCCGAGCAGCAGGGTGTGTGTGTCGTCGTGGGCCGCCGCCGCGCAGCGGGCCAGCGCCCGCGCGTACGTCGGAAGCAGGTACCCGGTGTCCTGGGCGAGGAAGTGGGCCAGCGCCGCTGGTGGCAGCGAACCGTCCCGGATCCCCGACCAGAAGGGGTGGTCCTGCACCGCGCGCAGCACCGGACCCCGGATTTCCCGCAGTTCTTCGTGCAGCGGCATCGGCCGTCCTCAGGTCCAGGCGGGCTGGTCGCGTCGCACGCTATCGGTGTGTGCTTGAACCCGGCTGGAGGGTGGTTGCGTGATCCCGGCCGGAGCTGCCGTCGGCCGCGGCCCGCGCCGGAGCTCATGGGTCCGGCCGTGGCCGTCCTCCCCAGCCGGCGTCGAGCCCGGCGGCGGAGATTGGCCCCTCCGGCACCGTGCCGGCGAGGACGTCGTGAGGGGTACCCATGGATCTCGGCCTGACGGGGAAGCGGGTGCTGGTGACCGGGGCGACCCGGGGGATCGGCCGGGCCACCGCGCGGGCCTTCGCCGACGAGGGGGCCCGGGTCGCCGTCACCTACCACACCTCGGCGGCGGCCGCCGAGCAGGTGGTCGAGGACTTGGGCGGGGAGGACCGCGCGCTCGCGGTGCCGTACGACCTGGCCGACCCGGCCTCGGCGCGGGCGGCGGTGCGCCGGGTGGAGGAGCGCTGGGGCGGGGTCGACGTGTTGGTGGCCAACGCCCAGACCTGGGTGTGGATCAACCCGGAGGACCTACCGTCGTACCAGGACCTGCCGCTCCAGGAGTGGCTGGACCGGTTCCGGGAGAACGTGGAGGGCCACCTGTGGACGGTCCGGGAGGTGCTCGGTGGGATGCGCCGGCGTGGGTGGGGCCGGGTGGTCCTGCTCTCCTCGGTCACCGCCCTGCACGGCAACCCGGGGTCGGAGGTCTACGGGGCCGCGAAGGCGGCGCTGCACGGCTTCGTCCGCGGGCTGATGTGGACCCGGGACGGGGTGCTGGCCAACGTGGTCGCTCCCGGCGGGACGCTGACCGAGAGCCTGGACGATGTCGACCCGGAGTTGGTCGCACGGGCCGCCCGGGACACCCCGAGCGGCCGGCTCAGCACCGCGGCGGACGTGGCCCGGCTGGTGGTCTTCCTCGCCTCGGCGGCGAACGGCAATGTCAACGGGGAGATCGTCCGGACCGCCGGCGGCCGGTGACCGGTAGGTGGTGGAGGTTCGGCCCCGGCGCCGTCCGTGTCCGCGGGGGGTTCAGGCGTTGGAGCCCAGGCGAGGCTCGATGAACTCGTGGTTGAGGCGTTCCCGCGCGTAAAGCCGGGTCAGCCGGTGCAGCTGGTAGCGGACCACGCCCTGGTCCGCCCGCGCCTCCAACAGGTTGCAGGCGACCAGGCGGCTGAGCTGTGTCTCCACCGCGTCGGCGGCGCCGCCGAGCAGGTTGGCCGCGGTGGCGGCGGTGAAGTGCGGCGGCGGAAGCAGGCTGAGCAGGCGTAGGGCGCTGCGGTCGTGCGGCTCCAGCCGGTAGTAGGTCTCGTCGTAGTTGGTGCGGACGTCGAACTCGGCGAATCGCAGCTGGTCCAGCGCGGCCGGCCCGTGCTCGATCAGCGCGGTGATCTTCCGCAGTGGCCACGTGGGCGCGGCGGCGAGCCGGGCGCCGACGCAGCGCAGCGCCAGCGGCAGGTATCCGCACCGGTCGGCGATCCGTTCGGCCTCCCCGGGCTCGGCGTCCACCCGCGACGCGCCCACCATGGCGCCCAGTAGCGCCACCGCCTCACCGATGGTCATCACGTCGAGCTTGGTTACCTGGATGCCCGGTAGCACCTGCAACCCCCACCGGCTGGTCACCACGACGGCGCTCTCCGGCGTCGCCGGCACGAGCGGGGCGATCTGGGAGGCGGTGGCCGCGTCGTCGAGGACCACCAGCAGTCGTCGGCCGTTGGTCCAGGTGCGGTAGAGGCTGCTGCGTTCCTCCACGGTCGGCGGAATCTGCTGCTCCGGTACGCACAGCGCCCGCAGGAACCCGGCGAGGACGTCCAGCTGGGGGGTCGGGGTGCGGGACGAGCCACGCAGGTCGGCGAAGAGCTGTCCGTGCGGGTACCGGGCCCGTTCCAGGTGGCCGACGTGCAGCGCCAGGGTCGTCTTGCCCACGCCGGTCATGCCGCAGATGGATACCGCGGCGGGCGCGGTGCGCTGGTCCTGCCCGGCGGCGAGGACCGCGCGGACCCGCCGCACCACCTCCTCCCGGCCGGTGAAGTCGGGTACGTCGGGTGGCAGTTGGGCGGGCACCGCCGTCCGGATCGGGGCCCGCTCGGCGGGCGCGGTGGGGCGGGGGGCCGGCCGGCTCTCCCCCGGCTCGGTGTTGAGCAGGGACCGGTGCAGCCGCTGCACGGCGGGGGACGGTTCCAGCCCCAGCTCGTCGATGAGTAGTTCCCGCAGCCGCCGGTAGACCTCGAACGCCTCGTACCGTCGGCCCGACCGGTCCAACGCGGTCATCAGGTTGGCGTGGAACCGCTCGTGCAACGGGTAGCTGCGGACCAGTTCCTTGAGTTCGCTGATCAGTTCCTCGTACCGGCCGAGCTGCATGTCGGCCTCGATGCGCATGCCGAGCACGCGGAGCTTGTTCTCCTCGAGGCGGGTCATGTGGGCGGAGAGGATCTCGCCGGCGTTGACCCCGAGCAGGGCGGGGGCGCGCCAGAGCGCGAGTGCTTCGGTGAGCAGTTCGCTGGCACGTTGCGCGTCGCCGTGTTCGCGTTCACGGCGGCCCTGCTGAGCCAACCTCTCGAAGTGGTATACATCAATTTCATTGTCGTTGACGTCGAGCAGGTAGCCGCAGGACTGGGTGTGCAGCCGGGCCAGGCCGGACGGGTCGAGCACGTCTTTGCGTAGCTTGTAGACGTATGTCTGCAGGGTGGTCATCGCGCTGTCCGGCGGGTTGTCCCCCCACAACTCGTCGACGAATTCGCTGACCTGCACGACCTGGTTGCGGCGCACCAGAAGAAAAGCCAATACCTGGCGAACCTTCGGTGCGGTCGGGGTGATATCCCGATCCTCGTGAGTAACGGACAGTGGGCCAAGAATGCGGAACACCATTCAGCTCCCCCAGAAATGGTGCGCGTTGATCGTTGGTCCGAAAGGCGGGACGCCGAAGCCGTAATTGTGTTGGTGAGCCGACCCCGGACACCTTGTCCGACCGCTTGGTCGCATGATCGACATGCTCAGTGGCGCAACTGCTACAGACTGTAAGTTGCGGCCACTGTACGGTCAAGGTTTCGCGGGTCAACTGTCCGACGTTTCCCGTGAGTAGGTTACGTGCTAATCACGCGTGGTGCGCCGCCGTCGACAAAGTGTCCGCTCGGCGCCGCTGCGAGACCGGGTAAGTGGCGCATAATCCCTTGTTCCATCGGCACACTGGACAAAAACTATCATCGATGCTGTCCTTTTTGCGTCGCTCGGCGGAATTGATGTGGACGCCGCCCATTTCCGCCCCGCCCCGAATCCGGTCCGGGTCGAGTACGCCTCGAGGACCGGTGCGCAGCCGTGCCGGCACCAGCCCGGCTTCAGCCATACCCCAGCGGATCGGGGTGTGCTGTGCCGACGGTCCGGACGGGACCGCTGCCACACGTGGCGCGAGGAAAGGGTGACCCACATGTCCGACCTGGAGGCACGGCCCGCGTTCGATGGTGCCGCACCGCAGCGATCGGCGCCCCGGGTCCGGGTCCTGGTCTACGCCGCCGCCCCCTCCGACGAGCCCGACGCCGTGGCGACCGCGTACCACCGGATCAGCCGCGATCTGGCCGGCACCCCGGGCCTGCTGCGCAACGAACTGCTCCGGGCCGCCGACGACGACCGCGCGTTCGTCGTGATGAGCGAGTGGACGAGCCTGGCCGCCTTCCGCGCCTGGGAGGTCGGGGCGACCCACCGCGACGCCACCGCCCCGCTGCGCGACTACCAGCGCGTGCCCGGCCCCCACCCGTTCGGCATCTACGAGGTCACCGCCACGTACTGATGCGGTGGGTACACGGGATCACCCACCGCATCGGTCCCACCGGACCGCGCACGTGGTCAGTCGGCCCGACCCAGCACGGTACGTAGTGCCTCCCGCAGCGCGGCGGCCGGATCGACCACCGCATCCGGAGAACACCAGGCCACGTAGCCGTCCGGCCGCAGCAGCGTCGCCCCGGCGGCGCCGTACCGGGCCGCGAATACCCGCTCGACGTCGACCAGGTCCGCGCCGGCCGCCGCCGACCCGATCCGGTACGCCCGCAGCGGCACCGACAGCTCCCGCGCCACCAGCGACCCGACCCCGTCCCAGCGGACCGCCGCGCTGCCGGTCAGCAGCACGAACGCGTCGTGGCAGAGGTCGTGCACCGAGATGCGCCGCCCGCCGCGATCCAGCCACAGGTGCGGCGCCCGCAGGCCCGGCATGGCACGCCGGGGCAGCTGGCGCCCGTATACCGTGTCGTGGGTCGCGCCGACCGTCGCCGTCGACCGGTAGCGTTGCCCGAGCGTGCAGAGCACGTCGTCGACGTCCTCGGTCGCCGGCTCCTCGCCGAAGCGGGCCCGCTGTCGCGCGACGGTGATGTCGGCCAGGGCCAGCGCGGCCGGCCGGCGCTCCGCCTCGTACGCGTCGAGCAGGCCCTCGCCGGCCCAGCCGCCGAGCACGCCGGCGAGCTTCCAGGCCAGGTTGTGGGCGTCCTGCACGGCGGCGTTCGCGCCCATGGCACCGGCCGGCGGCCAGACGTGCGCCGTGTCCCCGACGAGGAACACCCGCCCGGCCCGGAACCGGTCGGCCACGCCGACCGCCTCCTCCCAGGCGGCCACGTCGAGTACCTCGACCGGCCGGTCGACGCCGAGGAACGACCTGGCCAGCTCCCGGCAGCGCTCGGCGGTGTACGACGACGTCGGGGTACGCGCCGGGTCGAAGCTCACGCTCATCGCCCACTCGTCCGGTACCGAGGTGGTCAGGAACGAGGCGAGGCCGAGCTCGTCGTTCACCACGATCCAGAACATAGCCCGCTGCCGGACGATCCCGGCCAGGTCGGCCCGGACCAGGAACGTCACCCAGTGCTGGGTGACCCCCGGCCCGGCCCGGTCGATCCCGACCGTCTCCCGGATCCGCCCCCGGAATCCGTCCGCCGCCACCAGGAAACGGGACCGGACAACACGCCGGGCCCCGCCCGCCGCGTCCTCGACCACCGTGGTGACGCCGTCGTCGTCCGGCCTTGTCGACACGCACCGGGTGCCGAACCGGACGTCCGCCCCGCGGGCGCGGGCGGAGTCGACCAGGATCGGCTCCACGCTGCGCTGGTCGGCCATCACGAACTCGGCCGGGGTCAGCTCGGGCAGTGGCTTGCGGGTGTCGTCGGCCAGCAGCCACGTCCACTCCGCGCTGAGGGCCTCGCAGCGGACCACCCCTGCCTCGTCGTCGAACGGCCGGCCGGCCCGGCGGATCGACTCCGCGATCCCCAACGGCCGGTACAACTCCATGGTCCGCTGGTTGATCCCCCGCGCGCGGCCCTGCACCGAGCTGCCGGGATGCCGGTCCACCAGCACCGTCGCCACCCCCTGGTGGGCGAGGAACAGCGCCGCCGCCAGGCCGGCGTAGCCACCCCCAACCACCAGGACGTCCGTCGTCTCGTCGTACGTTTCGGCGGCGGGCTCCCGCCGCCCCGTCCGGCCACTCGGCATCCGCGTTCTCCCTCTCTGGCGACCGCGTGCCGCCCGTACCGCCGGACCAGCCCTGCGCCGACCGGCCGCGTCCGGACAGCAGGATCAGGGTCGGCCCTCGAGCGTCGGTGGACCGTGCGCCGGCCGGTGCCGGATGGCGGTTTCAGTCCGCTTCCAACCGGCGTTGAGGCGGCGGGGGGACGCTGCCGGGGTGAGCGTCCCGACCCTGTCCCCACCCGCGCCGGAGTGGGTCAGCTGCGGTACCTGCCGCGGCCTGACCTACGGTCCGCGCTTCGACCGGGACCTGCGGGTGTGCCCCGGCTGTGGTCACCACAGCCGGCTCACCGCCGGTCAACGCATCGAGCAGCTGCTGGACCCGGGATCCGTCCGGCCGCTGGAGCCGCCGACCGTGAGTGAGGACCCGCTCGGCTTCGTGGACTCCCACCCGTACCCGGACCGGCTCCGCGCCGCCCGCGGCAGCACCGGCCTGGTCGAGGCGGTCACCTGCGTGACCGGCACCCTGATGGGCCACCCGCTGGTGGCTGCCGTGATGGATTTCCGCTTCCTTGGTGGCAGCCTTGGCGTCGGGGTCGGCGCGGCCATCACCGCCGCCGCCGACACCGCGCGCGACATCCGCAGCCCACTGCTCCTGGTCACCGCCTCCGGCGGGGCGCGGATGCAGGAGGGCACGCTCGCCCTGATGCAGATGGCGAAGACCAGCCAGGCGATGGCCGAGTTGGACGAGGCCGGCATCCTGACGATCTGCCTGGTGACCGACCCGACGTACGGCGGGGTGGCAGCCTCCTTCGCGACGCTCGGCGACGTCGTCGTCGCGGAGCCCGGCGCCCGTATCGGCTTCGCCGGCCGGCGGGTGATCGAGCAGACCATCGGGCACGCGCTGCCCGAGGGCTTCCAGACCGCCGAGTTCCTGCTGACCCGCGGCCTGCTCGACGCGGTGGTTCCGCGTTCGGCGCTCCGCCCGACGCTCGCCCGGCTGCTGGCCGCCGGTACCCCGGTCGGCGGCACCCCGGCGGCGACCCGGATTCGACTCGTCCGCGATCCCGCCGAGCTGCCCGTCCGCGAGGCCGCGGACGTGGTGGCGGCGGCCCGGCACCCACAGCGCCCCACCACCCTCGACTACCTCGTCCAGGTCTTCGACGACTTCTTGGAACTGCGGGGCGACCGGGCCTCGGGCGACTGTCCCGCCATCGTCGGCGGGATCGGGCGGCTCGACGGCCGGCCGGTGGTCGTCATCGGCAGCCAGAAGGGCCGGGACACGGCCGAGCGTGTCCAGCGCAACTTCGGGATGGCACTGCCGGAGGGCTACCGCAAGGCAGCCCGGCTCATGCGGCTCGCCGCCAAGCTGGGCCTGCCGGTCGTCACCCTCGTCGACACCCCCGGTGCACACCCTGGCGTGGACGCCGAGGAGCGTGGGCAGGCGTGGGTCATCGCCGAGACCATCCGCCTGATGTCCAGGTTGCCGGTGCCGGTGGTCGCGGTGGTCACCGGCGAGGGCGGCAGCGGCGGAGCGCTGGCCCTCGCCGTCGCCGACCGCGTTCTGGCCTGCGCCGGCGCAATGTACTCGGTGATCAGTCCGGAAGGGTGCGCCGCGATCCTGTGGAAGGATCCGGCCGCCGCACCCCGGGCCGCCGCGGCGTTGCAGATCGGCTCCCGGGACCTGCTGCGCCACGGCATCGTCGACGCGGTGGTGCCCGAGCCGCCGGACGGCGCGCACGAGGACCCGGTCACCGCGGCGGATCTGCTTCGAGCCGCGCTGATCGAGTCCCTTCAGGAGATCGCCGCGGTCGCGGCGACGGATCTGGTGGCCGGCCGCCGGCGACGGTTCCGGCGGTTCGGCACCGAGGAGTCGAGGTGGGCATGACCAACGAGGCGACCGACCCGGCCTCCCGCGGCATCGACGAGCTGTGCCGGCAGGCGACCCAGCTCGCGCGGACCGCCCCGGCGCCGCTGCGTAGCGTTCGGGTGCAGGCCGGCGAGCTGCTCGTGGCGCTGGAGTGGCCGGACACACCGGCTGTCCCGACGGTCGGGGTGGCAGTGCCTGCCGTGCCGGCGGTCACCCCCGTCGCGGGGGAGACACCCCCGGCGGTCGGCACGTTCACTGTCGCGGCGCCGCTGGTGGGCACCTTCTACCGGTCCCCGGCGCCCGGTGCGCCGCCCTTCGTCGAGGTGGGCCAGGACGTCGCGTCCGGCCAGCAGGTGGCGATCGTCGAGGCGATGAAGCTGATGAACCCGGTGGAGGTCGACCGGCCGGGCCGGGTGGTCGAGGTGTGTGTGGCCGACGGCGCCGAGGTCGAGTACGGCGAGGTGCTCTTCGTGCTCGCGTCCCCCGAGGGGGACGCGGCGTGACCCCGACCAGGAGGTAGGACACGTGTTCTCCACCGTGCTGATCGCGAACCGGGGCGAGATCGCCCTCCGGGTCGCCCGGACCTGCCGGGAACTCGGCATCCGGACCATCGCGGTCTGCTCCGACAGCGACCGTGACTCGGCGGTGGCCCGGTACGCCGACAAGTGCGTCCGGATCGGACCGTCCGCGGCCCGGCTCAGCTACCTGAATCCCGCCGCGATCGTCACCGCGGCCCTGCAGAACGGCGCCGAGGCGGTGCACCCCGGCTACGGTTTCCTCTCCGAGGACCCGGACTTCGCCGAGATCTGCGCGGCCAACGGGCTGACCTTCGTCGGCCCGCCGGCCGCGCTGCTGCGCCGTCTCGGGGACAAGGCGCAGGCCCGCGAGATCGCCCGCGCGGCCGGCCTGCCGGTGCTGCCCGGTAGTTCCCGCTCACCCGCCTCGCTGGAGGAGGCGCGTGAGACTGCTGCCCTGATCGGTTACCCGGTGATCATCAAGGCGACGGCGGGTGGCGGCGGCCGGGGGATGACGGTCGTGCGGGATCCGCGCGAGTTCGGCCGCTCGTGGGTTCGGCTGCGGGTGGTGGCCCAGGCCACCTTCAACGACCCTCGCCTCTATCTGGAAAAGTTCCTGGGGAACGCCCGGCACGTCGAGGTGCAGCTGCTCGGCGACGGGGCCGGCGGCGTCATCCATTTGGGGGAGCGCGACTGTTCGGTGCAGCGGCGCCGCCAGAAGCTGGTGGAGGAGACCCCCGCGCCCGGCCTGCCCGGGGAACTGGCCGACCGGATCCGGTCGGCGGCGGTGCACGCGGCCCGGGAGGTGCGCTACGCCGGCGCCGGCACCTACGAGTTCCTGGTCGGCGACGACGGCGAGTTCGTCTTCATGGAGGTCAACTGCCGGATCCAGGTGGAGCATCCGGTCACCGAGCAGGTGACCGGCATCGACCTGGTACGCGAGCAACTGCGGGTCGCGGCCGGGTACGGACTGTCGGTGACCCAGGAGGACGTGCGGCCCCGGGGCGTCTCCATCGAGGTCCGGGTCAACGCGGAGGACCCGGAGCGGGGCTTCCTGCCCACGCCGGGGTTGCTCGACGAGTTCCTGCCACCGAGCGGACCGTTCGTCCGGGTGGACACACACGGCTTTCCCGGCTTCCGGGTCACCGCCGACTACGATCCGCTGTTGGCCAAGGTCACCGTCTGGGCCCCGGACCGGCGCCAGGCCATCGAGCGGGTCGACCGGGCGCTGGCCGAGTTCCGGGTGGCCGGCTGCGGCGTGCACACCACCCGCGACTTCCTCCGCCAGGTGGTGGCGCACCCGGTGTTTCGGGCCGCCAAGCACACCACCGGCTTCGTCGACGAGATGGCCGTCGAGGACGCCGTGCGGCTCCGCCTCGCGAGCTGAGCAGATCGGTCGGGGCCGGCCGATCCGGACGCGAACCCGAACGCGGCGGACCGGAGGATCCCGGTCCGCCGCGTCGGCGCGCGGTCAGCGCGGCTGTGGGGCCACGTAGTCGTCCCGCGACAGCTGCGAGATGCAGCGCATCGTGGCGTTGCGGAAGTACGTCTGGAAGCCCTCGGTCGTCTTCGTGTCCCGCTGCTCGGCCAGGTACGGGGCGAGCTTGCCCTCCAACAGGTGCACCCCCTGCTGCTTGGCCATGTGCCGGCCGATCGCGGCGAAGTCCCCCCGGTAGTGGATGACCCGTACCATGAGCTCGCCCTGAATGAACACGGCGGTGCCGAGCAGTTCGCCGACCTCGCTGCCGTCGTCGTCCCGCAGCACCGGCGAGTCCACCCGCCGGAAGTTCGCGAAGATCTCGGCGATCTCCTCCTCGTGCCCCTGCTTGACCTGGTAGGTGATGGCGGCGTATGGCATCAGATTCCTCCGTCCACGTGCAGGATGCTCCCGCTGACGTAGCGGGACTCGTCACCGACGAGGAAGAGCACCGGCCCCGCCACCTCGTCGGCTTCACCGAGCCGGCGCAGCGCGGTCATGCCCTTGATCAGCTCGGCGACCGGTGGCGGCGGTCCGCCGCCGGGTTCGGTGACGATGACCCCCGGGCCACCGTGTTGACCCGGACTCCCCGGTCGCCGACCTCGCGCGCCAGTGAACGGGTCAGCCCGACCAGCGCCGACTTCGACGCCGCGTAGTGCGCGCTGTGCGGCCGACCGCGTAGCGCCGCCGACGCACCGACGAGAACGATCGAGCCGCCCTCGACGACCAACGGCAGCATGGCCTTCGTCACCAGGAACGCGGCGGTCAGGTTGATGTCGACGACCCGCGCCCACTCCTCGGCCGTCAACTCCTGCAGCGAGGCACGGCCGTCGACACCAGCGTTGTTCACCACGGCGTCCAGCCCGCCGAGCGTCTCCCGACAGACCTCCGCCAGCCGGGACACGTCCCGCTCGTCGGTGACGTCGGCCTGCACGACCCGGTGGCCGGCGCCCTCCTTCTCCAGTTCCCGGGCGAACTCCTCGGCGTGCTCGCGGTCGTGGCCGTAGCAGGTCACCAGGCGGGCTCCGGCCCGCGCGGCGGCAAGCGCGGTGGTCCGGCCGATGCCGCGCGTGCCGCCCGTGATCAGGATCCGTTTCGCGGCGAGCGAACCCACGTCGGTGCCTCCCCTTCGTCCGTGGTGCTGGGTCGGGCGGCCGGTACCCGGGTCACCGGGCCGCCGCCGCGCCGGTCATCCCGTACACGACGCGCATGGTCGTCATCGACCCGCCGGAGCGGTACGGGTGCAGCTTGGTGCGGTGCTCCACGTGCGCGTCGCTGTGCTCGAACTCGCGGAAGCGCGGCTCGTCGACCCAGTCACTGACCACGTAGTAGACCGACTCCTCCTCGGTGCTGCGGGACAACCAGTGGCCGAGGTTCGCCGGGTGCTGGACGATCGCGCTGCCGACCCGGTGCCAGGTCTGCTCGAACTCCCGCTCCATGCCGGGGTGGATGGTCATGCGCAGCATGACCCGGAAGACCTCCGAGCCGTCCCCGGCGGCCATCAGATCCCCCCGTCGACGTTGATGGTCTCGCCGCTGACGAAGCTCGCGCTGTCACTGGCCAGGAACCGAACCACCGCGGCGATCTCGTCGGCCTCGCCGAGCCGGCCCAGCGGGATCAGGTTCTTGTACCGTTCCAGCACCGCCGGCGGGGTGTCCGTCTCGGTCTGCACCGGGCCGGGAGCCACCACGTTCACCCGGATGCCCTGCGGTCCCAGCTCCTTGGCCAGCGATCGGGTGAGTCCGATCAGCCCGAACTTGGCGGCGGTGTAGTGGGCGCGCAGCGGAATGCCGACGGTCGCCACCCGGGAGCCAACGTTGACCACCGAGGAGCCCGCGCCGAGCAGCGGCAGCGCCGCCTGGGTCACCCGGGCCGCGGCGGTGAGGTTGTTGTCGATGACGGACCGCCACTCGTCCGGCGGCAGCTCGGCGAACGGCACGTGACTGATCACGCCCGCGTTGTTGACCACCGCGTCGAGGCGCCCGAACCGCAGCCGGGCCTCCTCGACGAGCGCGGCGACGTCCGCGGCGTTGGTGATGTCGGCCCGGACCACCTGGTGGGTGCCGGGGGTGGCCTTGAGTTCCTCGACGAGGCTGCCGACCACCTCGCTCTCCGTCCGGTAGCAGGTCACGACGTCGGCTCCGGCGCGGGCGAAGGACAGCACGATCGCCCGTCCGATGCCCCGGCTGCCGCCGGTCACCAGCACTTTCTTCCCGGCAACGTCCATGGTGTCTCCTTCCTGGGGTTTCAGGGGCTCGCGGCGGCGCCGAGCAGCACCGCCACGGCACTCACGTTCACGGCGAACGCCAGCACGGCCAGCGTCGTGCGCAGCAGGTTCCAGTTCCGCCAGCGGACCCGCGGGTCGGTCCGCGCCCAGTCGGCGGGCGGGCGTCGCGGGTCGAGCGACATCACGTACCGGTTGATCGGCACGTTCTTCACCACCGAGATCACCATCACCAGCACCAGCAGGGCGCCGGCGGTGCCGAACAGCGCCCGAGCGGCGCTGTCGTCGACGGTGGCGACGAGTACCAGGACCAGGGCACAGGCGGTCGCGTTGAGCGCCGGCATGAGCGGGTCGTAGCGTCTCCAGAGGAACTGCACGGTCCCGACGTAGGTCTGGTACGGCACGGCCAGGCTCATCGGTGCCAGCCCGATGACTGTGGAGACCATCACACCGACCGCCACGCCGTTGGCCACCAGCGCGACCGCCACCAGAAGTGGCATCACGTCGAGACACCCGGTACGGGGCCGATCGGCCGTCCGGGCCCCGTCACGACACCACCGCGTGCCGGTTCACGTAGTCGACGAGGCGGGCCGGGGTGGTCAGGTCCGGCACGTCGTCCTCGCGGACCTTCACCCCGGACTCGTGCTCGATGCGGGCGGTCAGCTCCAGCACCGCGAGCGAGTCGTAGCCCAACTCCTGGAACTCTCGGTCGCCGACGTCGCCGTCGAGGTCGACCGACTCGTCCACGCCGGCGCTCTCGCGCAGCAGCCGCCGTACGTCGTCGAGATCGATTGTCGTCACCACTGACCCCTTCCGTGCCCGGCCGGCCCGGTCCGGGCCGGCTCAAGGTTGTCGGCCGGCCGTCGAGACGTCGTGGAGTCCCGGTGGACGGCCGCTGCGTCATTGCTGACCCGCCGGGCGGGCGACCCGTGGCGCGGGCGGCGTCGGCGGCGCGGGCTGGGGTGCGTCGTCGACGAACGGCGCATTCAGCCGGCGGCGGAAGGCCAGGAACAGGGCGCCGATCGCCAGCGCGACCACGGCGAGCGAGACGTAGTAGACCGGCCCCGAGAGCACGTCGATCAGCGCCGCCACCTGGGCGCTCAGGCCGCCACCCAGCGCGGCGAACAACCAGTAGACGCCGATCGCCTGGCCGAGGAAGGCCCGCGGGACGAGGTCGGCGATGGCGCTGATGCTGACCGCGGCCACCACGATCTCGCCCAGGGCGTGCAGCAGGTAGACCGAGAGCAGCCAGAGCGGGGA
Organism: Micromonospora sp. WMMA1363; assembly: GCF_030345795.1. NCBI lineage: Bacteria > Bacillati > Actinomycetota > Actinomycetes > Micromonosporales > Micromonosporaceae > Micromonospora > Micromonospora sp. WMMA1363. The sequence goes on from NZ_JAUALB010000001.1 coordinate 169,056, forward strand.
CACCCGGTCGCCCCCGGCCGCGAGCGCCGCCGCCACGGTCATCAGCAGGAAGCTGACTCCGGCCAGCAGGAGACCGAAGGCGAACTTGTCGGGTACGGCGACCCGTGCGCCGAGCCGGGTGAGCTGCCAGGCGATCAATGGCGCGACCAGCAGCATGAACAGCGGGGTGGCGCCCTGCAACCAACTAGCCGGGAAGGTGAAGCCGAAGACGGTGCGGTCGGTCGGCTCCTTGGCGAACAGCGTCAGCACGGAACCGTCCTGACCAGCCAGCAGCCAGAAGACGGTCGCGGCCAACATCAGCCGGAGCATCACCGACAGCCGCCACCGGTCGTCGCCGGTCAGCTCCGGGTTGCGGCGCAGCCGCCGGTACGCGCCCCACGGCGCGGCGATGAGCAGCAGGCCGACGATGCCGAGCGCGGCCTGCGGCGGGACCACACCGGCGCTCAGGCCGACGATCAGCAGCAGGACGAGCATGCCGGCGATCGGGACCAGTCGGTGCAGCAGCCTCCGGCGTTCGGCCGGCGACAGCGGGCGGGCCCGCCGCGCGCCCGTGCTGCCGAGGGCACGCCGTCCGACGGCCGTGGTCAGCACGCCGACCGCGACGACCGCGCCGATGGTGGCGAAGGCGAGCCGCCAGCTCACCCGCTCACCGAGCGCGCCGATCACCAACGGTGCGAGCAGGCCGATCGCCTGGATACCGACGAAGAACGCGGCCAGCGTCGCCTCGCGCCGCCCCGGGTGCCGGCGAGCATGTTGACCAGCGCCTGGTGGTTGGGCTTGAACAGCCCGAAACCGGCGGAGACGAAGAGCAGGCCGAGCAGGGACAGCGGGGACGGCGGCAGGGCAAGGCTGAAGCAGCCGAGGGAGATCAGGGCGAGTCCGGTCACCAGCGCGCGCTGTTGGCCCAGCACCCGGTCGGCGAACCAGCCGCCGGGCAGCGCGAACATGAACGTGATGCCGATGAACGCCCCGAACAGTGCGGCGCCGCTGCCCGGGCTCAGGCCGAGTCCACCCTGGTCGGTCGGGGCGACCGCGTACAGCACCAGGATGGCCTGCATGCCGTAGAAGCCGAAGCGTTCCCAGAGCTCGGCGACGAACAGGCTGCGGAACCAGCCACTGGTGAACAGGCGGTCGGTCGGTGCGGTGCGGTGCGGCGCGACGGCGGCCGCGGCGGAGGACCTGGTCGTGTCCACCATGGGAGGTCACCTCCGGCTGTGGGCGGTCGGGCCCCAGCCTCGGGTAGCGGTGTCGCGCCCGGATCGAGCGCCGCTGGACCCGGGCTCGCGGGTTGCCGGCGGTTCGGCGGGCCCGGCATCCGCGTCGAGTCACCGTCGGCTCGCGTCCGTGAGGCTGCGGATCACTGTCCGCATCCTGGCAACTACGAATGGTTGACATCGAATGGTTGATCCTGGATAGTCGATATCGACCTTTTAGGAGTGCCCGATGGAGCGACGTCGAGTGCCCAACCCGTTGGCGCTGGCCGTGCTCGCCTGGCTGCTCCTGGAGCCGATGCACCCCTACGAGTTGGGGCGCCGACTCCGGCAGAGCGGCAAGGACCGCCACGTCAAGTACACGCGGAGTTCGCTCTACATGGTGGTCGAGCAGCTCACGAGGGTGGGCTTCATCGTCGAGCGGGAGACGGTGCGCGATGGCCAGCGGCCGGAACGCACGGTGTACGAGATCACCGACGAGGGTAGCCAGGAGTTCCATGACTGGCTGCGTGCGCTGCTGGCGCAGCCGCGGGAGGAGTATCCGCACTTCGCCGTCGCGCTGTCGCTGCTGAGTCTGCTTCCGCCCGACGATGCCGTCGAGGTGCTCCGGAAGAGGCTGGCGGCGCTGGCCATCAAGATCGACGAGAGTCGCGTCGCCACCGACGACGCCCTTGCCCAGGGTGTCGACTGGTACTTCCTCGTCGAGGAGCGGTACGCGCTCGCGGTGATGGAGGCGGAGAGTGCCTTCGTCGCCGACCTGATCCAGTCGCTCGCCGCGCCGGGCTACGTGAAGTCGTGGCAGGAGGCCATGGCGAGTCGGATGGGACGACCGTGACGAGGGCGGCACGTCGGGAGGCGGCTCCGTCCTGACGTGCGAGATTTCGACGTCATGATGACGTCTAGCCTGCTTGACTGACGTCAGTGATGACGTCAATATGGAGTCACGCACCTGATCCAGTTGCCCACCACGCCGGGTTGTGTGAAGTCCTGGCCGGAGACCATTGGGAGTCGTACATGACAGCCGCAAAGAGGGCGCTGGTCGTCGGGGGTGGCGTTGCCGGCCCGGTGGCCGCGATGGCGCTGCGCAAGGCCGGCATCGAGGCGACGCTGTACGAGGCATATCCATCGATGGCCGACGGCATCGGTGTCACCCTGACGCTCGCGCCCAACGGGGTTGCGGCCATGCGCCTGGTGGGTGCCGACGATGCCGTCCGGGGCATCGGCCTGCCGATGAACCGCACCGTGGTCAGTGACGGCTACGGCGTGCGCATCGGCGAGTTCCCGCACGTCTCGGTCCAGCCGACCACGCTCGGGCTGTGGCGTGACGAGCTGTCCCGGGTGCTGCACGAGCAGGCCGAGGCGCAGGGCCTGCGCATCGAGTACGGCAAGCGTCTGGTGGACGCCGAGGAGACCGCGGACGGCGTCGTCGCCCGTTTCGAGGACGGCACCACCGCCACCGGGGACGTGCTGGTCGGGTGTGACGGCGTGCGCTCACGGGTGCGGACGCTGGTCGACCCGGACGCGCCGCGGCCCGCGGTGATGCCGTTGCTCAACTTCGGTGCGGCCGCGGAATACGCGGTACCGGAGGCGGATGCGGACTCGATGTACTTCGTCTTCGGCAAGAAGGCCTTCTTCGGCTACTGGGTGCAGCCTGACGGCCGGACGGCCTGGTTTGCCAACGTGCCGGACAACCGCCCGATGACGTACGCCAAGGCCAACGAGATCTCGGCGGCCCAGTGGCTGCGCGAGTTGCGCACCACCTTCGCCGACGACGTGCCGGCCCGGCAGGTGGTGGAGCACACCAACCCGGACGCCCTGGTCGCGATCGGATCGATCGAGAGCATGCCGCCTGTCCCGCGCTGGTACCGGGGTCGGATGGTGTTGGTCGGCGACGCGGTCCACGCCCCGTCGCCCTCCTCCGGGCAGGGTGCCTCGATGGCCGCCGAGAGTGCCATCCAGGTGGCCCGCTGCCTGCGGGACTTCGACGACCTGCCGGGCGCGTTCGCCGCATACGAGAAGCTGCGCCGGGAGCGGGTGGAGAAGATCATTCTGCGCGGGAAACGGACCACGAACAGCAAGACGGTCGGCCCGTTCGCCAAGACGATGATGCGGATCATGATGCCGCTCGCGCTGAGGACCTTCCTCAACCCGGAGAAGACCCTCGGCCCCGAGCAGCGGTACCGCATCGACTGGGACGCTCCGGTCACGTCGGAGCTGCAGACTCCCGTCCGAGCCTGAGCGCGCCAGGACGTGGGGAGGCGGTCGGACCGGCGACGGTCCGACCGCCTCCCCACGTCGAGTGGAGTCACCAGTGACGTCATTATGACGTCAGAAATCCTTGACTGAAAGATGGCATGACGTCATCATGGTGTCATGAACCTCGCTCCATACCTCGCCGACCTCGACACCGCCCTGAACCGCGCGGCGGGGGTCGGGGACGACGAGACCCGCCGCATCGCCGCACTGCTGGCCGCCGCGCTCGAGCCCGCCGCCCGGCTGGCGCTGCTCACTGCCCTGTCCGACCTTGCCGCCGAGGTCACCGATCGGCTGGCGGGGCCGGTCGTGGAGGTTCGGCTCGACGGCCGCGACGTCTCGGCCGTCGTCACCGAACTGGCCGCGGTCGAGGAACCCGCCCCCGAGCCCCCGGCGCCGGACGCGCCGGGGAGAGCAGCCGGGTGACCCTCCGGCTGCCGGAGGCGCTGAAAAGTCGGGCGGAGGCGGCCGCCTCCGCCCAGGGGGTCTCGCTCAACACCTGGCTCGTCCGGTCCGTGCAGGAGTCGCTGGCGCCGCCGGGCCGGCGGTCCGGTCTGATCCGCAGCCGGGTCAGCGGCTGGATCGTCGGCTGACCGCAGAACACCGTCCCACCGACACGCGGTGCCCGTGCGCCGCCCCGATCGAAGGAAGGGTCCGCCATGGCCGACATCGACTCCACCGTCCGCACCGAATCGTTCAACTGTCCCGACCCGGCCGACATTCAGGTCCATCTCGGTGCCGGTGAGGCGCTGGTAGAGCTGGTGGACACCGTCGCGGTGTCCGTCGCGGTGTCACCGCTGTCCGCAGACGCCCCAGCCGACGCCGTCGCCGATCTGCTGCGTGGCACGACCGTCCACTTCACCCGCGGGCGACTGGTCGTGCAGCCGCCTCGCCGGCGGCCGGTGCCGGTGCGGGTCGTCGTCCAGGCCCGACCCGGCTCGACGGTCCAGCTGACCGGCGGTGACGCCCATTTCACCGTCAGCGGGCGGGCTGGCTCGCTCGAGGTTCAGTCGAGCGGCGGCGGCCTGACCGCCGACCAGGTCGACGGCAAGGTCAAGATTCGGTGCGGGGACGGGCCGCTGCGGCTTGCCGAGAGCGCCGGTCGGCTCGACGCCCGGATCGGGCAGGGCAACGTCGAGATCGGCCGCGTCGCCGGCGGCGGCGCCCGGCTCACGACCGGCAGTGGCACGGTGAACATCGGCACCGTCGAGGCGGACCTCACCCTGACCACCGGGGCCAACCGGATCGCCATCGCCGAGGCGGCCGCCGGTCGGATCCAGGTCCGGACCGGGCCGGGTTCCATCCGCGTCGGTGTTCGCGCGGGGGTCACCGCCCGCGTCGAGTTGTCCAGCCGTAGCGGTGCGGCCCGCAGTGACCTGCCGGTCAGTCAGACCGCGGGCGGCAACTCCGCCCTGCGGATCGAGGCGGCGAGCACCAGCGGCGACATCTTCGTCACCACGGCCTCCTGACGGGTAGCGCCCGCGCGTCGTCGCGACGGCTCGGCGGGCGGCCGCCCGGCGCGGATGTGCCGGCCACCCGCCGGCGGGTGGCCGGCACATCCGGCATGGCGTGGGAAACCGGTCAGAGCGCCGGGATACCCACGACAGCCTCCTTCGTCGGATGTGGTGTGCTGTCGACCGTGCTCTGTACCCCACCGGCTCGCTGCGCAACCCACCGTGAGTGGGGTGCCCGGCCGGGCGATCTTGTCGTCGGGTAGGGTGATGTCGTTGCCGGAGCGGTCCGGTGGCACGCGGACGTAGCGCAGCTGGTAGCGCATCACCTTGCCAAGGTGAGGGTCGCGGGTTCGAATCCCGTCGTCCGCTCGCGACCATCCCACCTCATCCCCGGGCAGGGTGGCTATCCCGGGCGATTGGCGCAGTGGGAGCGCGCTTCCTTGACACGGAAGAGGTCACTGGTTCAAACCCAGTATCGCCCACCACAACGGCTACACGTGCCAGTGCTGGGCCGCCGTCCCCCGTCGCAGCCACGCTCCGGCCGCAGATCCTCGCCTGGTACGACGACCTCGTCGTGCTGATCGGAAACCCGGTGCGCCAAGACCCGCCGTGGTGCTCGGTCGCGCGGTCGCGGTCGGCCACGTCTTCGGTGCCGCCGCCGGACTACGCGAGACGGACCGGCTGCGCGAGGTGGTCGGCGGGCGGCACCGGTGGTACGCCGTGCGCGGGTACCTGCATGGGTTCGACGGCGACCTGCCCGCCGCCGCCACGGCGTACGCCGAGGCCGCCGACCGTGCCACGAACCTGGTCGAGCGCGACCACCTGATCCGTCAGGCCGCTCGCGTGCGGGCCGCCTAGTACTGCAACGGCGGGTCGTGGCTTCGGGTGCTGATCATTCGTTGGTTGGTTGTGGTGGATGCGCGGGTGGTCGGGTCGTGGGATGCCGGGTTGGAGGAGTTGTTCTTCCGGTTCGCGCATCGGTTTGAGCGGGTGGAGCCGCGGCGGCGGGCATGGGCGTATGTGCGGGGGCTACTGGCACCGTTGGAGCGGCGTAACGGCTGGACCCTCGCGGAGCAGGCTGGGCATGTGTCGCCGGACGGGTTGCAGGGCATGTTGTGCAGCGCGGCGTGGGATCGGGACGCGGTCCGCGATGACGTGCGCGATTACGTGGTGGACCAGATCGGCGATGCGGCCGGGGTGCTCATCGCTGACGAGACGGGGTTCGTCAAGAAGGGCCGTGCGTCGGCGGGGGTCCAACGGCAGTATTCGGGTACGGCGGGCAAGACCGAGAACTGCCAGATCGGCACGTTCCTGTGCTACGCCACGCCGCGGGGTCGGGCGTTGATCGATCGGGAGTTGTACCTGCCCAAGTCGTGGACCGGTGATCGGGACCGGTGCCGGCGCTCGGCGATCCCGGACGCCGTCGGGTTCGCGACCAAGCCGCAGCAGGCGCAGGCCATGCTGGAGCGGGCGGTCACCGCGGGGGTGCCGTTTTCGTGGTTCACGGCCGATGAGGCCTACGGGCAGAACCCTGGCCTGCGGGGCTGGTTGGAGGATCGGGACATCGCGTACGTGATGGCCACCCGACGCGACGATCGGGTGCCCTCCGGGCTGCACACCACCACCGGTGTCGACGAGCTGATCGGCAGGGTGCGTGCGGGCGCGTGGCAACGACTGTCGTGTGGTGACGGCGCGCACGGGCCGCGCCGCTACGACTGGGCTCGGCTGCCGATCCGCCGCACCTTTGCCCACGGCCGCCGCGGCTGGGTCCTGGCCCGACGCTCGATCACGGATCCCGGCGACATCGCCTACTACGTCTGCTTCGGCCCCCGCGGCACCCGACTACGCGACCTGGTGCGGGTCGCCGGTAGCCGTTGGTCGGTGGAGGAATCGTTCCAGACCGCGAAGAACGAGGTCGGCCTGGACCAGTACCAGGTCCGCCGCTACGACGCCTGGTACGCCCACATCACCCTCGCGATGGCCGCCGCCGCGTTCCTCGTCGTCACCCGCGCCCTCGAAGCCGCAAAGGGGGCACCACCGCAAACGAGCGCAGCCAGATCCCGCTGAGCAGCAACGAAATCCGCCGCCTGTTCGCCCACCTCGTCCTGACCACCCGCCGTCGAGCCGACCACATCCTGCGCTGGTCCGACTTCCGCCGTCGCCGCCAGGAACAAGCCCGAGCCGCCCACTACCGCAAACGACTCAAACCGCCATAAGTCACGACCCGCCGTTGCAGTACTAGGCCTTTTCGTCAGCGGATCGGCTTGCGGAGCGGTCCAACCTGGTGAGTGCCCCGAAGCCGGCGACGAAGCGCGGCAACAGGTGGGCCAGCGCCGCGCGGTCGTCGTCGCTCCAGTCGTTGGTCACCTCGGCGACAACCCGTCTGCGAAAGTCGTGGATGCGGGCGATCACGTCCTCGCCGCCGGCGGTGAGGACGAGCAACGAACGGCGTCCGTCACGTTGGTCGGCGGCGCGGCGGATCAGCGCGGCCCGCAGCGCCAGGCCGGCGAGTCGGCTGGCGCGTGGCTGGTCCACGTCGAGTTGGGTGGCGACGTCGGTGACGGTGAGGTTGTCACCGCGTTCGGTGGCCGCCGCCAGCACGTCGAGGAACTCGAACACGGCGTCAGGCAGGTTCGTGAGGTCGTCGGCCCGCCCGCCGCGGCGGCGCGACAGGCCCGCCAGGGCGCGGCGCCGCTGTGCCCTCCTGAGCGCCACGAGCGCGGCCTCGATGGCGGCTATCTGGGTGGCCTTGTCCGTCACGATCACCTCATGCATAATCTTCGACAAGTTCATGTCATAGTACATGTAGTTGGGGGTCTGATGGGCACGCCCAAGCCGCTCGGATACTGGCTCCAGCATCTTCACAACCTGCTCGAGACCCACGTCGCCCTGGTCCTGTCCGACCTGGCCACCGAACGTAGGGGCTGGCAAGTGCTCAACACGCTGGCGCGGGGCTCGTGCACCCGCTCCGAGCTGGAGCGGGCCCTGACCCCGTTCTGGGCCGACGGCCAGCCGGGCCCGGGGCGCGTCCTGACGAGCCTCGCCGCGCGGGGCTGGGTCGAGGATTCCGGCGGCGCGGTGGCGCTGTCTCCGGCCGGCGCGGCGATCCACGTCGAACTCTCGCGACGGGTGGAGCGCGCTCGAGCCGTCGTCCTCAACGGTCTGACCCCGGAGCGGTACCAGGAAACCATCCGGGTCTTGACCCAGATGGCGGGCAATGTCGAAGCCGCCATCGCCCACCTGCGACAGGATGGCACGCCGCCACCCGAGTGACGCGGGCCGTCGACGTGAGCCCGGCCGGCGGCACCGAAAGGTTGATCGAGTTCGGCACCGGAGACGCCGGCACCATCCAGCTGCACCCCGCTCCGCCGGGTGCTACCGGAGCTGCCGCCCGGCTCCGCCCGGCTCGGACCGGTCGGTGCCGTCAACGAGGTCGTCAACGAGTGAATCCGGGGCGCGCATGCGCCACGCGTCAGTGACGAGTTCCGTCAGGCGATCGACGTCGACCTGCGCCAACCGCAGCATGACCAGGGGAAGTCCGTCGTACGCGGGTGTGGTGAAGAAGACCTCGGGCTCGCCGAGGAGCAGCGCCTGCTTCTCCGCCTCGTCGCCGACGTACAGCACGGCGACGTCGGTCCGGATACGGCGAGGCGAGCCCGGTCCGCGCTCCGGGTAGGACCAGACGAACCCCTTGTCGGCGCCCCGGAAGTCGAAGCCGTCACTGTCGACTTCGACCACGTGCGGCAGCGCCAGCACCAGGCGGCGGACGTCGTCTGCGTCAGCCATCGTGGTCGCTCCAGGACACCGCCGCCGTCATGTACACAGGCTAGCCGCCGCGGCGAACGAACTCACCCTCGTCTCGAGCGGCTCCGTCTACGCCGAGCCGGTGGAGCCCGGATCGGCCGAGGACGCGCCCGTCGTCGACGCCGCGCCGGACGCGGACGACGCCGACTACCCGGCCAACAAGGCCGGCGCCGAGCGGGCGGTACGGGAGGTGTACGGGGAGCGCACCCTGATCGCCCGTGCCGGTTTGATCCTCGGCCCCGGCGAGGACATCGGCCGGCGGCCCTGGTGGCTGCACCGGGTCGCACGTGCTGGCGCCGGGCCCGACCGACCTGCCCGTGCAGTACGTCGACGCGCGCGACCTCGCCGGCTTCCTGCTCGATCCGGCAGTACCCGGCGGGACGTACAACGTGGTCAGCCGCACCGGACACACCGCCATGGGCGGTCTGCTGGCCGCCTGCGTCGCCGTCACCAGGGCCGACGCCCGGCTGTGTTGGACCGACCCCGAGGCGATTCTCGCCGCCGGTGTGGAACCCTGGATAGCCTGCCGATCTGGATTCCGGTCGGGCACCCGTACCGCTGGCTACAGGAGCGCGACGTCGGCCGCGCGTACGCCACCGGCCTGACCTGCTGCCCGGTGGCTGACACCGTCACCGACACGTGGACCTGGCTGCGGGCGGTCGGCGCGGTGCCGCCCCCGGGCCGGTCGCCCGCGACGTGCCCCGGTCGGCATCGACCCGGCCCGCGAGGCGGCGCTGCTGGCCGCGTGCTGACCGCGCCGGCCAAGGCCGGCACCGGGCCCCGGTCGTTGGCCTGAGGCCCGGCCGCCCCGGGGGCTCCCGATCGTCGGCCCGGCCCGGTCCCCGACCGTCGGCCCGCCCCGGGATGCGTCGTCACGCCAGTGAGACGGGTAGATCGAGCACGTCGTCGACCGGACGGCGCGGGGTGGGCCAGCCGGGCTGGCCGAAACCGATCCGCATCACCATCTGCGGGGTGCCGAACCGGCCCAGCGACAGCCGCAACTGCTCGCGGGCGGTCGGTACCTCGATCGGCTGGGACAGCATCGACACCGCGAGGCCCGCGTCGGTGGCGGTGAGCAGCACCCGCTGCAGTGCCTGCCCGGCAACCACCTGGTCGACAGCGGTGTTACCGGTCGAGCCGAGCACCGCGACAAGTGGCTCCGGCTCGAAGTCCCGCCCGGGAGCCCGGTCCCGACCGCCGAAACCGCGCGACGGCAGCAGGTCCTGCGGCTCGTTCTGCGGTCCGCCGGCCGCCGCCGGTATCCCGTCCGGCGCGTGCTCGGTCGTCCGGACCCACTCCTCGCGCTCGGCGCGGTAGGCCGGGTCGCGCTCCAGCACCCGGTGTGCACTGTGAGCGATCTCGGCGAACGCGTTCACCGCGCTCACCCCGATCAGCAGCTCCAGCCAGCACGCCTCGGCCCGGGCCGCCTCAGCCAGCCGCCACCGGGCGTCCGCCGGGACCGGGTCGGGCCAGAACGGGGCGCGGTTGCTGAACCGGCGGGGGATGGCCCCGTACAGGGCCTGCTCGGCGGGGGTGGGGCGGCGCGGTACGTCCGGGACCAGCCGGGCGACCACGTCGGGCTCGGCCGGGTACGGGCGTAGCCGTACCGTCGCCGGCGTACCGGCCGTGGCCAGGGCGAGCCGCAGGTTGAACAGGGCCGCCCCACAGGCGACGCGGAGACCCCACCCGCTCGGGTCGGTGGCGGGCAGCCGCCGGGTCGGGTCGACCTGCACCTCGATCCCACCGCCGCGCAAACGGAATCGCCACGGCTGGGTGTTGTGCAGCGAGGGCGCCCGTACGGCGTCGGTCGCGGCGGTCCGCAGGTGCTCGACGGTGTAGCCGGCGTCCATGGCGTCGCTCCTTCCGCGGCGGTTCGTGCCGCCCTCGGTGGGGTCTATCCACCACGGTGCGGCACCTCAGCTGTCCGCGAGCAGGGCCGGACGTCCCGTCCCGCCGGGCAGACCGCCCCTGCCGCAGCTCAGCGGTCCGGGACCTTCGGCCCGTGTTGGCGGGGGCCGGGGGAGGGTAGAAAGAAGGGATGATTCGCGTGTTCCTGCTCGACGACCACGAGGTCGTTCGTCGTGGCCTCGCCGACCTGCTCACCGCCAGCGGTGACATCGAGGTGGTCGGCGAGTCCGGCCTGGCCCAGGAGGCGGCGCGGCGCATCCCGGCGCTGCGCCCTGACGTGGCGATCCTCGACGCGCGACTGCCCGACGGCAACGGCATCGACGTGTGCCGTGACGTCCGGGCCGTGGACTCGTCGATCAAGGGGCTGATCCTCACCTCGTACGAGGACGACGAGGCACTCTTCGCGGCGATCATGGCCGGCGCGGCCGGGTACGTGCTCAAGCAGATCCGCGGCACCGACCTGGTCGACGCGGTCCGGCGGGTGGCCGCGGGGCAGTCGCTGCTCGACCCGGCGATCACCACGCGGGTGCTGGAGCGGATCCGCAGCGGCGTCGAGCAGCCGCGCGAGCTGCAGTCGCTGACTGATCAGGAGCGGCGGATCCTGGAGTACGTGGCCGAGGGCCTCACCAACCGTGAGATCGCCAGCAAGATGTTCCTCGCCGAAAAGACCGTGAAGAACTATGTCTCCAGCGTGCTGGCCAAGCTCGGCCTGGAGCGCCGCACCCAGGCTGCTGTACTCGCCACCCGCCTGCTCGGCAAGACCCACTGACCGGCCCGGGGTCCCCGGGGCCCACTGCTTCCAGTGACCCGGCAACCACTGCGTGTCAGCGCCTCGGCGCTCGGGGCTGAGTCCACCTCCGCGGGCTGAGTCCACCTCCGCGCTGACCCGGCACAGCCGCGCCGCCACCGGGTGTGCGTCCCACGCCTCCGACTTCTCGTAGCGGGGCGACCGGTGCGTGGTTCTGGTTTGGGGTGCAATGGTTTTGGGCGGGGTGCAGGGTTCTCGGGCTGGCCGGTATGTCGGTGAGGCATATTTATGCCTGCCAGGAATACCGTTCGCGGGCGGACCGTGCCTCGGCGCGGGGCGCGGCGTCAGCTCCTCAACGGCACACACCAGTGTAGGCGGGTGCCGTGCGGGGCGACCGGCTGCACCTCGAAGGTGCCGCCGTGGCGTTCGGCGCGTTCACGCAGGTTGACCAGACCACTCCGGGCGGCGGCCGGGTCGCAGCCCACCCCGTTGTCGGTAACAGTCGCCGTGACCTGACCGGCGTCGACGCGGACGGCCACCGCGACTCGGTGGGCCCGCGCGTGGCGTACCGCGTTGGACAGCGCCTCCCGCAGCACCGCCGTCAGATCGGAGCGGACCTCGTCCGGGACGGCGCTGTCGATCGGGCCGGCCAACTCCAGCGCGGGCCGGAAGCCGAGCGACTCGGTCACCACCTCCACCGCCTCCCGGATCTCGGTGCGCAGCGCCGCGCTCATCGGCGTGCGCAGCTCGAAGATGGTGCGTCGGATGTCCTTGATCGTGGCATCCAGGTCATCGACCGCGGCGTTGATCCGCTTCCCGACCTCCGAGCGCGCGGTCAGCGGCACCGTGCTCTGCAACTGCAGGCCGGTGGCGAACAACCGCTGGATCACCACGTCGTGTAGGTCGCGGGCGATGCGTTCGCGATCCTCCAGGACCACCAGCAGCTCGCGCTCCTCCTGGCCGCGGGCCCGCTCCATGGCCAGCGCGGCCTGCCCGGCGAAACTGCCCAACAACGCCAGGTCGTCCTCGCTGGTGCCGACGTGGTCGGCGTGGTGCGCCACCACCAGCACACCGTGCAGGGTTTCGGCGGTGGCCAGCGGGGACACCACGGCCGGCCCGGTATGCAGCAGCGCCGGCCAGGGGGCGGCGTGCGCCAGGTCGGCCACCCGGTCCTGCCGGCCCTCGGTGACAACGGTCGCGAAGCTCGTCGCCGCGGCGGGTAGGACCGTGCCGACCAGTGCGTCGGCCTGCTCACCTGCCCCGTCGACCACCTCGACGGTGAACTGGTCGGCGTCGTGGTCGTACAGCAGCACCAGCGCCAGCGCGGCCTCCGCGACCTCCCGGGCGCGCCGCGCCACCAGCGTCAGCGCGTCGGTACGGTGGACCTCGCCGAGCAGCAGTGTGGTGATCTCCGCGGTGGCGGCGAGCCACCGTTCCCGTCGGTGCGCCAGCGCGTAGAGGCGCGCGTTCTCGATTGCGACGCCGGCCGCCGCGGCGAGCGCCACCACGATCTCCTCGTCATCCTCGCTGAACTCGGTGGCTCCCCGCTTCTCGGCGAGGTACAGGTTGCCGAAGACCTGGTCGCGGATCCGCACCGGCACGCCGAGGAAGCTGTGCATCGGCGGGTGGTGCGGCGGGAAGCCGTACGACTTCGGGTGCTGGGTGATGTCCGGCATCCGCACCGGACGTGGATCGTCGATGAGGAGGCCGAGCGCGCCGCGGCCGTGCGGCAGGTCGCCGATCCTCGTGTGCGTCTCGGCGTCGACGCCGTGGGTGACGAAGTCGTGCAACGTCCGGTCGCGACCGATCACCCCCAGCGCGCCGTACCGGGCGTCGGCCAACTCGCAGGCCGACTCCACGATTCGTTGCAGCGTGCTGCGCAGGTCGAGGTCGGTGCCGATACCGACCACCGCGTCGAGCAGCGCACGCAGTCGTTCCCGGCTGGTGACCACCTCGCCGACCCGGTCCAGCATCTCGTGGAGCAACTCGTCGAGGCGCACCCGGGACAGCGGGGTCAACCCGAGTGAAGGGGGCGTCTGCGGTTCGTGTCGGGGGATGGGTGCGGTGCTGGCCACCGGCCGATGTTATCCGGCGGGTCTGGGACGGCCCCGGCGGCCGCGGCTGCCGTCCGGCCTGGCACCCCACGGAGCGGGTCCACCCCCGTCAGGCGCCGTGGACGGCCGAGGTGTCGACCACCTGCGCGACGTCCAGGCGGGGGGTGTGCGGTGGGCCGGCGTGTGCCGGGTCCGCGATCCCCAGACGCAGGACGAGGTACGGGTGCCCCATGCCAGCCAGCAGCCCGCGCAGCGTCTGGCGGGTACCGGGGACCTCCACCACACCGCTCAACGGCACCACCGACACCCCGAGCCGGGTCGCGGTGAGCCAGCCCGCCGACAGCGCCTCGCCGGCGCGCACCCAGTCGATCGGCTCGTCCTCGTCGCCGTAGAGCATCGCGTACCCGGCGGCGCGGTCGTGACCGGGGCCGACCGGTAGGGTCCCGGGGCGGCCGAAGTCGCGGGCCGGCACGGTCGTCTGCGGCGCCGACTCCGGCAGCACCGCCGGCGGTAGGCCGGCGGCGCCGGACCGGCTCGTCCAGTACGCCAGCTCCTCGCTCAGCTGCGGATCCTCCGCTGCCACGGCGGCGGCGTGCGAGGCCGCAGCCGCCAGCTCCAGCACCTGGTCATGATCGAGTAGCTGGAGCTGGGCACCCTCTTCGACGACCGCCTTGGTGATCTCGTCGATCGCGGCGGTCGGGACGGGTTCCTCGCTGACCGGCCGCCGGTCGGTGTGGCGGACCCGCATGCACTGCACCAGGTGCATCGCGCCCGGATCCGCCCCGATGTGGGTCGGCTCGGTGAGACGCGCCACTAGGTCCGGCTCGGCGGGCTCGGGCATCCGCTCGACAACCGTCCGCCAGCCCTCGGCGGCCAGCGCCACCCGGGCGTGGTGCAGCGCCGCTCCGCAGCTCAGGGCGAGCAGCCGACCCTCCGGGTCGGTGGCCGCGAGTTGCCGGTCCCGGACGACGCGTAGCTCCAGCGTGTCCGGCAGCACCCGCCAGCGCCACGGCTGCGTGTTGTGCACCGAGGGGGCATCACCGGCGGTCGCGGCGGCCTCCGCGAGCGCGGTGGTCAGCGGTCGGTTCGTCGCCGGCGTCTCCTGGCCCATCCTCACGACCTTTCCGTCTCGTGCCCATCGTGCCCCATGCCGACGGTGACCCGGGCTGGGTTGCCGCTCCATCCTGCGACATCACCGGTACCGTCGCACGGAGCGCAGGTCCCGACCGGGGCGGGTCCTTCGTCCCGCCCGATTCCCGGATGCGGACCACCCGGCCCGGGCGCGCTGAGACGATCCGCAGGTGGGGGCGGAGCCGCGGGAGTGCGCACCGGAGCAGCCGGCGCGTCCCGGGCGTGGGCGCCGCTTGCTGCTGTGGGCGCCGCTGACCGGCCTCACCGCGCTGGTGCTCGTCGGGGCCGCGCTGCGGCTCGCCGGCCGGCCCGGCGCCGGCGACCTGCTCTGGGTGGCCGCCACGGTGGCCGCTCTGGTGCCGGCGGTCGTGGCGATGCTGCGTGACCTGCGCCACCGGCGGTACGGCGTGGACGTCATCGCGGTCCTCGCGCTGGCCGGCTCCCTCGCCGTCGGCGAGTACCTCGCCGGGGCGGTGATCGCGGTGATGGTGGCGACCGGACGGGCGCTGGAGACGTACGCCCAGGGCAGGGCGACCCGCGACCTACGTGCGCTGCTCGCCCGCGCTCCGCGTACCGCGCGCCGGCGGGCTCGGGACGGGACCATCGAAATGGTTCCGATGGACCGGGTGGCGGTGGGGGACGAGCTGCTGGTCGGCCCCGGTGACGTGGTGCCGGTCGACGGTCGGCTCGACGACCCGGCCACGCTCGACGAGTCGGTGGTGACCGGCGAGTCGCGCCTGGTCCAGCGTGCGGCGGGCGAACCGGTCGCGAGCGGCGTGGTCAACGCCGGTGCCGCCGTGGGGATACACGCGACGCGGGACGCGGCGGCCAGCACGTACGCCGGGATCGTCCGGCTGGCGCGGGAGGCCACCGCCCGCAAGGCGCCGACGGTGCGGTTGGCGGACCGGTACGCCGTCGCGTTCGTCCCGTTCACCCTCGGGCTCGCCGGCCTGGGTTGGCTGCTCTCTGGCGACGTCGTCCGGGCGGTGGCCGTGCTGGTGGTCGCCACGCCCTGCCCGCTGCTGCTGGCCACCCCGATCGCGATCGTCTCCGGACTGTCCCGGACCGCCCGGCGCGGCGTGTTGGTCCGCGACGGCGGTTCCCTCGAAATGCTGGGCCGCGCCGCCACGCTGCTGCTGGACAAGACCGGCACGCTCACCGTGGGTCGGCCCCGCGCCGCCGAGACGCTCACCGCGCCCGGAGTCGACGGGAAGGAGGTGCTCCGGCTCGCCGCATCGGTGGAGCAGCTCTCGCCGCACGTGCTCGCCCGGGCCCTGGTGGAGCAGGCCCGGGAGCGTGGGCTGGCGCTCGCCGAACCGGTGGACGTCACCGAGGAGCCAGGTCGGGGGGTGCGGGGTCGGGTCGACGGACGGGAGGTCCGGGTCGGTCAGCTCGACGGCCCGTTGCCCGGTTGGGCGGAGACCGCGCGGTCCCGCGCCGAGCGGACCGGCAGGTCGGTGGTCTGGGTCGGCGGTGAGGCCGGACCGCTCGCCGCGATCCTGCTGGAGGATCCGGTACGCCCGGACGCTCCGACGACCGTGCGTCGGCTGCGGGCGGCGGGACTGCGCCGGATCGTCATGGTCACCGGCGACCGTCCCGAGACCGCCCGCCACGTCGCGCGGGCCGTCGGCGTGGACGACGTGCTGGCCCGCTGCTCACCCGCCGAGAAGGTGGCGCGGGTCCGCGCGGAGGCGGACCGGGCGGTGACCGTGATGGTCGGCGACGGGGTGAACGACGCGCCCGCCCTGGCCACCGCGCACGTCGGGGTTGCGATGGGTGCCACCGGGGCGACCGCGTCGGCCGACGTCGCGGACGCGGTGCTCACCGTCGATCGGCTCGACCGACTCGCCGACGCCGTGGAGATCGCCCGGTACGCGCGCCGCATCGCGGTGCAGAGTGCCCTGGTCGGGATGGGCCTCGCCGTGCTCGCGATGGCTGTGGCCGCGCTCGGTCGGCTCCCTCCGATCGCCGGCGCCTTCCTGCAGGAGGGCATCGACGTGCTGGTGATCCTCAACGCCCTTCGTGCCCTCGTCGGACCGGGGCCCGGTGACGCGCGCGACAACGGAGATCGTGGATGATCCAGGCCCCTTCCGGGCTCGTGTTCCGCCAGGATCTCCCGTATGACCGTCGACCCCGCGGGCCGGGCGGTCAGCGCTCGCGGACGACCGCGACCGGGCAATACGCGTGGTGCAGCAGCTGCTGGCTGACCGACCCGAGCAGCATCCCCGCCAGTCCGCCCCGGCCACGCGTGCCAACCACGACGAGCTGGGCGTTGCGGCTCGCCGCCACCATCAGGGCGCCCGAACTCCCTTCGGCCACCTCCACCGTCACGTCGACGTTCGGGAACGCCCGCTCCCAGCGGGCCAGCGGATCGGCCAGCTCGGCCCGATCGGCCCGGGCAGCCGCCCGGGCGTCCGGGCCGGCCGGCGGGCGTTGCCCCGGCGGCAGGTGCCAGGCGCGGACCACGTGCAGCGGTACCTTCCGGGCTGCGGCCTGCTCGAACGCGAAGCCCAGCGCCAACAGCGACTGTTCCGAAGCGTCCACGCCGACCGCGATGTGCCGGCCCCGCGCGGCGGTGTTGCCGCGCACCACCACCACCGGGCAGTGCGCGTGCGCGGTGACCGACACCGTGGTGGAGCCGGCGAGCAGCCCGCCGAACCCGCCGTGTCCCCGTGTTCCGAGCACCACCAGGCCGGCCCGGGCAGACTGTTCCTGGAGCACCAGGGCCGGCGGGCCGTCGTACACGACGCCGGTGACGGTGAGACCCGGGCGGGCGGCGTCCGCAGCCGCCCGCCGGACCAGTTCCTCCACCCGCTGCCGGGCCCCGTCGTCCGGCCAGACGCCGGGCGCCACCCCAGGCCCGATCCAGTGGGCCACGGTCAGCCATTCGAAGACGTACGCCAGCCGCACCGTCCGCCCGCTGCGGCCAGCCTCGTCCAGCGCCCAGTCCAACGCCCGCCCGGCGTCGGGGGAGCCGTCGTAGCCAACCAGGATCTCCGTGCCGCTCACTGGGCTGGCCTTTGGTTCGCGGCTGCGGGGCTCGCAAGCTCGCTCCTCGCGCTCACTGGGCTGGCCTTTGGTTCGCGGCTGCGGGGCTCGCAAGCTCGCTCCTCGCGCTCACTGGGCTGGCCTTTGGTTCGCGGCTGCGGGGCTCGCAAGCTCGCTCCTCGCGCTCACTGGGAGCTGCTTGGGACTGCGGGATTGGTCTCGCGGATCCAGCGCCACTCCGACACCCGGGGTCGTCCGCACCGTGCTCGCGGGTGTAGTCGCGGCAGGACTGGCGGAGGTCGACCATCTGTTGACGCAGCGCCGCGGCCCGGGCGGCGAGCCCCGGAACCCGGTCGATCACGTCGATGACCAAGTGGAACCGGTCCAGGTCGTTGAGCATCACCATGTCGAACGGCGTCGTGGTGGTGCCCTCCTCCTTGTACCCGCGAACGTGCAGGTTGTCGTGGTTGGTGCGTCGGTAGGTCAGCCGGTGGATCAGCCACGGGTAGCCGTGGTACGCGAAGATGACCGGCTTGTCCTCGGTGAAGATGGTGTCGAACTCGGATTCGGAGAGTCCGTGCGGGTGCTCCGACGCCGGCTGAAGGCGCATCAGGTCGACCACGTTGACCACCCGCACCTTCAGTTCGGGCAGGTGCCGGCCCAGCAGGTCGGCCGCGGCGAGGGTCTCCAGCGTCGGCACGTCACCGGCGCAGGCGAGCACCACGTCCGGCTCGGAGCCGGTGTCGGTGCTGGCCCACTCCCAGACGCCGATGCCGCGCCGGCAGTGCTGGATCGCCTCCTGCATCGACAGCCAGTTCGGGGCCGGCTGCTTGCCGGCGACCACCACGTTGATGTACTGCCGGCTGCGCAGGCAGTGGTCCATCGTGGAGAGCAGGGTGTTCGCGTCCGGCGGCAGGTAGACCCGGACCACCTCCGCCTTCTTGTTCATCACGTGGTCGATGAAGCCCGGGTCCTGGTGCGAGAAGCCGTTGTGGTCCTGTCGCCAAACGTGGCTGGAGAGCAGGTAGTTGAGCGAGGCGACCGGCTGCCGCCACGGGATGTCCCGGGTCACCTTCAGCCACTTGGCGTGCTGGTTGACCATCGAGTCAACGATGTGGATGAACGCCTCGTAGCTGGTGAAGATGCCGTGTCGGCCGGTCAGCAGGTACCCCTCCAGCCAGCCCTGGCACAGGTGCTCGGAGAGCACCTCCATCACCCGCCCGTCGGGGGAGAGATGGTCGTCGCCGGGAACGGTGCCGGCCACCCAGGCGCGGTCGGTGACCTCGAACGCGGCGCCGAGCCGATTGGAGGCGACCTCGTCCGGGCCGAAGAGCCGGAACGTCTGCGGGTTGGCGGCGATCACGTCCCGGACCCACTTGCCCAGTTCGCCGGTGGAGCCGGTGACCGTCTGCCCGGGGCTTGGCACGTCGACCGCGTAGTCGCGGAAGTCCGGCAGCGTCAGATCGTGCAGCACCAACCCGCCGTTGGTGACCGGGTTGGCGCTCATCCGACGGTCCCCGGTCGGCGGCAGCGCCGCCAGCTCGGCCACCGGCGCGCCGGTGGCGTCGAACAGCTCTTCCGGCCGGTAGCTGCGCAGCCACCGCTCCAACTCGGCCAGGTGCTCCGGGTTGGAGCGAACCTCCGACAGGGGCACCTGGTGCGACCGGTAGGTCCCCTCCACCTGCCTGCCGTCGACGTCCCGAGGGCCGGTCCAGCCCTTCGGCGTCCGGAGGACGATCATCGGCCAGCGGGGACGCTCGACCGGTCCGCCGGAGCGGGCCCGTCGCTGGATCGCGGAGATCTCGTCCAGCGCCCGGTCCAGCGTGCCGGCGAGCGCCTGGTGCACGGTCGCCGGGTCGTCACCGGCGACCACGTGTGGCTGGTACCCGTATCCGCGCATCAGTTCGAGTAGGTCGGACTCGGGGATCCGGTCGAGTACCGTCGGGTTGGCGATCTTGTAGCCGTTGAGGTGCAGGATGGGTAGTACCGCCCCGTCCCGGGCCGGGTTGAGGAACACGTTGGACAGCCAGCTCCCGGCCAGTGGTCCGGTCTCGGCCTCGCCGTCGCCGATGACGCAGGCGACCAGCAAGTCGGGGTTGTCGAACGCCGCACCGTAGGCGTGGCTGAGGGCATACCCCAGCTCACCGCCCTCGTGGATCGAACCCGGCACCTCCGCCGCCACGTGGCTGGGGATGCCGCCTGGGAAGGAGAACTGGCGGAACAACTGGGTCATGCCGGCCTCGTCGCGACCGGTGTTGTGGTAACGCTCGCTCCAGGTGCCCTCCAGCCAGGTGTTCGCGACGATCGCCGGACCACCGTGGCCGGGACCGGTGATGAACATGGCGGACAGGTCACGGGCGACGATGACCCGGTTGAGGTGCGCGTAGAGCAGGTTCAGGCCGGGGCTCGTGCCCCAGTGCCCGAGCAGCCGGGGCTTGACGTGCTCCGGCGCGAGGGGCTCGCGGAGCAGTGGATTGTCCAGCAGGTAGATCTGCCCGACGGTGAGGTAGTTCGTCGCACGCCAGTACGCGTCCAGCCGGCGCAGCTCTTCTTCGGTCAGCGGGCTGTGCAGGTCGGTTGCGGTGTCCATCTGCCTGAGCCTCTCGCGGGTCGGGGAGTGGCGTATCCGGGAAGGAGTGTCTCGGGTCATCAGCGTCGCCGAAGCGGCCGTGCCGGATCAGGGTCCTTGGTCCCTTACGTCCGGGGCCTCCGTCGCGGCGAGGCCCCTTACCACGATCACCGGCGCCGGTGAGTGGTAGAGCACCGACTGGCTCACCGAGCCGAGCATGCCTCGCCCGGGCTGGTCGCCTCGCGTGGCCACCACCGACACCTGCGACGAGCGCGACTGCTCGACGAGGACGGTGCCCGGGTCGCCGCGGACGGTGTGGCACTCCACCGGCACGTCCGGGTGCCGCCCGCCGATCCGGGCGACGATCCCGGCGAGCACCGCCGGGTCGGCGTCCGCGCGGTCCGGCTCCACGACGCGGACGGCGACCAGCCGCGCCCCGCGGCGGGCGGCGCAGCCGAACGCCCATGCCAGCGCCTGCCGGGAGTCGGCGGAGCCGTCCACGCCGACCAGCACCGGGCCCTCCGGCGGCGGCCCACGGCGGGTCACCAGCACCGGGCACCCGGCCCGGGCGGCGACCTGCACGGTCGGTGTTTCGGCGGACACCCAGCCCGGGGCGGTGCTCATCCCGCCGTCGCCGACGACGACCAGGTACGCCGACCCGGAGCGGCGGATCAGCGCCTCCACCACCGGGCCCTCGGCGATCTCACCGTTGATTGTCAGGGTCTCGTCGACATCCCGGGCCACCTCCTCGGCTCGGGTGAGGAGTTCCTCCGCCGCGTCGTGCGGCCCGACCACCGACGGCGCCGCCAGCGCCGCCGCCCAGTCGAACGCGTGCAGCAGGCACAGCGGCCTGTCGTGCGCGGCGGCCTCCTGAGCCGCCAACCGGACCAGCGGCAGACTCCACCGCGAGCCGACCCCGGCGAGCACCGGCGCGTCGGTGGCCACGGCCATCCGGCATCACCTCCGCAGGCGTCGCGCCGGCCCTCCACCCAGGCTAGTCCCAGTGACACGGTGGCGGGGCGGCTCAGTGGAATCCCACACCACGTGCAGGACGTCGTCTCCGCGGTGCGGGTGGTGTCGAGCGGGGTGCGATGGCCTGGGTCTGGGTCTGGGCCGGCGGAGCCGGTGCCGGGGCGTGCGGGTGGTTCGGCCAGCCCCGCCGGACCGCGGGGACCGCGGCGCGGGTACTGCCCGCTGAGGCGCGTAGCCAGGTCGGTGAGTTGATGGTCGTCGACTCGATCGCGATCTGACCGTGCGACGGAATCAGCCGGGCCGGTCGGGGCGTCGGTACCCACCGTTGATGGCGGTTCACCCAACCAAGCATCGCAGCACCCGCATGGCAGCTGGTGGCTGACGTGGCATCGGTGGAACACTTTCAGCGACCTCACAGCGGCATTCGATACCGTGCACCCGTAACCCGTCCCGCTCCCCGGAGCGCGGGCACCAGACCCAGCGGGAGTTCCGATGGTCTTCAAGAAGATGTTGAGCGCGTTCGGTGTGGGTGGTCCCAGCGTCGACACCGTCCTGGCGAATCCGAACACCCGACCCGGCCTGGCCCTGGACGGTCAGGTAAACCTGCTCGGGGGTGAGGCGCCGGCCAACATCGAGCAGATCGTCGTCGGCCTGGTCACCCGGGTCGAGATCGAAGGGCACGACACCGAGTACGCGGGCGTCATGGAGTTCCACCGGATGCCGGTCTCCGGGCCGCTCCAGCTCGCCCCGAAGCAGCAGCTGTCGATCCCCTTCCAGCTGCCGGTACCGTGGGAGACGCCGATCACCGACGTGTACGGCCAGCGCCTGCACGGCATGACCATGGGCCTGCGCACCGAGTTGGCGATCGCGCGTGCCGTCGACAAGAGCGATCTGGACCAGGTCAACGTGCACCCGCTGCCGGTGCACGAGCGGATCCTGGAGGCGTTCCAGCGGCTCGGTTTCCGGTTCAAGCACGCCGACCTGGAGCGCGGCCACATCCACGGCACGCAGCAGACGCTGCCTTTCTACCAGGAGATCGAGTTTTTCGCCGCCCCGCAGTACGCGCAGACGATCAGCGAGGTGGAGCTGACCTTCGTCACCAGCCCGCACGGGGTCGACGTGATCCTGGAGTGTGACAAGCGCGGCGGCTTCTTCACCTCGGGGCACGACGTGTTCGGCCGCTACCAGGTCTCGCACGCCGACGCTGACCGGGTCGACTGGACCCAGGTGGTCGACGGCTGGCTGCGGGAGACCACCTCCCGGTACGGGAGCCTGCGGGCGCAGGGCTTCGGCATGCCACACCAGCACGGCCGCGGCCACGGCCACCGCGGGATGGGCATCGGCGGTGTCGTGGCCGGTGCCGCGCTCGGCGTGGCCGGCGGCATGATCGCCGGCGAGATGATCGAGGACGCGTTCGAGGGCGACGTCGCCGAGGACTTCGGCTTCGACGGGTAGCCCCGGAGACGTAACGGTGCCCTCCGGGAGGAACATCCCGGAGGGCACCGGTCGTAGCGGGGCGGTTAGCGTCGGGTCATCCGCCGCTCCTCACCGGAGCGCCGTGCCGTGCCGGCCTTCGCCAGCCCTCGGCTGACCAGGTACGCAGCGGTCAGGACGGACAGGTACCACCACGCCAGGGTCGGGTTGTTGATGTTCAGCCCGTCGATGGCAGAACCACGCCAGAAGGCGGCGATGACGACGACCACGACCGCGGCGGCGTAGATCCAGAACTCGGTGGTCAGGAACGACTGCTTCGTCTCCGTACCCGGGACGGCATCTGCTCCCGGTGTCCGTCGCCCGCCGTCGGCATCTGCCGGGTGGGCGCCTCCTGCATGGCCGCGCGTTTCTGGATGTCCGCCGCGGGACGGTTCATCGGCCTGGTGGATGCAGCCTGCGTGCTCATCTGGTCCTCCCTCAAGGATTTGATGAGTGCCGCGACCCCTCGCCCCGCTACCGCGTATCGGCCACGGCACGGTTCGTGTACTTGGCGGGGGCACCCCGCGTCTACCCGATCGGCCGGGGGCAGTAACCCCGCCCCCGGCCGGGAATTGGGGTCTCCGCTCAGCGCAGGCCGTTGCGGATCGCCACACCGACCAGCTGGTCCGGGTCGTCGGTGAGAACGCCGTCCACGCCGAGGTCTATGACCCGCTGCAGCACCGCCGGGTCGTTGACGACGTATGGGATCACGTCCAGCCCGTACCGCCGCTGAAGGGTGCGGACGTCCGGTCCGTGGAAGTACGCCGGGTTCTCCCGCAGGTACCAGTCGGCGGACGCGACCACGCCCTGCTTCGGGTCGTGGACCTGCCAGTTCGACGACACCGTCGTCGCCCCGGCGGCCCGGACCAGTTTGCCCAGGTCGCGGTGCTTCCACCAGTTCAGTCCGCCGAGCCACGGGCTCGGCACGGCCGGGTCGTCGTAGACGGTCCGCAGCGAGCACTCGTCGGCGAGGCCGGCGCACTCGGCCGGGCCGTACTGCCAGACCAGGGCGACGGTGTCGATGCGCCGGTCCAGCTTCCGGGCGTACCGGATCGTCCGCCAGTCGAACGACTGGATCGTGGCGCGGTCGGTGAAGCGTGCCCGCTGGAGCGCGGTGACCAGTTTGCGGGTGAACACGTCGTACGGGGCGGTGTCGGCCACCAGCGGGCTGATCTTCGTCTCGATGTTCATTCGGACGTCGCTTCGGCCACTGGCCCGCACCAGGGCGAAGACCTCGTCCAGAGTGGGGATCCGGGCGCCCGGCACGGCGACCTGATCAGGCGCGTCGGCCGGGGTCTTCGAACCGCAGTCCAGCGTTCTCAGCTGGGCCAGGGTCAGGTCGTGCACCCGCTTGCCGACGTACGGGAACGTCGGGTCACCCGGCCACGCCGGAGCGGTGTCAGCGCAGTTCGAGCCGTTGACGGTGCGGTCGTGCAGCACGACCAGGTGCCCGTCGGCGCTCACCCCGGTGTCGAACTCCAGCGTGGAGATCGCCGGGTTCGCCAGGGCGTGCGCGAACGCGGGCAGGGTGTTCTCCGGCCGGGCGGCCCGACCACCCCGGTGCGCCTGAACGTCGAACGGCGACGCGTACACCCTCGGCAGGCGCATCCCACGCTGCGCGAGCAGGCCGCGTAGCCGGTCCGGGTAGTCGGTGATGATGCCGTCCACCCCGTCGTCGAGGAGCTTGGCCATGGTCGGCACGTCGTTGACGGTCCACGGGATCACCGTGATGCCGCTGCGGTGGGCGTGCGCGACCATCTGCCTCGTCACGTACGGCCGGTAGTCGGGGTCGGTGACCGTGCCGTTCTGCGGGAACCCGTGCACCGGTGAGAAGGTCTTCACGCCGAAGCTGCGGATCGCGGCGATCGGGTCGCCGTCGAAGTCGTCGATGTCCAGCCCACCCAGCCACGGCGAGGCGCCTGGCTGTCCGGTCTGGAGGAAGTCGTAGTTGGTCAGTGCCACCAGTGGCAGCCGTGGCTCGACCTGGCGCATCCGCATCAGCGCGCCCCAGTCGAAGCTCTGGATCGTCACCCGCTTCAGCATCCCGGCGGAGCGGATCTCCGCCGCGGTAACCTGCACGAACTGCTCGCGCGGGGCGGTCTCGGCCGGGGCGCCGGCCTCCACCTTGGTCTCGATGTTCAGCATCACGTCGTCCGCGCGGTACCTCTTGACCAGGTCGAACACCTCGCGCAGCAGCGGCATCCGGGCGCCCGGCACGGCGAGCTGGCCGGGTCGGTCGGGCAGGGTCCGCGCCCCGCAGTCCAGCGTCCGCACCTGCGCCAGGGTCAGCGTGTTGACGTACTTCCCGACGTACGGGAACTCCGGGTCGCCGGGCGTCGGGGGTGCGGTGTCGACGCACTTCGCCCCGTTCACCCGACGGTCGTGGGTGACGACCGCCTGGCCGTCCTCGGTGATCTGCACGTCCAGTTCCAGGGTGTCCACACCCAACTGCAGGGCATTGCCGAAGGACGCGAGGGTGCTCTCCACCCGCAACCCCAGGCCGCCGCGGTGGGCCTGTAGGTCGATCGTCCGGTCTGGACGTGGCCGCGCCTGGGCGGGTGCGGTGAGACCGACTGTCGCGGTCGCCGCCACCAGGGCGGCGACGGCGGTACGCCGTACGGTGCGCAATCTCCTTCTCCCCTCCCGCCGGGTTTCCCGCAGGTCCGTCGTTCAGCATCGGCAGCGGGGACGGCGGGCGGGCGAGCACCGGGCGACGTCCGGGTGAACCGGCCGTGCGGGTTTGACCGGCCGGGTGCCGGGCACGCGGGGGAGACCGACGAATTCTGCGAGGTGAGACAGCATGCGTGAGGACGACATGCGGAACGAGGCCGCCCGGCGGGCCGAGGAGCGGATCGCCGGTGGCAGGTACGGCGAGGGCGTCCTGGACGAGGTGACCGTGCCCCGCACCGACGTGCAGCGGGTCATCCAGGACGAGGACCCGGACGATCCGGCGCACGTGCGCGTCGATCCCCGGGTGCTGCGCGACGGTGGCCCCACCCGCGGTCAGGGCGCGGTCACGACCACCGGCGGTACCGCCGGCCCGGCCAGCGTCCGCCGGGTGGCCAGGCAGCCAGAACGGCACCCCGGCAGGGTCGCTCCCACCACCACGGGCGATGCCACCACCGGTGGCCTCAGCACCCCGACGGCCGGCTCCACCAGCGACCAGTCGGGTCCGGCGGTCCACACGGCCAACCTGTCCAACGACTGACCCGACGCCTGTTGATCATGAGGTTGGCGGCGAAGCGGGCACGCCAACCGCCGCCAAACCTCAAGATCAGTCCTGCTCAGGTAGTGGGCCGGAGGACCGTGAGACGTTGGGTGGCGCGGGTCAGCGCCACGTAGAGGTCGTTGCGGCCGCGGGCGGACTCACCCGTTATGCCCTGCGGGTCGACCACCAGCACCGAGTCGAACTCCAGGCCCTTGGCCTGGGCGACCGTGAGGACCACGACGCGGCTCTCCAGGTCCGGGTCGGCGCCGACGGCCGCCTCCGGAAGCGCGGACGTCAGGGCGGCACCCAACTCGTCGACCCGGGCCGCCGGCACGATGATGCCGAGGCGGCCGTCGGTGAGGGCGGCGGCTGCCCGCGCTGCCGCGTCGACCACCTCCGCCGTCAGCCGCCGTGACGGCACCGCCCGGTCGACGGGCGGCACGCCGGTGGCGCGGACCGAACGCGGCGGGCGCAGAGTCGGGTCGATCCCGGCGAGCACCTCGGCCGCCACGGACATGATCTCGGCGGGGGTTCGGTAGCTCACGGTCAGCTCCGCCAGCCGCCAGCGCTGCGCCACGTACGGCTCCAGCGCGTCCGCCCAGGACGCGGTGCCGGCCAACGCGCCGGTCTGTGCCACGTCCCCGACGATCGTCATCGACCGGCCCGGGCAACGCCGCATCAGCAGTCGCCACGCCATTGAGGACAGCTCCTGCGCCTCGTCGACGATGACGTGGCCGAACGCCCAGGCCCGGTCGGCAGCGGCCCGTTGGGCGGTGGTCAGCCGGTCCGCCTCCTCCTGCCGTTCCAGCAGGCGGTCGGCGTCGAGTAGGTCGGTCACGCCGAGGATCTCGCCGCCGTCAGCCTCGTCCTCGACGTCGATCGAGCGGGAGCCCCGCGCGATCTCCAGCACCCCCTCGGCGTACTCCCGTTGCAGCGCCCGGAGTCGCTCCCGGCGGGCCGCGGCGGCGCGATCGTCCTCACCCAGCAGTTCGGCCGCCTCGTCCAGCAGCGGCACGTCGGCCGGCGTCCACCCGCCTGGTTCGCGGTGCAGCAAGGCCCGATCGACCTCGGTCAGCATCGGCGCGGCGGTGGCGATCCGGTCCGGGTCCGCGTACAGGTCGGTGAGCAGGTGTTGCGGGGTGAGCAGCGGCCAGAGCTGGTCCAGCGTCGCCCGGACCTCCGGATCCTCCCGCAGCTCGCGGCGGATCTCGGCCACGTCGGCCTCGTCGAGCAGGTTCTCCCCGCCCAACGGGTCCGCGCCGATACGCTCGGCCACCTGGGTGGCGAGCGCGTGCACGATCTCGACATCGAACAGCGCCCGGGCCAGGTTGTGCGGCCGGCCGGAGCGGCGGACCCGGTCCCGGGCCACCCGGATGGTCGCCGGGTCGAGCACCAGGATCTCCCGCTGCGGTTGCTCGATCTCCACCGGCTCGTCGGGCACCCACTGCCGGTCGCGGACGGCGGCGGCGAGCACGTCGACCATCACCTCACGGCCCTTCAGCGCCGCCACCTCGGCGGACTCGGTACGCCGGGCGCTCACCCCGGGGAAGAGGTCAGCCTGGGTGCGCAGCAGCACCCCGGTCTCGGCCAGCGCGGGCAGCACCTGGGAGATGTAGCGCAGGAACGTGGCGTTCGGCCCGACCAACAGCACGCCCCGGGTGGAGAGCTCGCGCCGGTGGGTGTAGAGCAGGTACGCCGCGCGGTGCAGCGCCACCGCGGTCTTCCCGGTGCCCGGCCCGCCCTGTACCACCAGGACGCCCGGCAACTCCGCACGGATGATCTGGTCCTGCTCGGCCTGGATCGTCTCCACGATGTCCCGCATCCGGCCGGTCCGGCCGGCACCGAGCGCGGCGAGCAGGGCCGCCTCACCGGTCACCTCCTCGTGCGCGGTGGGCGAGGCGGCGGCCAGGTCCAGCACCTCGTCGTTGAGCCCGACCACCTTCCGGTGCCGGGTGCGCAGGTGCCGCCGGCGGCGGACGCCCTGCGGGTTGGCGGCGGTGGCCAGGTAGAACGCCCGGGCCGCCGGCGCCCGCCAGTCGATGAGCAGCGGGTCGTAGCCGCCGCTGGTGTCGAAGATGCCGATCCGGCCGATGTAGTGCCGCGCGTCGTCGTCGGTGTCCAACCGGCCGAAACACAGCCCGTTCTCCACCGCGGAGAACTGCTCCACCTGTTCGTCGTACATCCGCACCGCGCCGTCGCGCTGGGAGCGGGCCTGGAGGGTGCCGCCCGGGTTTCGCAGCTCCTCGGCCAGCCGCCGGGACGCCTGCTCGCGCAGCCCGTCCAGCCGGTCGTACAGCATCGAGACGTACTCCTGCTCGTGCCCGATCTCGTCGTCCGTGGGCAGAGCACCGAAATCGCCGGAGTGCCTTGACAAGCCGTCTCCCAATTGGCTAGTATTCTTTTCAGAGCGGCCATTGAGCCGTTCTTTTTTGTTGCTCTCGAACTGAGAAAGATACCGCGCAGCGACCCGCCGACCCAATCACATCGGCTCGCCTGGTGAGTCCTTGGCGGATCAGCGGCGCGGCGAGCAGGCGCGTCGCGGGCGCCCGGGCCCGGTCACCCGCGACGAGTCGGGGCCCGCGCGACGCGCGGGCCCCGACTCGTCGCGGGTGAAACTCAGTCTTGGGCCACCTCGTAAAGCCGCTCCGGGGTCACCGCCCCGGCGATCAGGCGGCCGTCGTCGGTCAGCAGCGCGGTCACCAAGTCGCTGCGGAACAGCCGGCCGCTGCCCCAGTCACCGCTGACCGCCGGCAACTGTCCGGCCAGCCCGCCCAGGTCCGGCCGGTCCGCCGAGGCGTCACTGCGAGCCGCGTCGTCGACCCGCACGACCACCACCGTGGTCCAGCCCTCGCCGACCGTACGAACGTCCGGGCGCTCGCCGTCCGCCGGCTTCTCCAGTGTCTCCGGGCGGGCCCGCCCGGCCCCCTCCTCGGTGATCTTCACCCCCGGCGGCGGGTTGAAGGTGAACTGGTCGGCGTCCGGCCGGGCGTAGTCGACCTGGGTGAACGCCACCTCGAACGCGGGCCGGTCGCCGCCGTCGGCGAACACCTCGAACCGCAACGGCAGGTGCTCGGTCGCGTCGATGGCGATCCGTACCTGGTGCACCAGGGAAGCGGCGTCGCGCGGCGTGAGCACCAGCTCGTACGCGTTCCGCCCGGCCACCGTGGCGGCCCGACCGACGCTCACCTCGGTGGTCGGGTCGATGGCCTTGAGAGCGGCGTCGGCGGCCTCCTGCGGGGTCGCCGGCACCTCCGGCGGGGCGTCGTGTCCCCGCTGCTCGGGCAGCGTGCGGTGGGTAGCCGTGTTGGTCCCGCTGCGCCACGTCCACAGGTCACGCCCGTTGCGGACGATGTCCCGCTCGCCGAGCGTGTCGACCAGCGCGACCCGCTGCCGGTCCGGCCCCGAGTGCCAGACCCGCAGGGTGTGGGTGCCGGTCAGCAGATCGGCCGGGCCATCACCGGCGACCAGCCCGGCGATCGGCGGCAGACCCAGCTCGGCGCGCTGCACGACGGTGCCGGAGAAGCCGTCGTGACGGGCGGTTTGCAGGTCGACCAGGAGTTGGGCGACGGTGCGGGGCGGCAGGCTGGGCTCGGCCTGGGCGGCGAACCTGCCGATCGCGGCACCCCCGCCGACGACGATCACAACGGCGGTCACCGGGACCAGCCAGCGCAGGGCGGGACGGCTTGTCAGGACAGACATGGTGTGGCACCTCCTGCCGACCATCCTGCCCGCACCACCCTGTGAGCGTGCTGAGGACAGCGGACCGGGCACGGGCGCCGGGGTGGCACCCTTGACCTGTGCGGTTGCTGGTGGTGGAGGACGAGGCCCGGTTGGCGTCCGCCCTGCGGCGCGGGCTCCAGGCGGAGGGGTTCGCCGTCGACGTGGCGGCGACCGGCCCGGCGGGCCTGGACGCCGCCCGCCACGGCGACTACGACGCGATGATCCTCGACGTGATGCTGCCCGGCCTCTCCGGCTACGAGTTGGTGCGCCGGCTGCGGGCCGAGCGTCGGTGGCTGCCGGTGCTCATGCTGTCGGCCAAGGACGGCGAATACGACCAGGCCGACGGGCTGGACTGCGGCGCAGACGACTATCTGACCAAGCCCTTCTCGTACGTGGTTCTGCTGGCCCGGCTGCGCGCGCTGCTGCGCCGCGGTGCCCCGCAGCGGCCGACCGTGCTGGCCGTCGGCGACCTACGACTGGACCCGGCACGGCGGCGGGTGACCAGGGACGGCGCGGAGGTGGCGCTGACCGCCCGGGAGTTCGCGGTGCTCGACTACCTGATGCGCCGCCCAGGCCAGGTGGTCTCCAAGACCGAACTGCTCGACCACGTGTGGGACGCCGCCGTGGACACCGCCCCGAACACGGTGGAGGTCTACGTGGGCTACCTGCGCCGCAAGCTCGGTCGGGAACGCCTGGAGACGGTCCGCGGCGTCGGCTACCGGCTCGCCACGTGACCCGGGAGGGAAGGGCCCCCGCCCGTCGCCTCCGGCCGGGGAAGGGCCCCGGTGGACCCGGCTTGACCCGGGCGCTCGTCTGGCACCGGCGACCGTGGGCCGCCCTCGGCCTGCGCGGCCGGCTGATGGTGATCGGGGTGCTCGGCGTGTCCGCGGGCCTCGCGGTCGGCGGCCTGGTGTTGCTCGTGGTGCTCAACTGGGCCCTGCACCGCAACGTGGACACCGAGGCGCTGCGTACCGCCGACGCGATCGCACTGCTCGCCGCGGAGGACGCCCTGCCCGACCCGCTGCCCGTGGCGGGCGGGCAGACCCGGGTCCAGGTGGTCGACGCGGCGGGGCGGGTCCGGGCTGCCTCGATCGACGCCGATCGACTCGTGCCAATGGTCCGGCCCGAGCGCCTCGACCCGGGCGCGCGGCAACGACTCACCGTTGCGGGCGAGCGGATCGGCCTGACCGGGCCGGTCCGGATGGTGGCCGTGCCCGCCGGCACCGACACCGACCCGCTCACCGTGCTGGTGGCCCGGTCGCTGGCGGACGTACGGCAGAGCGCGCACGTCCTGCGGACCGTCCTGCTGGTCAGCTTCCCGCTGCTGGTGGCGGTGCTTGCCGCCGTGGCCTGGCGGGTGGTCGGCGCCACCCTACGACCGGTGGAGGCGCTGCGTCGGGGCGCCGAGGAGATCACCGGGCGGAACGGGGGCGGGAGGCTACCGGTACCGGCGTCCCGGGACGAGATCCACCGGCTCGCGGCCACGCTCAACGACATGCTGGGCCGGCTGGAGTCGGCCCGTGCCCGCCAGCGGGCGTTTGTCGCCGACGCCGCGCACGAGCTGCGTAGCCCGCTGACCAACATCCGCACCGAGTTGGAGGTCGCGCGGCGGCTGGGGGACCGGACCGACTGGCCGGCGGTGTCGGCGGACCTGCTCACCGACACCGAGCGGCTCGGTCGGCTCGTCGACAATCTGCTGCTGCTCGCCCGCCTCGACGAGGCACCGCCTCGACGCGCCACCGGTCCGGTCGAACTGGGTGGGTTGCTCACCGCGGTGGCCGCCCGGTATCCGACACCCCCGGTCGAGGTGCTGACACCCCGGGAACCGTTGTGGGCCGACGGTGATCCGGACCAGCTGCACCGGGTGCTGACCAACCTGGTCGACAACGCCGTTCGGCACGCACGTACCCGGGTCGTGCTCGCCACCGAGCCGGACGGGACCGCGTACCACCGGGTGACGGTGACCGACGACGGGCCGGGCATCCCGGTCGTGGACCGGGAGCGGGTCTTCGGCCGGTTCACCCGACTGGACCCGGCGCGCGACCGGGACGCCGGCGGAGCCGGCCTGGGCCTGGCCATCGTGCGTGAGCTGGTCCACCGGGCCGGTGGGCGGATCGAGCTCGGCGACGCGGACCCGTGGCCGGGGCTGCGGGTCCGGCTGCTGCTGCCGGCCCTTCTCGAGGAGGCCGATCCGGGCTGACCGCTCGGGGCGCCCGGCGGGACGCCCCAGGCCGGCGCCAGCATCACCCCGGCCGTCGTTCGGGGCACTGACCTGGCCCGGACACCGGCGATGTCCCTGGCCGACCCCCCTAGCCGCGGTCCGTGCAGACTAGCCGCGGTCCGTGCAGACTAGCCGCGGTCCGTGCAGACCTGCTTCGACCGGGCGATCGTGTCGGTCGACCAGACCACCGCCACCGTGAAGCAGTAGTCGGTGCTGCGGTTCAGGCCGTACACGACGAAATCGGTGGTGCCGGCGGGCAGGTTCGCGAAAGCGGTCTGCTGCTGCCCGGCCCGGCCACCGGAGATGACCACCGGTCCCTCGCCGCCGGCCGGGTAGGTCCAACGCAACGTCACGTTGTCGCTGCCGTCTCGCAAGATCAACGCCCCGGGCGGGGTGCCGGGTGAGGCCGCCACCGTGGTCGCGGGCGTACTCCGGCCCGTGGTCGGGGCCGGCGTGCCGGTGGCGTGCCCCGAACTGTTGGTGACCGCTGGCGGCGCGCCGTCGAACCGGGACACTCCGGCGATCACCGCGGCCGTGCCGAGCAGCACCACCGCGACTCCGCCCACGACGAGCGGCAACAGCCGGTTGGCCGGTGGGGGTGCTGGACGGTGCACCGGTACGGGCAGCAGCCGGGACGGCTGGTACGGCGGGTCGTCGGGCACCGCGTGGTGCGCTACCCGGTGCACGCCGGCGGCCTCCTCCGCGCCGGTGAGGGGTAGCACCGACGGGGGAACGGCGGTGGCCCGTTCCGCGGCCGGCGTGCCGGGTCGCCAAAGCTCGTCGGTGTCGGGTTCGCCGGCCCAACCGTGGCTGGTTGCGGGCGGCCAACCGTGGCTGGTTGCGGGCGGCCAACCGTCGTTGGTGTCGGTGCCGGTCCACGAGTGGTCGGCGGCGTCGCCGCCGGGTGGCCGGTAGCCTCCGCTGTCCTGCTCGGGACGCCAGGTATCGCCACCGGGTTCCTGCTCGGGTCGCCAGGTCTCGTCGGTGATGTCGGGCCCGGTGTCCCATGCCTCGCCGGCGACCGGCGTACCTCCGGCCGCTCCGTCCAGCGGCTGACGGGGCGTCGGGACCGACGGTGGCGGCGCGTACCCGGCCGCGGGGTGCTCCACCACGTCGGGCCCGTCCAGGCCCGGCTCAGCCGGGGCGTACGGGCCGGCAGGCCGGTAGCCGGGCTGCGACGGGTGGTACGGGGAGTGCTGCGGCTCGTCGCCGGGTGGGGGCGTGCGGGCGGTCGGCACGATCGGCGTCTCCCGGCCGACGGGCATTGTGTCGGTGCAGGTGTGGTCCGGGCTTGCCGCTGCCCGCGTGAGCGCGGTCACCTGCCCGGTGAGCGGGTCGTCCGGGGGTAGGTGCCGGTGGCACAGCTCCTCGGCGAGGGCGAGATCGTCGTGGGCCTCAGCGAACCGGCCGCAGTCGCGCCGCATCGCGCCGAGCCGGGCGAGCATCTTGATGCCGCTGGGGTACCCGTCGCCGTACACCTCGCGGTGCAGCTCCCAGGCGTCGGCCAGCCGATCGCGGGCGACCTGGCACTGGCCGCGCGCGTATTCCACAGTGGCGAGGTCGGCGTGCGCGGCGAGGACACGTCGGGACTCGGGACCGTCCAGGGCGGTCAGCTCGAGGATGACCATCTGGTAGAGCCGTGCCGCGCGGGACCAACTGCCGACCCGGTGCAGCACCGCGGCGAGAGCGGCGGCGGCGGCCACGGTGCGCTCGTCGGAGCGGCCGTGCAGCCGGGTGGTGGCCGCGTACGCGTAGGCGGCCCAGCCCCGGGCGGCCTGCGGGTCGCCGAGCGCCACCAGCACCCTGGCCTGCAGGCTCGCCGCCTCGGCCAGCTCCGGGGTGGCATTGGCGGGGCGTGGATCGACGTCGGTAAGCGCGTCGGCGAGCAGCCGCCGGGCGCCGGCGAGGTCGCCGGTGGACACCAGGTGGTGCGCATGGTCAGCGAGGTCACCGAAGCCGGAGGGCACGCCCCATCGTGCTCATCCGACAACGGTATGTACAAGTCCCGCGCCGGTCAGGTTTCCTGGAGATGGTCCACCTGGGCTCGCCGATCAGGCGCAGCCGCGGTCCGTCTGTCACCAACCCGAACTTCCGGTCGACGGAGTGGGGTAGAAAGCGGGTGTGGTTGACGCGGTGTTGCGGGAGATGCTGGTCCGGTACGCCGAGGTGTGGTTGCCTCGGGTGTTGGGGCGAGGACGGCGGGGTGTGATCGCGCTCGCCTACGGAGACGGGCCATCCGCGTCCGTCTTTCCCCCGTCCCCGGCTTCGACCCCGGCCCCGACCCCGACCCCGACCCCGGCCGCAGCCGCGGCGGCTGCGGCGGCTGCGGCTGAGGCGGTGCTGGGAGTGGTGGCCGAGCATGCCGACCGGTTGCGCGGGCGGCAGCTGAGCCTGCTTGTGCTCGTCGACGGCACCGAGGAACTGCCGGCCCGGCTCGGTGCCGTCGAGGCGACGCTGCCGCCCGAGGTCGCCGTCCACCTGGTGCCCGGCGGTCCCGCCCGGCTGCCCGTCGCGCTGAAAGCGGTCGGGGCCGCCCGGGCGCCGCTGCTGGCGTACGTGGACGGTTCGGGTGCGGCGGACCCTGCGGTACTTGCGGCCACCGTGTCCGGGCACCCCGCCGAGGTGCTCCTCGTCACCGACGCCGCCGTCCACACCGGGCCGAACGCGTCGCCCCGACCCGCGCGCGACGCGGCGGTGCCGCCCCCGCCCACGGGCGGTGCGGGCGCGTCCCTGCGGGCGGTACTCACCGGCGCGGGGTTCCCGCTGGTGGCCGAGGTCGACCTCGTCCCGACCGACGGGTCGCCGGCCCGTCGGCTGGCCTTCGGCACCGGGTACGACCGGAGCCTCGAGGCGTTCAAGGACCTGCTCTGGGCGGTCGACGAGCACGCCGGGGCGCGCTACCGCGACCCGGCCGACCCGGCCGGCCGGCTGCTGGACATCGCGCTCGACCCCGAGCCCGGACCGCTACGCCGAGAACTGCTCGCCGAGCTCGTCCGCTCCGGTTCGCGTACGGTGACCGAGCTGCGCCGGCACGCACTGACCGCGACCGTGTACCGCTCCGCCGACGTGCCACGGGCGTTGACCGGTCTGCTGCAGGCCGGCGCGGTCAGCCGTGACCCCGAGCACGGCCGCCTCGGCGGGGACGTGGTCATCGCGGCGGCGTCGCCAGGACCGGCGTAGGACCGCTGTCCTCCCACGACCACTTCAACCGCGGCCGGTTCTCTTCAACCGGGCTCGACTCAACCAGGCCGGACGCGGCGTCCGGTCAGGCTCACCGTGCCGGATCGAGCCGGCGTTGGTTCAACGCCGTCCGGACCGCGCAGTTGCCGCCCGACATCTGTACTAGGCCATCATGCCCGGGGCCGGTTCGTCGGCGACGTCGGCGGGTGGGCGTGGCCGGACGACCCGTGCCGCGGGTGGGCGGTGGGCGGGTGCGTCCGCGGGTCCGTCGGTGGGCCGACCGGGGAGGGGCTGCTCCCGGGCGGCACGGAAGGCCCCCGGACTCATGCCGACCTCGCGGGCGAAGAACCGCCCGAAGTTGGTCGGCTCGGAGAAGCCGAGCCGGCGGCCGATCGCGGCGACCGGCTCGTCGGTCGCCGCGAGCAGCCGCCGGGCCTGCAGGGCCACCCGGTCGTCGACGACCTGCTTGGCGCTGCGTCCGGTGACTGCCAGACATGCCCGGGTCAGGGTCCGCACCGAGCAGTCCAGGTTGGCGGCGTAGTCCTCCACTCGGCGGGTGTGTCGGTAGCCGCGCTCGACCTCTAGGCAGAGCCGCTGGAAGGTCACCGTCTCGGCGCGCGGCACGGATGTGGCGGCATCGGGCAGCAGGGAAACCCGCAGCAGCAGCACGGCCAGCTGATGACGGAGCAGGCCGGCGGCGCGGGCCACCCCGCGTTGCCGTTCGCAGTCCACCGCGAGTTGGCTGATCTCGGCGCTGAACACGTCCTCGTCCGCGCCGGCCAGTTGTCGCCAGGCCGGGACGGCGGCCGGGTCGACGTCGAACCCGCGCAGCGCCTCCGGCGCCCAACGCACCACGGTCGCGTTCAGCTCGGAAACCGAACACCGGAGCACCTGGCCGGTCCGGGCCCGCAGCAGTGTGCCGGGCCGGCACGGCTGGGCGGCGAAGTCCAGCTCCAGGCCCCCGTGCCCGTCGGTGACCAGGACGAGCAGGTCCCGGTCCAGCAGCGCCGGACGCCGCCACTCAGGATCAGGTACGAGGTCATCCAGAGCGAGTGTCTCGATCTCGGGCGGCGCGCAGATCGGACCGGCGGAGGGCTGACCAGGAGGAACCATCACCTGCGACGGTAGCCCGCGGCGACGACTGCCGCACCCCGGGCCACGCGCCGCGCCCTCGCGCGGATGATCCGGGCACATATCCGGGGAAGCGCGGGCACGCGCGCTCGGAGACGTCCCACCTCTCGGGAAGGGGCGGGCCCCCGGGACTGGTGCGGGTGGGGTTGTGGGGGCGGGTGGGGGCGGTTATGTTACCGGACGGTAGGCGTGAACTGCGAGGGGATGGGCATGACTGATCTGTTCTCGGTCGACGGAAAGACGGTCCTGGTCACCGGCGGTTCGCGGGGGATCGGTCGGATGATCGCCCAAGGCTTCGTCCGGGCCGGCGCCCGCGTGATTATCTCCTCTCGCAAGGCAGACGTCTGCGAGGCGGTCGCCAGGGAGCTGGCGGCCCACGGCCACTGCGAGGCAATCCCCGCCGACCTGAGCGCCGACGCCGGGGCGGAAGCGCTCGCCGCCGCCGTGCGGGAGCGATACGACCAGCTCCACGTGTTGGTCAACAACGCCGGTGCCACCTGGGGCGCCCCGCTGGAGGCGTACCCGGAGAGCGCGTTCGACAAGCTGTGGGCGGTCAACGTGAAGGCTGTCTTCCGGCTCACCACCGCGCTGCTGCCGTCGCTGCGGGTCGCCGGCACGGCCGATGACCCAGCCCGGGTGATCAATATCGGCTCGGTCGACGGCAGCCGGGTGCCCTGGATGGAGGTGTACGCCTACTCCGCCACGAAGGCGGCCGTGCACATGTTGACCCGCAGCCTCGCCCACCGGCTCGCCGGCGAGCACGTCACCGTCAACGCGATCGCGCCCGGCCCGTTCGAGAGCAAAATGATGGCGTTCGCGCTCGGCGACCCGTCGTCCCGGGCCGCCGTCGAGAAGCAGGTGCCGCTGGGGCGGATCGGCCGCCCGGAGGACATGGCGGGCACGGCGATCTATCTGTCCTCGCGCGCCGGGGCCTACCTCACCGGGGCGGTCATCCCGGTCGACGGCGGCATCACCACGCATGGCTGAACTCGACCGGCTGAGCTCGACGTATGTCTGGAAGGCCGTCCCGTACCCCTGACACGCCGGGGCCGCGCGGACTCGGCAGTTCCGCGCGGCCCCGAAGTGACCGTTTCCTCCGGCTTAGCGACCGGCGAGCAGCCGGTTCACCGCCGTGTCGACGTCCAGGTGCTCGGCCTCGCGACCGCGCGGAACGACGACGTAGGTTCGCCGCAGAAAGCGCACCAGGACGCTCCGAGGCACCTCGAACAGGGCATTGCCGTCCGGGGACGACAACGCCAGCGCGACGAAGTCCCCGCGTGGGGTGGCCCAGGGCCAGACCCGCACGTCGCCGATGCCGGCCGGCTCGTCGAGGCCGGTCACCAGCAATTCCCGCGCAAACGACCAGCTAACCGCCTCGCCACCTGCCGATTCGGCATGGAACAGGACATGGACGGCATACGGGTCAGCAGGGTCGTAACGCAGACTGGCACGCACCGGCAAGGCCGTGGCGTCAGGTGCGACGAGCCTTAGCGACGTCTCGACCTCGACGGTCGTCGGTCGGATGACACTCATGGACGTTCTCCCCCCGGCACCGCTGCGGAACGCGCGTGTCCCGCTTTTCCCATACTCAGGTGCTGCTCCTAGCTGCGCTCCGCCATACGCTGACTTCACCCGGTGGTGGGATGGGGGTCGGAACGTCCTTGAGAATTTGAATGATCCTGTAGGATTTCCGGTTCTGCCCAGTACGCGTTCCCGCCCGGCATCGGGTGGTTCAGTCGTCGACTTACTCCGGTAACGTCCAGTCCACGCTTGCAGTGACGGGCGCGCGCCACACTGGGGGAGGAATTGGTGACGAAGCGATCCGCTATGGATCCGGTCACGCTGCCTGGCACGCCGAACGTCGTGGTCCGGGCAGCCGAACAGCGGGGGTACGGGGTGCCGAACGAGCAGCGTGACCGACCCGGACGACCGGCACCGGACGGGCATGGACCGGTCGGGGGCACGGCGCTGGCCGCGCGCCGGGAACGGCCGCGCTGGCGACAGCGGGTGTCCACCACCCTCGCGCTCATCCGGGCCAACCCCACCGGCCGGGTCGCCCTCAAGATCTTCGTCGCTGTTGCCGGCGCGCTCGTCGTCACGATCGGCGTCGCACTGATCCCACTTCCCGGCCCCGGCTGGCTCCTCGTGATCGCCGGCCTCGGCATCTGGGCGGTCGAGTTCCACTGGGCGCGGCGGCTGCTCACCTTCACGAGGCGGCACGTGCACAACTGGACCGACTGGGTGAGACGGCAGTCACTCGGAGTGCGGTTCGCGCTCGGCTCGGCCGGCCTGGTGTTCGTGTCGACGGTGGTGTGGCTGTCGCTCAAGTACAGCCTCGGGATCGACGTGGTCGCCCGGGTGCTGCACTACCTCGCGACGCACTGAGCCGCGTCCACCCGGGTTTTTGGTCTGGATGCGCGATCAGGTAGAGTCGTCCGCGCTGAGGGCGATTAGCTCAGCGGGAGAGCGCTTCGTTCACACCGAAGAGGTCACTGGTTCGATCCCAGTATCGCCCACCCAGGTAGAGGCCCAGATCACATTGATGATCCGGGCCTCTTTCGATTCCTGAGTGACTAACTGAGTGACTACGACTCAGCGCCGAAGATCGCATCCATGACCTGTGCCCCGCCGAGGAGAACCGGCCGGAGTTGATGACGGTAGACCTTCTCCGTGACGGTCGTCCCCGCGTGGCCGCAGAGGTCCGCGATGTCTTCAAGGCTTACTCCGCTGTCAGAGAGCAGGGACACGAAGCTGTGCCGTAGCTCGCGGGGCGTCCAGGCGATCGGGTCAAGCCCGGCGAGGGTGACGACTCGGCGGAAGGCCCGGCGGCGGAAGGTGTCAACCTTTTTGGGGCGGTCGGTTCAGGGGTTCGTTGACTGAGTCGTGGTGTCCTCGGGCTTGTTGATCCACGCGGTGGTGGGCAGGGCGGGTGGTTGCGGGATGCCGCGGACGAATCGTTCGGGGTTGCGGGTGTAGGCGGCGGTCAGGACGTCGGCGCGGACATCGCGGACCTGCCGGGCGTGGCCGTGGTGGACGTCGTGTGGGGTGTGCCAGCCGATGCCGGAGTGCCGGTGGATGGTGTTGTACCAGGTGAAGAAGGCGCGGCAG
This sequence comes from Micromonospora sp. WMMA1363, assembly GCF_030345795.1. Lineage (NCBI taxonomy): Bacteria > Bacillati > Actinomycetota > Actinomycetes > Micromonosporales > Micromonosporaceae > Micromonospora > Micromonospora sp. WMMA1363. The sequence goes on from NZ_JAUALB010000001.1 coordinate 208,189, forward strand.
TGAGCTCGGGCGTCCTGGACGCTGCCGAAGCGGTCGGGGAAGTCGGGCCGGTACTTCAGGGTCTTGAACTGGGCCTCGGAGAACGGGTTGTCGTTGCTGCACCTGGGCCGGGAGTGGGACTTGGTCACGCCGAGGTCGGCCATCATCTGCGCGACCGTCTTGGACGCCATTGAGGTGCCGCGGTCGGCGTGGATGGTCAACTGCTCACGCGCGACGCCCTGCTTGGTGATCGCGTCGGACAGCAGCCGTTCGGCCAGGGCGGCGTCCTCGCGCTCGGCGAGCAGCCACGCGACGGTGTAACGGCTGTAGATGTCGATCACGCTGTAGAGGTGGTAGAAGTCCCGCTTGGCCGGGCCGCGCAGCTTGGTGATGTCCCACGACCACACGCGATTGGGGGCGTCGGCGATCAGTTCGGGCTTGACCTTCGGCGGGTGCACCGCGTGACGGCGGCGCTCCCTGACTTCGCCGTGGGCACGCAGGATCCGGTACATGCTCGACACCGACGCCACGTACACGCCCTCGTCGAGGAGGGTGTGGTAGACGGCCGCGGGGGCCATGTCGGCGAAGTCCGGGCTGTTGAGCAACGCCCGGACGCTGTCACGCTCGGCTGCGCTCAGGGCACGTGGCTGCGGCCTGGGTTCACGCCCCGGCCGCGGTGGCGCAGGCGTCTGGCGGTGCCGGCGGTAATGGTTGGCCTGCGGCCGGCCGGTGGCTCGGCACGCCGTCCGGATGCCGATCAGCGGCGTCAGTTCGGTGATCGCAGCGTCGATCATGGTGTCGGCTCGCTCCCGCTGTGCTGGCTGTCGGTCGCGAGTTGCCCCAACAGCGCGGAGAGTTTTCCCTGCACCTCGATCACCTTGCGGGCCTTGTCCAACTCGGCGCGCAGCCGCTCGTTGTCTGCCCGCAACCGGGCTGCCTCCAGCACCGCCGGATCGGTCTTCGGCCGCCCGGCCGGCTTGGCCAGGGCCTCGCGGGCGCCGGCGTCACGCTGATGCTTCCACGCCGCGAGCAGCGACGTGTACAGGCCTTCCCGACGAAGCAGGGCGCCCTTGCCGGCCTTATCGAGGGTCTCGTACTCGGCCAGGATCCGCGCCTTGTACGCGGCGGTGTATGTCCTTGTTCGGGGCTTTGCTGGTACCTCGGGGTCGGGCACCGGGTGATGCGATGTCACGGGGGTGGATCTCCTTGCACGCCCTCACGGGTCAGAGTTTCAGCAGGTCAACCTGCCTTCCCCAAGGATGACACAGAGGGCGGACGTTGGCCGCGTCGAGGGCGGTGCCGAGGGTGGTCGTGAAGACCAGGCCGAGGGCTTGCCAGTCCTTGCCGGCCTTGGCCCGGTGCCGGTTCTGCTGCTCTCGGTGCAGCCGCAGCGCGGTCACGCACCGCTGGGGGAGTGCGAGCGTGCGTCGCGACTTCTTGGTCTTGGTGTCACCGCCAGCCCGAACAGAGTGCCAGACCTGCACAGGGGACTGTACAAATAACGGCCTGTCTCGGGAGTGTCAAGTTAACGGCTGATCTTGGTTGTTGAGGTGGTCAGTTGTTGGCCGGGGTGAGCCGGCCTTCGAAGGCGATCTGGAAGGCGTTCAGTGGTGCTTTCCAGCGCATGGTCCAGCGTCGGCGGCCGGCTCCGGTCGGGTCGAGGCTCATCAAGGCCATGTAGACGCACTTGAGTGCGGCCTGCTCGTTCGGGAAGTGGCCACGAGCTCGCACGGCCCTGCGGATACGGGCGTTGACGGACTCGATCGCGTTCGTGGAGCAGATGACCTTGCGGATCTCCACGTCGAAGGCGAGGAACGGCACGAACTCCGCCCACGCGTTCTCCCACAGCTTCACGATCGCCGGATACTTACGGCCCCACGCCTCGGCGAACTCGAGGAACCGCTCGGTGGCGGCGTCCTCGGTCGCCGCGGTGTAGACCGGCCGCAGCGCTTTGGCGATCTTGTCCCAGTCCTGCCGGGCGGCGTAGCGGAACGAGTTGCGCAGCAGGTGCACCACACACGTCTGCACGATCGTGCGCGGCCACACCGTCTCCACCGTCTCCGGCAGTCCCTTGAGCCCGTCACAGACCAGCATCAGCACGTCGGCCACGCCGCGGTTCTTCAACTCGGTGAGCACGTGCAGCCAGTACTTGGCGCCCTCGCCGCCGTCACCGGCCCAGATACCGAGGATGTCGCGGTGGCCGTCGACGGTGACCGCCATCGCGAGGTAGATCGGCCGGTTCGCGACCTGACCGTCCCTGATCTTGACGTTGATGGCGTCGATGAACACGACCGGGTAGACCCGGTCCAGGGGCCGGTTCTGCCACTCGGCCATGCCGTCCATGACCTTGTCGGTGATCGTGGAGATGGTCTGCTTCGACACCTCAGCGCCGTAGACCTCAGCCAGGTGCGCGGCGATCTCGCCGTGGGTCAGGCCCTTGGCCGACAGCGACAGGACCATGTCGTCGACGCCGGTCAGACGCCGCTGCCGCTTACGCACGATCTGCGGCTCGAACGTCCCGGCGGCGTCGCGTGGGACCCGCACCTCGACCGGCCCGACGTCGGTGAGCACCGTCTTGGTCCGGCTGCCGTTACGGGTGTTCCCGCTACCCCGACCCGCCGGGTCGTGCTTGTCGTAGCCGACGTGGTCGGTGATCTCCCCATCCAACGCCGACTCGAGGACCCGCTTCGTCAGCTGCTGCAGCAGCCCACCCTCGCCGGTCAGCTTCAACCCGTCACCACGAGCCCGATCGACCAGCATCGCGATCAACTGCTCATCCGTGACCGCACCCACCGGCTCCACGGCCGGCTGTCCCACGGTGGTCTCGGTCGTCATCTGGCGTCTCTCCCTTGATCGGTCGATCAGCCGTTATTTGTACAGTCCCGCTGGGGTCTGCCGCTGTGGGGTCGAGCTGCCCTGTCGTCGCCGGCACCGCATCCCGATCAACCGGGGGCACTGGCCCGCCAAGGAGGAGCAATGAGACACCCTTTGTCAACCCCCGGGTCAAGCAGCGAGTTTCGAGGGCTGGTTGACCCGGCCGAGGGCGCGGTTGCGGTTGGCGACGTGGAGGTTCTCGTTGTAGGGCACGTCTTTGGTCAGGCAGTGCCACAGGATCTCCAGCCAGCGGTTACCCAGGGCGCGCAGGGCGGCGTGGTGCTTCTTTCCGCGGCTACGTTGCGTGTCGTAGAACTCCCGTGCCCAGCCGGAGGTGCGGAGGCTGGTGAAGGCCCACTGCTGTATGGCGTCGGCGAGGTAGCGGTTGCAGGCCAGCCGGGTGGCCACGACCAACTCGCTCTTGCCGGAGCCCTCTGTGTCATCCTTGGGGAAGGCAGGTTGACCTGCTGAAACTCTGACCCGTGAGGGCGTGCAAGGAGATCCACCCCCGTGACATCGCATCACCCGGTGCCCGACCCCGAGGTACCAGCAAAGCCCCGAACAAGGACATACACCGCCGCGTACAAGGCGCGGATCCTGGCCGAGTACGAGACCCTCGATAAGGCCGGCAAGGGCGCCCTGCTTCGTCGGGAAGGCCTGTACACGTCGCTGCTCGCGGCGTGGAAGCATCAGCGTGACGCCGGCGCCCGCGAGGCCCTGGCCAAGCCGGCCGGGCGGCCGAAGACCGATCCGGCGGTGCTGGAGGCAGCCCGGTTGCGGGCAGACAACGAGCGGCTGCGCGCCGAGTTGGACAAGGCCCGCAAGGTGATCGAGGTGCAGGGAAAACTCTCCGCGCTGTTGGGGCAACTCGCGACCGACAGCCAGCACAGCGGGAGCGAGCCGACACCATGATCGACGCTGCGATCACCGAACTGACGCCGCTGATCGGCATCCGGACGGCGTGCCGAGCCACCGGCCGGCCGCAGGCCAACCATTACCGCCGGCACCGCCAGACGCCTGCGCCACCGCGGCCGGGGCGTGAACCCAGGCCGCAGCCACGTGCCCTGAGCGCAGCCGAGCGTGACAGCGTCCGGGCGTTGCTCAACAGCCCGGACTTCGCCGACATGGCCCCCGCGGCCGTCTACCACACCCTCCTCGACGAGGGCGTGTACGTGGCGTCGGTGTCGAGCATGTACCGGATCCTGCGTGCCCACGGCGAAGTCAGGGAGCGCCGCCGTCACGCGGTGCACCCGCCGAAGGTCAAGCCCGAACTGATCGCCGACGCCCCCAATCGCGTGTGGTCGTGGGACATCACCAAGCTGCGCGGCCCGGCCAAGCGGGACTTCTACCACCTCTACAGCGGATCGACATCTACAGCCGTTACACCGTCGCGTGGCTGCTCGCCGAGCGCGAGGACGCCGCCCTGGCCGAACGGCTGCTGTCCGACGCGATCACCAAGCAGGGCGTCGCGCGTGAGCAGTTGACCATCCACGCCGACCGCGGCACCTCAATGGCGTCCAAGACGGTCGCGCAGATGATGGCCGACCTCGGCGTGACCAAGTCCCACTCCCGGCCCAGGTGCAGCAACGACAACCCGTTCTCCGAGGCCCAGTTCAAGACCCTGAAGTACCGGCCCGACTTCCCCGACCGCTTCGGCAGCGTCCAGGACGCCCGAGCTCACTGCCGCGCCTTCTTCACCTGGTACAACACCATCCACCGGCACTCCGGCATCGGCTGGCACACCCCACACGACGTCCACCACGGCCACGCCCGGCAGGTCCGCGATGTCCGCGCCGACGTCCTGACCGCCGCCTACACCCGCAACCCCGAACGATTCGTCCGCGGCATCCCGCAACCACCCGCCCTGCCCACCACCGCGTGGATCAACAAGCCCGAGGACACCACGACTCAGTCAACGAACCCCTGAACCGACCGCCCCAAAAAGGTTGACACCTTCCGGAGCGGCGGGTGACTGGGGCCTTGCCGGCGTAGCATTGCAGCGCGTTCGGTGTGTCGAACTGTCCGATCGCGTCGCCGATTTCACCGGCGATCCTGGCGGCGAGTCGATCTCCGAGCCCTGGAAAGCTGAGGTAGATCTCGCCGCCAGGCACCGCCGGTCCCCGGTCATCACCGGGCTGTTTGGTGCGTCCTCGGCGCCGATCGCCGAGCAGCAGTTCACCCATGCGTCGTTCCCAGCTGCGGCGTTGCTCGCGCAGCAGCAGCAACTGGGCGCAGGCCAGCCGGATGGTGTCGGCCTTGGCGCGGACGAGGTAGTCGCGGGCCTGGAAGTGGTCACCGGCCAGGGCCTGGGTGACGCGGTCGGCGAACCGCTGCGGCCAACCATGCTTGGCCTGCCGAGCCAGGGCCTCGACCTCCTCACGGCCGGCGGCAGCCAACTCTCCGGCGGTGGGCCAGCGTTGCAGCAGCTTGAGCACGACCGGGCTGCCCAGGTCGTCACCGGCGAGGACCATAGCGGCGGGGAACGTGGCGGCCAAGTCGGCGCGCAGCCGGTTGAGCAGCCTGCGTTCGTCACGGGCGGCGCGCACGTCGTCACGGGCGATCGCCCGCAGCTCCCCGGCCAACTGTCCGTGCGGGACCAGGGCGCGCAGCTCGGTGTACTGGTCCAGAGCCAGCAGGCAGGCGATGCGCGCGTCCTCGGCGTCGTCCTTCTTGCGCGCCGGCCCACGCCGGCGGGCCACCAGATCCGGGTTGACCGGCAACACCGTGTACCCGGCGTCGACCGGCGCCTCGACCAGCAGCCCGTGGCGGGTCTCGATAACCACCCGCACCTCGGCCGGGTCCGCCTCCAACCCGGCGATGCGGGCAACCAACGCCTCCACCGCGGCCGGGGTGTGCTCCACCCGGGCCACCTCGACCACGCCCTCACCCGGACGGCCCACGGCGACCAGGTGGAAGTCCTCCGCCCAGTCGATACCAACTCCCAGCACCGCATCACCCCTTCGCGTCGTAACAGTGCGTATCCGGTGAAGGCGCGGCGCCGTGCTGATGGACCAGTCCTCGCGGGACGACACCCTTGTGGGCGTCGGGCCTTCAAGGCCACCCTCCCGGGACGCCGTCTCATCTCAGTCCTCAAGGGACAAGCAGCGAAAGCGTTCCCGGAAGGGGACCTCTGATGATCGAAGGTAATGCCATCAGCAACGAGGCGGAGCAGCGGATCCTGGTCGTGCATCTGCCGGGCAAGGACGGCCTGTGCACCGGCTGTCGGGCGTGGTGGTCGCGGCTGACGCCGTACCCGTGCTGGCAGGTGGATTGGGCGACCAGCCGGCAGGCGCGGTCCCTGACGGCGGCGTTGCTCGGAGGCAACGCATGACCACGCACGGTCCGGTGCTGCCGATCTGGAGCTGTGGTGGCTGCGATGCGCCCTGGCCCTGCCGTACCCGGCAGCGCGAGCTGCGTGCGGAGTTCGACGGCGCTCCGATTTCCCTGGCCCTCTACCTGGGCGCCCAACTGGTGCGTGCCTCCGAAGACCTGACCTGGGTGCCGGCGGGGGCACTGCATCAACGCTTCCTCGGCTGGCTGCGGTGAGCATCCTGCGCCCAGGGGACGAGAAATTCCACTACAGCGACGGCTCCCACAAGTGGATCCCACCGGACCCGGACTACGACCAGGAAGTCTGGGACGAACAGGTCCGCCAGCACAAGCAGGGCCACCTCAAGAGGGAACGCCCGAAGGTCCGCATCCGGCGCCTCGTCTGATGCCAGCAGTACAGCAGCGAAGTACAGCAACCGTGCCAGCCGAACCGAGCCGAGAAGCGCGCCAGCAGGCCGTTTGACCTCGCATCAAGCCCGATCCGACCCGCTCGCCGAGAGTTCACACCGAAGAGGTCACTGGTTGTCAACGGCGGACTGGAACTGGCTCTGGCACACATTCTGTGATTGATCTTGACGGCAGCTCATGGGGTGGCGAGGACGCGTTTGCGGAGGAGGTCGAGGTTCGCGCGGCCGTACATCTGCCGTTTGATGGTCTTGATGCGGTTGACGTGGCCCTCGACGGGGCCTGAGCTCCAGGGTTGAGTGAGTCCGGCGACGACGGCGTCGCGGTCGTTGGCCAGGCCGGCGGCGAAGCCGCGTAGCTCGGGATATCCGGCGTGCCGGGCGCGGTCGATCCAGGCGTCGAATTGCTGTCCGGTGCCTTGGTGGCGGACCAGTGCGGCGAATCCGCGGGCGAGTTCGGCGACGGTGTCGAGGTCCGGGCAGCGACCCCGGGCGTCAGCGAGGTCGGTGCGGTCGTCGTCGGTGAGTTTGTGGCCGGGGCGCATGATCCAGGCGGTGATCCGCCGGGCGGACGGCAACTGGACGGTCACAGGGGTAGGGCGGGTGCGGTTCGTGGACAGCCAGTCCCGCAGCACGCGCAGGCTGCCCTGGAAGCGGCGGGCCAGGATCTCGGCGTACAGGGCGGCTGCCTCGTGGACGCCGTCGGTGAGGCGTTGCCGCAGGTAGGCGTGGAACGGGGCGAGGATGCTGGGGCGGCTGCTGGCGTTCGGGCCGATCAACGCCTCGGCGGTGGCGGCGTGGGCGTACTTGCGGGCGGTTCTGACGTTCATGTCGAGCCGACGCGCGGTCGCCTTGATCGACAGTCCTTCGGCCCGCAGGGCGTGCACGGCCGCGTGACGCTGGTGGGTGTTCGCCGCGCGTCGTCCTGTCCTGACCGGCTCGACCGGAGGAGGCGTAGCCAGGGCAGGTATCGGACCGCTACGTTCCCGCAGGCAGCGGCGGTGCCCACGGACGACCTTCTCGACGGTGTCGCTGAGGTTCTTCAGCAAGTGCCACCGGTCGGCGACCTGCACCGCGTCGGGTGCGCCCTTGCGGACGCCGTCGGCGTAGCTGCCACCACGGTCCCGGCAGATGACCTGGACCCCAGGGTGTCCGCGTAGCCATGCGGCGAGGGTGTCGGCGGTGCGGTCGGATAGGACGTCAACGCAGCGGATCCGCCGGGCCCAGGAACTGCTGGAGAACACCGAGAACAGCATCGACGCCATCGCCCAGGCGGCTGGCATGGGAACCGCCACGACGCTACGCCGACACTTCAACCGCACCGTCGGCGTACCCCGGAGACCTACCGGCGTACCTTCCGCACCGTTGACCGCTACCAGAATCGTGATCGGTGGTGGCCGGCAACGCGAACGGTGTTTTCGGCGCGCCGGCCAAGGGCCTGGTCAAGGGGTCCAAGTGGTGGTGTGCGAGACGCCCGCTGACCGGTATTCGAAGTGGGTGCCGGACGGCGGTAGCTTCCTCATTGGGATTGTGGTGCGGGTGCGGGTGCGGGTGCGGGTGCGGGTATGTGGACATGGGCCGGTGGCGCTTGCCGCACGTTCAGCTTCCAGCGGGTGCGTTATGCGAAGTCTTTTGCTACCTCCTTGTAGGGGTCCGCGGATACGACTATCGGCCCCCTGAAGGGCTCGTCCACCGACTCGACGACGAACAGTAGCAGGGAGATCATTCCCGCGACGGCGCATACGAGGATCAGGTGAGCGTGACGCGTCTGGGTCGGGAGGAGGCACGACAGGAGGATGACGACCACCGCACCGAACAGGAGGGCGAACCACAACGTCGATGGGAGTGCGGCAGTGGCGTACGTGTATCGGATCTGGCGGGCCTCGCTCCATTTCTCGAGTTCCGACAGGGCGAGGTTGCTCAGCTGTTGTTCCTTGTCCGAATTTGGAGTGAAGTTGAGCATGATGTGTGAGATCTCGTTTTCCACCTCCAGGTCGCCCTTCACGCTGTCGCCTCGCTGGTAGGCTGGCCACGCTTCGTTGACCATGTATTCGGAATATTCGCGCAACAGGCTTTGAAGTTGACTTCGAGTAGGCTCCGGATACTCGGATACCACGCGGTAGAGTGCGCCCATGTCCGCCGCCTCCGTCGCGACCGAAAGGCCGGCCTGGGCGTATGTCTCATACACGGAAAAGGCGGTCAGGACGAGCAGGAGTGCGTAGAACGTGCCGGCGACCATGATGGTGTGGGTGATGAGGGTCAGCCATGTCGGCTCGACGCCGACCCCTCGTTTGACTCGTTCATGCAGCAGCCGTACGCCCAACACGGCTATTCCGGTCGAGAATGCCAGGAAAATGAGGAACAGCGCCCAAGCTGGCACCATAATGGCCCAGTGAAGTAATCTCAGCGACTTTGCGGTAGGTACTTGTACTCGAAATGGGTCAGGTGGAGTGCGGCGGCGAGGATGTCGCTGATCCGGTGTGGGCTGGCGGTGGTATGCCGGAGGGTTTTCCAGCGTCCGACCAGGATCGCGAAGCCGCGTTCGCCCTGCCAGCGCAGTCCGCGTAGCAGCCGGTTGTAGGCGCGGTTGTCGGGAGCGAGCCGCTGCCCGTCGGTGGGCTGCTTGACCGGGACTTTGACGCCTTGACCTGCGCCTTCGTAACCGGAGTCGGCCAGGGTAGGCAGGTCGAGTTCGGAGGCGGCCCAGTTCAGGGCAGCCGTGATGCCCTGCTGTTGGGCGCAGGTCAGATCGTGCAGATGCCCCGGCATCGCCGCGGAGGTCCACACCGGCAGGCCGTCCGGGCGCATGACCGCTTGAACGTTTCCGCCGAAGTCACGATGCTTGCCGGAATACCAGGCGTCGATCGTGTCGCCCTTGACGCTGAGGGTGGTCTCGGCCACCCGGTCGCAGTCGAACAGCTTTCCGTCCAGGATCACGTACGACCAGCCGTCGTCGGCGACCCGGCGCAGGGCTGTGTGTAGATCCTGGGCCTGCGCGGCCAACACTGCGACACCCTCGGCCATATACCGGTACGCAGTGGCCCGGGAGATGCCGAACCCGGCGCCCAGCAGGGTCGCGTCCTCGCCTTTGCGGAACCAGACGAGCACCAGGAGTGCCTGGTAGAAGCAGGTCAACGCGCGGGTGTCGCGCCGTGTCCCCTTGGCTCGGCGTTGCGCGGCAAGCAGCCGGCCGAGGTACTGCACGAGTTCCCTGGGGACGTCGACCATGGCACGATAGGCAATCACGTGGAGCCCTCTCGAAGACGTGGATCTTGTCGCAAAGACCTGTCTATCGATGGCTCCACGCCCACTTCCAGCACCGTCCGGCGTGACCCGGTTCGCCCGTGTCGTACCAATCAACACATTCGCGTCGCTGAGATCAGCTCAGTCGCGCATGTGACCGCTCCTTGTAGGACAAGTACGATTTCTGGTCTGATGCGTGAAGTATGCCAGTCTGTCGCCCCAGTCGAGGGACGTCTCGCGACATGGTGAGGGAGTTGCTGGGGCGGCGGACCGGCAGCGAGTCGGCCGGCCCGCCGCTGGCCGAGATGCTCAGGCCGGAGTCGAGGCTCGGCTACGGCCTGGGGCTGTTCGTGCGGGACGGCATGTGATCATCGCCTTTCCGCCGCCAAGCTGTGGTGTCGCCATCCTCATCCCCGACCGAGTACGTGATCGATCGAGACGTGCCCCACCGCAGCAGCCGTGTCAACCGGACCCGGGCTCGATCCGCGATCGGGACACCCGTACGGCGTATCGCTCGACGTCGTGCTCTACCCGACCTCCAGCAGATGCGCGCCCCCCTCCGTCGAGGTCGGCACCCCGCGACAATTCGCTGAACACTCCACCTGAGTTGTCGTCGGCCGGGGCACGCCCGCTGATCATCCCTGCCGTGGCCGGCCGGCCACATATGGCCGGTGCGGTGGCCTGTCGTCCGACCTGTGCGGACACCATCGTCGGTGGCGCCTGGCCGACGCGCCGGCACGGGGTGGGGCGCTCCACCGACGTCCGGCGGGCAGGCGCCGCATCTGTCCAACGACGAAACGACGGTGATCGCCCGCCCGCGCACACCGAGGCCCGACACCAAGCAAGCCAGTAGCAGCCGGCCCGACACCAAGCAAGCCAGTAGCAGCCGATTGCCCGCGGATCGTCCACTTTCCTGAGCCTCGGTCAGTCCATGCAGCCCGCCAACCGAACCGACCATTCCCTGCCGGAAGGAACGTGCCCCATGGGACCCCTGTTATCCATCCGCCGGACCGGCGCGATCGTGCGCAGCGCAATGGCCGCCGCGACAGCGGCGGTGGTGGCCATGACCGGGTTTGCGGGCTCGGTCGCACACGCCGACCCGCCAGAGATCCCGAGCTTCACCGACGGCTACGGCCTGACCCTGGTCGGCAGTGAGGTGCACTCCAGCACCGACTTCACGATCACTGTTACCACCGGTCAGCTGTCCGGCCAGCACAAGATCCGTATTTTCCTCCCCGCCGACTACGCCACAGACCCCGGCCGGCGGTGGCCCGTCGCGTACTTCCTGCACGGCGGAAGTGGCAGCCCGGACGATGCCGCCGCCGCCCCGGCGCTGCGCTCGAATTCGATGATCACCGTGGCGCCGGACGGCGGCCGGAAGGGCTGGTACGCCGACTGGGTCATGCAGAACACCGCACTGGGCGCGGCCAACTGGGAAACCTTCCACACCAACCAGGTCATCCCATACATCGACGCTAATCTACGCACTCTCACCGACAGAAGTCACCGAGCCGTCATCGGCCTGTCGATGGGCGGATACGGATCTCTGCACTACGCCGAGGCCCGTCCCGACCTGTTCGGCCATGTCGCCGTCCTGTCCGGCGGCATCGATTTCGGCATGGCGGAGATCCGCGCGATCGTCTTGGCGATGGAGCTCAGCCTTACGGGCCCGCTGTGCAGCTCCGTCCCATCCGGCCAGTGTGCCGACCACGGCCCGTACGTGGACAGTGACGCGATCTTCGGCTCCCCGTACCCCATCTTCAACGCCGACCGGATCTGGAACGCGGTCAACCCGGCAGCCCCGGCAAATCTGGCGAGGCTCGCCGAAACCGACGTCACGCTCTACACCGGCGACCAAGGTGCCATCGACCACTTCACCGCGATCGCCACCAGTACCGTCGAGGACCGTCTCACCGGGCTGGGAATCCCCAGCCGTGTCGTCAACTACGGAGACGGCTCCGCGCTGGCCCCCACCTGCGACGGCGGACACAACTACGAATGCTGGGCCCCCGCCATCGCCGACTACGTCCCCCGACTCGAGGCTTCCTTTGCCTCAGCGAACTGACACCACTTCGGCCGGACGGGCACGGACCAGCAGACAGCCGTCGCACCAACCTCGGCACCACGACGTCGACCCGTATCCGCGCAACTCTATTCCCCGTGACAAGCCCGAGCAGAGGAGGATTCCCCATGAGCGACGTCGGCATTCGGCGGGCTAGACCAGGGATCACGGTTTTGCTGGCGGTGACATCCCTCGCCGCCGCCATCGCCCTGGGTGGCCCGGCGCGGGCACAGGGCCCCGAGGGTATTCCCGGCCCCCTGAACCACACCGATCCGGCCTCGGCGTTTTGCTACATCCCGCCGGAGCGGGACATCGCGGTCACCCGGAAGGTCTACGAGGTGGGCCAGCGTCGGGGTGTGTCGGACAAGGTCATGCTCGCCGGCTTCGAGGCGGGCTGGGTCGAGTCCCGGATGAACAACCTGGCGTGCGGCGACCGGGACTCGCTCGGTGTCTTCCAGCAGCGTCCCTCCCAGGGATGGTGTGAGCCCGATCAATGTCTGGACGTCAGTTACGCGGCGAACAGGTTCTTCGAGGTAGCCCAGCAGATGGAGCCAGGGATGGAGGGCAGCACGGCCGGCCAGCTCGCCCAGGCTGTGCAACGCTCCGCCTACCCGTTGCGGTACGACCAGGCGGAGGGAGTCGCCCGAGCCCTACGGGAGGAGGCCTTCCAGCCGTACGGCACGATCGGTACCAAGTACCACAGCATGGGCGGAGCGGGCGGCGTGCTCGGCCAGCCGATCCGCGCCGAAGAGGACGCCCTGCTGGGTGGCCGGTTCCAGCAGTTCCAGAACGGAATCATCCTCTGGCGTCCGGATGTCGCCCACGCGATCTACGGCGACATCCTCACCACGTTCTGGGCCACCGACGCGGAACGACGCTGGGGCTTTCCCACGATGGACGAGGCGGATGCCGCGCGAGCGCCCGACGGAACCCGGGGCCGCTTCCAGTTCTTCGAGCGTGGGCTGTTCCTGTGGTCACCACAGACCGGTACGCACACCGTCCACGGCGCCATCTACGACGCCTTCCACGCTGCCGGCCACGAGAGCGTCCTGGGCTACCCGCTCACTGACGAACTCGACGAGACCGGCGGCGGGAAGTACCAACGCTTCCAGCAGGGCACCATTCACTGGCACCCGGACAAGGGCACCTGGACCACCACCAACTGACGGGGAAAGAGCCATGAGGCCGATGCTGTTCAAACGCCTGATCGGGGCGGCGACGCTGATGCTGGCAACAACGATCGGGCTTCTGGTGTCCACGGCGCCGGCCGCGAGCGCATCAGAGCCCGGCGGGAGGATCGGACGAGGGGAGGTAATGGAACGATCCTGGTCGTGGATCGCCGAGCGGGTGCCGTACAGTTGGACCGGCTGCCACAACAATCAGTTTGGCTGCTACCGCCCGGACTGTTCGGGCTTCGTGTCGATGGCCTGGAACCTCGAAAGGTCTCTCACCACCTGGATGTTGTGGGATGTCACCTTCCCGATCCCCACCGACGACCTGCAACCCGGTGACGCGCTGCTCCGGGACGACGCGGACCCCAACGGTACGCACCATGTGGCGTTGTTCGTCCGCTGGGCGGACCCGGCGCACACGCAGCCGGTGGTCCGCGAGGAGTATGACGTCGGGCAGGTAGCCGAGGAGCGGGTGTGGAGCAATGGGCTCCGCGGATTCTCGCCCCGTCGTTACCACCAGTTGGACGACCTTATGCCGTACGGCACGATCGCGGCCAAGTACGACAGCATGGGTGGGCCGGGCAGCGTATTGGGGCCGCCAGTTCGTGGCGAGCGCGATGCCATGCTGGGTGGCCGGTTCCAGCAGTTCCAGAACGGAATCATCCTCTGGCGTCCGGATGTCGCCCACGCGATCTACGGCGACATCCTCACCACGTTCTGGGCCACCGACGCGGAACGACGCTGGGGCTTTCCCACGATGGACGAGGCGGATGCCGCGCGAGCGCCCGACGGAACCCGGGGCCGCTTCCAGTTCTTCGAGCGTGGGCTGTTCCTGTGGTCACCACAGACCGGTACGCACACCGTCCACGGCGCCATCTACGACGCCTTCCACGCTGCCGGCCACGAGAGCGTCCTGGGCTACCCGCTCACTGACGAACTCGACGAGACCGGCGGCGGGAAGTACCAACGCTTCCAGCAGGGCACCATTCACTGGCACCCGGACAAGGGCACCTGGACCACCACCAACTGACGTGCCTGCACCGCATGTGGCCAACGGCCACGTGAGCGAGCAGCGGCCACCGTGGAGGCGGCTGAGATCCGTAGCCGGACTGTCCGCAGCGGGTGCTCACGGCGACGCCGGCATCCAGCCGGCGCCGACGCACCGCCAGCGAGCCAAGAATCCCGAACCACCGACCTGGGGAGACCAACAGTGACTGTTCATCATCCGCCTGTGCCCGTCAGCCGGCGCCGCCTGCTCACCGGTGCGGCCGCCGTGGCCGCCGCCGGGGCGTTCGGCGGCGCACTTACCGCACCGACCGCCGCGCGGGCCGCCGTGGACGGGTTCGGGCTGCGTGTCGTCAGCCCTCCCAACAACCACGGCGGCCGGCTCCAGTACTACCGCTTCGCCACCGACGCGATCGGCTGGGACCCTGCGGTGAACGTGCTGCTACCGGACGGCTACCACACCAGCGGCAAGCGCTACCCGGTGCTGTACCTGCTGCACGGCGGTGCGCAGGACTTCCGCCAGTTTCATATGCACGAGAACATCATCAACCTGACCGCGGGACGGGAGATCATCGTGGTCATGCCCGACGGGGGCACCGGCTGGTACTGCAACCCGGTCAACAGCCTCGTTGGTCCGCGGGACTGGGAGACCTTCCACATGTCCCAACTGCTGCCGTGGATCGACGCGAACTTCCGCACCTTCGCCGAGTACGACGGGCGTGCGGTCGCGGGCTTCTCGATGGGTGGCTTCGGCGCGCTGAAGTACGCCGCCAAGTACTACGGGCACTTCTGCTCTGTCAGCTCCCACTCCGGGCCGGCCAGCCTGCGCCGAGACGGCCACCTCGTCGTGCACTGGGCCAACCTCACCTCCGCCGCCAAGGAACTCGGAGGCGGCACAGTCTACGGAGCTCCCGTGTTCGACCAGGCTCGGATCAGCGCCGACAACCCGATGGAGCGTATCCCGAGCTACCATCACAAACGAGTCTTCCTGGTCGCCGGCACCGCACCAGAACCAATCAACTGGTTCGACGTCGCCAACGAGACGCAGGTGCTCGCCGGACAACGCGAGTTCCGCGCCGCCCTCAGCCAAGCCGGCATCCCCCACGAAGGGCGCGAAGTGCCAGGAGGCCACTTCTTCCGGCACGACATGTTCATTGACGATCTCAACGGAATGTTGGGACGCCTGCGCCGAGCTGGTTGACCAGGCAGCACACCGGCGGGTCGGTCTGCCGCTGCGCCAGACCAGAATCGCGCGGCGGCTGACCCGCCCCCGCACTTCGAAGGCTCTCGCCGTGACGGCGGCGGTGCACCGCCCGGCCCGTTCCAGTATCGACCTGGCGCGGACCAGTCCGAGCTGCACGACGTGCAGCCGAGTCTCTGGGTTGTTGCGGGAGCACGCCCCCAGCCGGGCGCAGCCGGACCCGGCGAGCACGTGACCGGGTCGGCGGCGGTCGTCCATCGACTGCGCGGGAATGCCCGCGGCTGCGGATCATCGCGACGATCAGGGAACCGCTGGCAGCCGTGGACCGCGTTGCCCCGTCAGTCATCAGTCGATGACTGACCACATTCACAAGGGTTTTTCATCTTCGGTGCGTAGCCTGCGACGTCGATGGCTGATCGGGCTGGCGCCGCGGTCGGCCGGCCCTTGACGTGTAATGAAAGGGGTAACGCCTTGACCCGAAGGAATCATTCCCTGCGGCGGGCGACGAGAGCGCTGAGCGCAGTGCTTGTGGTTGGACTGGGTGTGGTGTCCGTCAACGGGCCCGCCCGGGCGGCGACGCCGAGCGGCTCGCCGATACTCGAAACGACGACGGCCTATGTCGAGACGTTCTACCCTCGATGGTTCACTCACCGGCAGGGATCGCTGATCCAGCGCAACACCCTGCTCGCCCCGAAGAAGATGAGTCCGCTGTTCCGGTCGGTCGTGGCGCCGAACGATGACACCCTGTACGCCCAGTCATGGGTAGACGTCTCCGCGCAGCCGGTCGTCCTGACGATCCCGAGCACCACGGTGTCCTCGTACTCGCTGCTGGTCACGGACGTCTACGGAAATGTGATCAAACCAGCTGGCCCCGACATGAAGCCCGGCGCCTACGCACTGACCACCAGCGACTGGCCAGGCGGACTGCCCGCGGGAGTCACCCAGGTCCGACTCCCGGACGCCCTCACCATGTGGACCGTTCGGGCTCCGAAATACGCTCCCGATGGCACGGACCAGGTCGAGCTGGCCGACGAGTTCCGGCGGTCACTGCGCTTGGCCAGCCTCGCCGACTATCAGCGGGATCCGTCGTTCGGCGCCACGAGGGTCAAGCCGACGGTGCTGTTTGCCCAGAGCTACAAGCTCAAGGCCGACAACATCATCGCGGATGATCCCATGGCATTTCTTGAGCAGCTGCAGGCGGCCGTGCATGATCCGTCGACGCCGCCGCTGACGGGAAACACCAAGGAGCTGTCGGACACCTTCGACGGCCTGTTCGACGACGGAGACGTCACGCCCGAGCAAGAGGCCAGGTTTGTTGAGGGAGCCCAGGAAGCGCACTCCGCGATCGTGGACAACTACCTCGACAACACCGACGAGAACCAGTGGATCCACTTCCGCGACATTGGCAACTGGGGCACCAGCTACCTCGACCGGGCGTCGATCACCGAGTACATCCAGTTTGGTAACGACATCAGCCGGGCCGCGTATTATCACGCGTTCGCTGATGGTACGGGCGCGCAACTCGATGCCCGTGGTAGGGGCTACGTCCTGACCTTTCCGAAGGATCAGATTCCGCCGGCCGGCATGTTCTGGTCGGTCACCGCGTACACCCCGGACGGAGTGACCCTGGTTCCGAACATCGCCAGCAAGTATCTTGTGGGCAGTTACACGCCTGGCTTGAAGACCAACTCCGACGGATCGCTGTCGATCTACATGTGCGCCTTTCCGCCCGCCGGGGTGGACAAGGCCAACTGGCTCCCGGTCCCGGCGGGGCCCTTCAACGTCATGCTCCGGGTCTATGGTCCCGAGGGAAGTGTCGCCGCCGGCACGTACGTTCCACCGAGCATCCAGGCGACGCGGTAGGCACCGTCGGTCCTGACTCTTGCGGCCTGGGCTCCGGCTACCAGGCAAGGGCCGGGTAGCCGGAGGGCACAGTCCTCCGGCTACCCGGGTTGATCGAACGAGCGGGTGCTCAGGCGCCGTGCGGCAACACGGCGCGCAAGGGGTTGTTCTGCACCCCGCCAGTCCTCACAGGTCGCGGGAGTCGGGTCGGCGACTCGGTGCGCGACAGCGGGACTCGTGCCCGCACCATGGGGAAATGAGGCGCCTGCTGGTCATCCTGACCGCTGTCACGGTGTCGGCCACGACCGGGGCCGCCGCGCCCGCGCACGCGGTGACGGGTCTGACCTTTGTCACGGCGCGGAGCGCGACGGATTCGACGGCGGACAAGGTGGGGGTGACCGTGGCCACCTTCGGCGGTGCGGTCCCCTCGCCCGTCCCGTGGTCGCTGGAGGTCCACGCGGTGTGCGTCAACCCACTACCGGGCCAGAGGCGGGTGCCGGCCGTGTCGCCGGGCGACTCGGCCGACAAGACGGTATCTGTCGGCTGCCCGTCCGGCACGAGGGTGCACGGCCTGGGCATGGACCTGCTCAACTCCTTTGGCGAGGACGCCCCGGTCGCGCTGTTCCCCGGCCAGCCGCTGACCTCGGGCACTCTGATCGCGCGTGAGCTCGGCGCTGGCACCAAGGCCACCTGGGGCGCCGAGATCTATGCCGTGTGCGTCGGCTAGCCAAGCCGCCGGTCCGCATGCAGCAGGTTTCGCCCGGCGCCCACGATCACCACGCGCTGGCGCGGACCGACGGCGCGCGGTTACCCTGCGGCGATGGCGGTCGGTGAGGACGTGGAGCGGCTGGCGGCGTCGCTGGCCGACCGGCTCGGCGCGCTCAGCTTCTCCGACCTCACCACCGACCAGGTCACCGCCCGGCTGATCGACGTCGTGGCCGGCTGGGCGGAGAAGCAGGGCTGGCGGGTCTACCGACGGGCGCCCAGCGTGCTGCCGCTGCCACCACCGATGTCCGCGCAGCAGTCGGTGCTCGACGTGGCCTGTGCCCGCCCGGGCGGGCCGCCGATCGTCGTCGAGGTCGATCATGGCACGCGCCGCCGTACCTGGCGGAAGTTGCTCGCCGAGGCGGAGGCGGGCCGGGTCCCGGTCTGGGTGCGCTGGGGGGCCGGCCGGTTCACCGCGCCGCCGCCGCCGATCCTGATGGTGACGTGTGAGGTGACCGGGCGATCCGACCCGACCGGCAGAGGTCGGTTGCACAGTCGCTCGCCGTGGGCCGGAAAGCCGCCACCGGCGCATTCCGCTGTGCGGGTCGGGGATGTGGTCGCCGTGGAGCTGCCGCTGCCACCCCCGGGGTCAGCCGCCGCCAACACCTGAGACGGGGCCCTGTCCGGGCCGACGGCAGCGCCGTCGCAGGTCTGCTGCCAGCGGGTTCGACTGGCTCGAGCCGGCCGGGGAACGGCGCGCCGCCAGCGTAGCCGAACCGTCCAGGTTGTCCGCTCTGTCGGGATCGCTGCGAAGGCGGCGTGGGTCAGGCGCCGACATAGGCAGCGAGGTATTCGCCGGTGAGGGTGGAACGGGCGGCGACGAGGTCGGCAGGGGTGCCCTCGAAGACGACCCGGCCGCCGTCGTGGCCGGCGCCGGGACCGAGGTCGATGATCCAGTCGGCGTGCGCCATGACCGCCTGGTGGTGCTCGATGACGATGACCGACTTGCCGCCGTCGACGAGCCGGTCGAGCAGGCCGAGCAACTGCTCGACGTCGGCGAGGTGGAGGCCGGTGGTCGGCTCGTCGAGGAGGAAGACACCGCCCGTCTCGCCCATGCGGGTGGCGAGCTTGAGCCGCTGCCGCTCGCCGCCGGACAGCGTCGTGAGCGGCTGGCCGATGGTGAGGTAGCCGAGCCCGACGTCCGAAAGCCGCTCGAGCACCTTGTGCGCCGCCGGCGTGCGAGCCTCGCCGGCACCGAAGAACTTCTCGGCCTCCGTCACCGACATCGCGAGCACCTCGCTGATGTCGCGGCCGCCGAGGTGGTATTCCAGCACCGACGCCTGGAACCGTTTCCCGTCGCACTGCTCACAGGTGCTGGCGACGCCGGCCATCATCCCCAGATCGGTGTAGGTGACGCCGGCGCCGTTGCAGGTGGGGCAGGCGCCCTCGGAGTTGGCGCTGAACAGTGCCGGCTTCACGCCGTTGGCCTTCGCGAAGGCCTTGCGGATCGGGTCGAGCAGCCCGGTGTACGTCGCCGGGTTGCTCCGCCGTGAGCCGCGGATCGCGGCCTGGTCGACCGCTATGACCCCATCCCTTCCGGCCACCGAGCCGTGCACCAGCGAGCTCTTGCCGGAGCCGGCGACACCGGTGACGACGACCAGCGCGCCGAGCGGGATGTCGACGTCGACGTCGACGAGGTTGTGCGTCGACGCGCCGCGGACCGCCATCGTGCCGGTGGGCGGGCGCACCGACGTCTTGAGCGTCGCCCGGTCGTCGAGATGGCGCCCGGTGATCGTGTCGCTTTTCCGCAGCCCCTCGACGGTGCCCTCGAACACGACCTGGCCCCCCGCCGTCCCCGCGCCCGGGCCGAGGTCGACGACGTGGTCGGCGATCGCGATGGCCTCGGGCTTGTGTTCCACGACGAGCACGGTGTTGCCCTTGTCCCGCAGCTGCCGCAGCAGGTCGTTCATCCGTTGGATGTCATGCGGGTGCAGGCCGATCGTCGGCTCGTCGAAGACGTAGGTGACGTCGGTGAGCGAGGAGCCGAGGTGACGGATCATCTTGGTGCGCTGCGCCTCGCCACCCGACAGCGTGCCCGACGGCCGGTCGAGTGAGAGGTAGCCGAGCCCGATCTCGACGAACGAGTCGAGGGTGTGCCGCAACGCCGCCAACAGCGGACCCACCGTCGGCTCGTCGAGGCCACCGACCCACTCGGCCAGGTCGCTGATCTGCATCGCGCACGCGTCGGCGATGTTGACTCCCTCGATCTTCGAGGACCGGGCCGCCTCGCTGAGCCGGGTGCCGCCGCACTCGGGGCAGACGGTGAACGTCACCGCCCGTTCGACGAAGGCGCGGATGTGCGGCTGCAACGAGTCGACGTCCCTGGACAGCATCGACTTTTGGATCTTCAGGATCAGCCCCTCGTACGTCAGGTTGATCCCCTCGATCTTGACCTTGGTCGGCTCCTTGTAGAGCAGGTCGTGCAGTTCCTTCTTGGTGTATCCGCGGATCGGCTTGTCCGGGTCGAAGAAGCCACAGCCGCGGAAGATGCGGCCGTACCAGCCGTCCATGGTGTAGCCGGGGATCGTGAGCGCACCCTCGTTGAGGGATCTGCTGTCGTCGTACAGCGCGGACAGGTCGAAGTCGGTGACCGATCCCATGCCCTCGCAACGCGGACACATGCCACCGGTGATGGTGAAGCTCCGCCGTTCCTTCGTGGTGGTGCCGCCGCGCTCGATGGTGACCGCTCCCGCGCCCGAGATCGAGGCCACGTTGAACGAGAACGCCTGCGGCGAACCGATCTGCGGCCTGCCGAGTCGGCTGAACAGGATCCGCAGCATCGCGTTGGCGTCGGTGACGGTGCCGACCGTGGAGCGGGGGTTGCCGCCCATCCGCTCCTGGTCGACGATGATCGCGGTGGTCAACCCCTCGAGCACGTCGACGTCGGGCCGCGACAGAGTCGGCATGAAGCCCTGGACGAAGGCGCTGTAGGTCTCGTTGATCAGCCGCTGAGACTCCGCGGCGATCGTGCCGAACACCAGCGAACTCTTGCCAGACCCGGAGACGCCGGTGAACACCGTCAGCCGACGCTTCGGAAGGTCGACGCTGACGTCCTTGAGGTTGTTCTCGCGCGCGCCGTGCACGCGGATCAAGTCGTGGTAGTCGGCGACGTGCGGCGCAGCCGACCGCGGATCTGTCCTCATGGCCTCGCTCATCGTGTCTCCATCTATATGGGGTTTGGCCGCCTCGGCGGTCGTCGTCAGCGTTGACGCGACCGAACAGTTCAGTGAAGCACGCTGATGCGGATCAGGTTGCCCCATGGGATCGCGGACGGCGCAGTCGCGAAGGGGCGTACACGGTCGGCTCCCGTCCTGGGGCGGTCACGCTGGTTATGGATCCGTGACCCGCTTGTGGGCGCGCTCACGCCACGGGCCAACGCCTCGACGTCCAGCGGCTGTGCGTGCTCCCGGTCGATCCGGTCCCGGACGCGCCGCAGCCGCGCCGCCGCTGCGTCGCGACGGGGGCAGCAGGTCACCGGCGAGATTCTACGTCGCGCCGGAGTTGCCGGGCTTCCGCTGGCCCACGGGCGCTGCGAGGACCGGCCCGACCCCGCGAGCCCCCATGGTTGGTTGGCGTCGGGCGGTGCGGGTGGGCGGGGCCACACCCGCGGCGGCAACGGCTCCGGGAATTGCGTCCGCTACCGTAACATTGGGATGTTTCTATCCTGGGCGGTGCGGAGGAGACCGCATGAACGACGTGACCCTCCGGGCCCTGGGCCTCCTTGAGGAGGCGCAGGCTGGCGGTGCGGCCCAGGTGCTGACGGTCGCCGAGGCGGCACTTCGCGAAGCCACCGGGGAGATCTGTGACGGCCCGGCGGCGATGCACTTCGCGCGCGTCGTGGCGCTGACCCGGCTGGGTGACCTGCCTACCGCGATCGCCGCGGCTGATCTGATGTTGGCGGCGGCAGACCGCGAACGCAGTGTCGGATGGCGCTCCTGCGCGCTGTCGCTTCGGGCCAACAGGCGGTTACGCCTCGGCGACCAGGACATCGCCGAGTACGACATCGAGGTTGTCCTCCGGGATCTCGTCAGCGCGGAGACCGCCCTGCTCGCCGGTGAGCCCGATCCGATGATCGCCTCCAACGCGCGCACCGGGATCGCGATCGGTTACGCCCAGTTGCGCCTCTACGAGCTGGCCGTGCCCCAGTTCCAGGCGGCGTACGAGGCCGCCTGCGGGCCCTCGTATCCGGACAACGGTAACCGCGCGATGTGGCTGTGCAACCTGGCGGAGCTCAACCTGCTCTGGGCGCTGGAACTGCACCAGGTCGATCAGGCCGCCGAGGCGACGAAACACACCACCGCCGCCGAGGAGCACGCGATGCGGGCGGTGGCGGAGGCCGCCGGGCCGCAGATGGAGGTGTGGCGGCTCTGGGCGCTGCTGTTTGCCGCGTGTGCCCGTGCCGACGGTCAGGACGCGGCCGGCTCGGCGGCCGACATCCCCCGGCACATCGCCGGCCTGAAGGCCCACGGTCTGGCACAGCAGCAGCACGAGCTGTTGCTGTGTCGACCCTTTCACGCCGTCGCGCTCAGTCGATCGGGGCGGCCGGGCGAGGCACTGCGCGTCATCGAGAACGCCATCGCCTGCCGGCCACCCGACGCCGACTGGCTGATCTCGGCGACGCTGCACCGGACGCACGCGGTGCTGCTCTCGGCGAACGGGTCGCGCGACGCCACGCCGGGGCTCACCTACGGGGACGCGCTCGCGGAGCTACTGTGGCGCCAGCGGCACCGCTGGCTGCACGCGGCGGTGACGATGCAGTCGTACGACGTCCTGCGCTGGCAGCACGAGCAGGCCGAACTGGCGGCGCAGACGGACCCGCTGACCGGAGTGGCGAACCGCCGCGGTCTCGACGACTTCCTGCGGAACCTGGCCTCCCCCGGCGCCAACCACGCTCCGGTGGCGGTGTTGATCGTGGACATCGACCAGTTTAAACACATCAACGACTCGCTGGGGCACGCCACCGGTGACGACGTGTTGCGGGCCGTCGCGCAGGTGCTCACGGCCAGCGTTTGCAAGGGCGAGTTCGTGGCTCGGCTGGGCGGAGATGAGTTCGTCGCCATCCTGCCGGGCGCCGACTCCGCGGCCGCCAGGCAGGTGGCCCAGCGGACCGTGGATGGTGTGGCCGGCCTGACGGCGTGGCCGGCGCAGGTCAGCGTCGGGGTCGCGAGCGGCCCCGCATACTCGCTTCGGGACACCCTCACCCACGCCGACCGCGCGATGTATGCCGCGAAGCGCGCGGGCGGAAACCGGGCGACCTGTGCTGTCCCGCCACGGTGCGACCGAGAAGCCGCGGCCGGCGGATGATCCCGGCCCCGGTCGCTGGCTGCGGCCGCGCCGCAGCCCGCCCTGCGCCGTCGCGCTCGGGCGCGTCCGCGGTGGTGGGCCGGGTGCGTCCGCGGTGGTGGGCCGGGTGCGGCTCAGACGCCATGGGCGAACAGGGCCAGACGTACCCGGTTCGGGCTGTTGGTCTTGGCCATCAGGCTGGTGACGTGGGTCTTGACCGTGGTGACCCCGATGTGCAGCCGGTCGGCGATCTCCATGTTGGACAGGCCCTCGGCGACCAGGTTCAGCACGTCCTGTTCCCGGGCGGTCAGGCCGTGGGCCGGCTGCGGTGCATCGGCGCGGGCGTGCATGGCGCGTTGTACCAGACGCCGCAGCACGTCCTGGCTGAACGGGCTGTCGCCTGCGGCGGCCCGGCGCACACCGTCCAGCAGATCGGCCGGTGGTGCGTCCTTGAGCAGGAAGCCACAGGCGCCGGCGGCCAGCGCCGGATAGAGGTGGTCGTCGTCACCGAACGTGGTCAGCACCAGGACCCGGGTGGCGGGGCGGTCGGCGAGGATGCGGCCGGTGGCGGTGATCCCGTCGACGCCGGGCATGCGCAGATCCATGACGACGACGTCGGGAACGAGTCGCGCGGCGAGGGAGATCGCCTCGCGGCCGGTGTCGGCCTCGCCGACGACCTCGATGTCGGGCTGGGCGTCGCAGAGCATGCGTAGGCCGGCGCGGATGAGATGCTGGTCGTCGACCAGCAGGACGCGGATCACGCCGGCTCCGGCGGGTGCGGCGCGGCTGGGGCCGTCCGCTGGTGGAGCCTGGGCGGGGCGACGCCCGAGCGGGGTGCGGCTGTCGGCGGTGAGGCGGGGAACGCCGCCGGGAGGACGGTGCGGACGCGCCACCCCGCCCCCGTCGGGCCTACCACCAGCCGGCCACCGAGGACCTCGACACGTTCCCGCATGCCGGTGATGCCGTGGCCGCCACCGGGCGGCACCGCCGCCGGTACCCAGCCGTTTCCGTCGTCCGACACCTCCCAGTGGACGGCGTCGTCGACCACCGAGACCACCAGGCGGGCCAGTGCGGACGAGCCGGCGTGCTTGGCCACGTTGGTCAGCGCCTCCTGGGTCAGTCGCAACACCGCTTGGCCGCGAACCGCGTCGAGCGAACCGACCCCGGGGTCGATGTCGACCTCCACCGTGACACCGGACCGCCGGGCCCGGTCGACCGCCGCGCCGAGCGCCGCCGGAAGCGCCGATGGCTCGATCGCGGTCAGCGTCGCGTCACCACGTACCCCGTCGGGGTCGCGCAGGACCGCGACCAGTCGCCGTAGATCCGCCAAGGCCGCGGTCCCGGTGGCGTGCACGTCGTCGAACACCTCGTCGACCCGTGGATCCAGATCCGTGAGCACGTGCCGGGCCACGCCGACCCGCAGCACCATCGACGCCACATGATGCGCGACCACGTCGTGCAGCTCGCGGGCGATGGCGCTGCGTTCGTCCGCCCGCGCGGCCCGGCTGTCCGATTCGCGCCGCCGCTCCTCCGCCGCCGCCCGCTCCTCGGCCTGCCTGCCGAGCTCCCGGGTGGTCCGGATGACCAGACCGAGCAGCAACGGCACGCCGACCTGCACGGTCAGCCCGAAGACGCCCGAGAGGAACCGTCCGAACGGATCGCCGATCGAATCGGCCACGTCGACCGCCGCCAGCAGCCCGGCGGCCAGCCAGATCCGCCACGGCCGGCGCTCCCACAGGGTCAGCTCCAGCAACGCCCAGCTGGCGCCCACCTGGTTGATCGTCACGTCGTCGACGAGCGGGAACGCGACCGCCAACAGGGCAGCCTGCACCAGCAGGTTGACCTGCGGCCGGCGGTGGAACGCCAGCGCGACGGCGAACGCGACCACCGCGAGGATCCACTGCGTCGCCGTCGGCGGATGGCCGGCCTGGATGCCGAAGACCAGGTAGCCGACACCGCTGAGGTCGAGCAGCAGCATCCGTGCGAGCGTGTCGCGAGCATCGAACAGGCGCCCCACCCACCCCATGGGATCAGCCTAGGCGCTGCGACGCGGGGGCCGGCGAGCCCACCACCGGCCGGGCCCATCCGCTCCGCACACCGAGGTACACCAGAACGATTCGGCCACCGCCCAACGTCATGCACGGCATCCCGGTCATGCGACCAGCACCAGGTCGGGGCGGCGCCGACGGGCCACGACCACGCCGACCGCGGTCGCGGTCGCGGTCACCAGGGTCGCCGCCGCTGCCACCGTGAGGACGTCCGGACGCAGCAGCGGCTGACCACGCAGCGCCTGCCAGGTGAGCAGTACCGTCAGCGCGGCGTAGGAGCCGCCCGCGACGACGAGCAGCCGGATCCGAGTGCGCTCGTCCAACCGCGTCCCCAGGAAGCGGTTCAACAGGATCGCCAGGATCGGCAGCACCTGCAGGGCGTGCAGTCCCACGAAGTGTCCGATCCGCAGATCCCCGCCGATGGTGCTCCAGCCGACCAGCGGCAGCCCCGGCCCGCCGTCCGGTACGCCCACGCTGTGCGCCCCGGTGATCCCCGGGGTTCCCGGCGCCTGACTCGGCCGCACCATCGGCACCGCCACCAGCATGCCCAGCAGGGACCCGCCGAGCCCCAGCCCGACCGCGTACGCGGCGACCCGGTCCGCGGTCGGCCGGAGTAGTACCACGATCCCGATGACGAAGTGCGCGGCGAACAACACCATGATCGACGTGCCCATCACCCCCCACAGGACGGCGTTCAGCGGCGTCGTCGTGTTGTAGTGGCTGGTCGTGCCACGCAGCATCTGCCCGGTGATCACCACCATCTCCGCCAGCGCCGTCGCGACGACGACCGTGCCCGCCCACTCCGCGACACGGCTGCGTCGTGGCAGCAGGGAGAGCGCCCAGGCAAGGGTCGTGCCGTACAGCGCGAAGGACACGGCGAACTTGAACGGCTTGAGCCAGATCGGTACGCCGGTGAGGATGCGCGGGTCGGCGAAGACGCCGACCGCGCAGACGACGGCGAGCACCGCCATCGCCGAGACGAAAATCATCAGTGGGCGGTGCCAGTGTGCCGCCCGACGCAGCGCGGTAGTCATACCTGGGATGCTGCCGAGCCCGGCACCGGAACACGCCCGACCCCAAGCCCCGGTCCGCGGCCGGCGGTCGGAACGCCGTCTCCACCCCCGGGAGGAGGAACCGCGGGTCGCGTGACCATCGAGGCGTGCTACCGACCCGATCCGGCCGCCGACCCGGGTGGTGGACCGGGCCGGGGCGTTGGTGCCATCGGCAGGCGACCGGCCGCGCGCGGTTAATCCGCCGTGCGAACGCGGTTCGTCCGCCAGCGGTGTGCCAGCCCCCTGGCCCGGCTACCGTCCCACGCAAGGGTGGCCTTCGTCGGGACCTCGGACCTTTCTCGTGCTGGGCCACCCGGGGTCAACGAGTCGACCGGATCGGGGACGCCATGCGGATCACCGCTGCTGCCACGAGGAAACCACGGCCACCGCGTGCCGGGCGGAAGCCAGCGACGCTCTTGGGCGGGCGGCGGTCGTTGCCGGCACACGTGGCGGTGTACCTGTTCGTGATCGTGCCGTTCGTGGCTCTGGCCGCCGCACTCCCGGTCGCCTGGGGCTGGGGTCTGACCTGGGTGGACGTCGTCCTGGCGACCGCTTGGTACGGCTTCACCTGTCTGGGGGTGACGGTCGGCTACCACCGCTACTTCACCCATGGTTCCTTCAAGGCCCGGCGCGGAACGCGGATCGCGCTGGCTGTGGTCGGGAGCATGGCGGTGCAGGGCCCGATTCTGCACTGGGTGGCGGACCACCGCCGGCACCATGCCTACTCGGACCAGGAGGGTGATCCGCACTCGCCCTGGCTCTTCGGCACGTCCCCGGCGGCCCTCGCGCAGGGCTTCTGGCACGCGCACCTGGGCTGGGTGCTGGATCGGCGGCTGACCGATCAACGCCGGTTCGTGCCCGACCTGCTGGCCGACCGGGACATCCGGGTCGTGCATCGCCTCTTCGGCGCGTGCACGGCGGTCACGCTGATCGCGCCTGCGGTGATGGGAGGCCTCATCTCCTGGTCCTGGTGGGGCGCGTTGACCGCGTTCTTCTGGGCCGGGTTGGTTCGGGTGGCCCTGCTGCACCACGTGACCTGGTCGGTGAACTCGATCTGTCACATGATCGGCGAGCGGCCGTTCGCCGCCCGGGACCGGTCGGCGAACTTCTGGCCGTTGGCCCTGCTGAGCATGGGCGAATCGTGGCACAACCTGCACCACGCCGATCCGACCTGTGCCCGGCACGGTGTGCGCCCAGGTCAGATCGACATCTCCGCCCGGGTCGTCTGGCTCCTTGAGAAGACTGGCCTCGCGTACGACGTGCGCTGGCCGACCCCGGCCCGGCTCGCGCGTCTGAGCGCCGCGTCCTGACAGCCGAGGCCCAACCGATCGGTGGACCGCCCGTCGCCCGCGGAGGGAGGCGAGCCCGCCGGCGAGCACCGTGCCCCGCGAACCGGCGGTGTCACCGAGAGCGGGCCTTTGGTAGGGCACGGCACAGCGGCCCGTGGCGTCAGGCGAGGTCGAACCGGTCCAGGTTCATGACCTTGACCCACGCCGCGGCGAAGTCCTGGACGAACCTCTCCTGGCCGTCGGCGCTGGCGTAGACCTCCGCGATGGCGCGGAGCTGGGAGTTCGAACCGAAGACGAGGTCGACGGCGGTGGCGGTCCACACCAGCTCGCCGGTGGCCCGATCCCGGCCCTCGAACACGTTCTCGGCCGCGGCGGAGGCCGTCCACTCGGTGCCGATACGCAGCAGGTTCACGAAGAAGTCGTTCGTCAACGTCCCAGGCCGGTGGGTGAGGACGCCGTGTCGTGCCTGGCCCACGTTGGCGTTCAGCGCCCGCATGCCGCCGACCAGCACCGTCATCTCCGGGGCGCTCAGCGTCAACAGGTTGGCCCGGTCCAGCAGCAGGGTCTCCGGCGACAGCTTCTGTCCGGCTCGCAGGTAGTTGCGGAACCCGTCGGCCTTCGGTTCGAGCACCGCGAACGACTCCACGTCGGTCTGGTCCGAAGAGGCATCGGTGCGGCCCGGCGAGAACGGGACGGTGACGTCGTGCCCGGCGTTCCTGGCAGCCTGCTCGACGGCCGCGCATCCGCCGAGGACGATCAGGTCGGCGAGCGAGACCCTCTTCCCACCGGGTTGTGCGTCGTTGAATTCCTGCTGGACGTGTTCCAGCGCCCGCAACACCGTGGCGAGCTGGGCCGGTTCGTTGACCTCCCAGTTCCGCTGCGGGTCGAGGCGGATTCGGGCCCCGTTCGCCCCGCCGCGCATGTCGGTGCCGCGGAAGCTCGCCGCCGCCGCCCACGCGGTCGTTGCCAGCTGCGAGATGGACGGCCCCGACGCGAGGATCCTGACCTTGAGGGCGGCGATGTCCTCATCCGAGATCAGCTCGTGGTCGACGACCGGGACGGGGTCCTGCCACAGCTGTGGCTCCGGGACCCAGGGACCGAGGTAGCGCGAAACGGGGCCCATGTCGCGGTGCAGCAGCTTGTACCACGCCTTGGCGAACGCCTCCGCGAGCTGTTCCGGGTTCGCCAGGAACCGCCGCGCGATCCGCTCGTAGGTCGGATCGGCGAGCAGTGCGACGTCCGTCGTCAACATCATCGGGGCGTGCCGGACCGAGGGATCGTGGGCGTCGGGCACGGTGTCCGCCCCGGCGCCGCCCTTCGGCCGCCACTGTTTCGCGCCGGCCGGGCTCTCGGTGAGTTCCCACTCGTAGCCGAGGAGGGTCTCAAGGTAGCTGTTGTCCCACGTGATCGGGGTGGGTGTCCACGCGCCCTCGATCCCGCTGGTGATCGTGTCCCGGCCCTTGCCGCTGCCGAAGGTGTTCCGCCAGCCGAGGCCGTTCGCCTCGAGGGGGCAGCCCTCGGGCTCGGGGCCGACCAGGCCGGCGTCGCCCGCACCGTGGCATTTGCCGAACGTGTGACCGCCGGCGATGAGCGCGACGGTCTCCTCGTCGTTCATCGCCATCCGCCGGAAGATGTCCCGGATGTCCCGGGCTGCGGCCAGCGGATCCGGAGTGCCGTTGGGCCCCTCCGGATTCACGTAGATCAGCCCCATCTGCACGGCGCCGAGGGGCTCGGCGAGCTGACGGTCTCCGCTGTAGCGCTCGTCGCCCAGCCAGGTGTCCTCGGGCCCCCAGAAGATCTCCTCGGGCTCCCAGATGTCCTCGCGTCCGAAGCCGAAGCCGAAGGTGGTGAACCCCATCGACTCCAGCGCGCAGTTGCCGGCGAAGACCAGGAGGTCGGCCCAGGAGATCTTCTGCCCGTACTTCTGCTTGACCGGCCAGAGTAGTCTGCGCGCCTTGTCCAGGTTCGCGTTGTCCGGCCAGCTGTTGAGCGGGGCGAAGCGTTGGGCGCCGTCACCGCCGCCGCCGCGGCCGTCCTCGATGCGGTATGTGCCCGCGGCGTGCCAGCTCATCCGGATGAAGAGTGGTCCGTAGTGGCCGTAGTCGGCCGGCCACCAGTCCTGCGACGTCGTCATCACCTCGACGAGGTCTCGCTTCAGCGCGTTGACGTCGAGGGCCTTGAACGCCGCCGCGTAGCTGAATGCCTCGCCCACGGGGTTGGCCCGGGGCGAGTGCTGGTGGAGGACCTGAAGGTTCAGCTGATTCGGCCACCAGTCCTGGTTGGTCCTCGGCCGGGTCGGCTTCGGAGTCGGGGCGGGGATCGCTGGGCTTTCGCTCTCGCTGCCGCGCTGAGACACGTCCGTCCTTCTCCTGTCGGTCTCTCGTTCGGTCACCGTTAGCTGGTGCGGCGACACACCCGAGTACGCACCAATAGGTGGCATAGTGCGAAGTATGCCCCAACTTATTCTTGACTGCCCCACCAATTCGACGGTGCGGCGAGTGGGAGGTGCCGTTTCGTTGCCTGACCCCCGCCGCTATCGGCCTGGCCGGAGATATTGCGTGGGTCGTGGGCGCGGGAGGCCGTCCCGGCCAGGCTGATGCCGCGGACGCGGCCCACCGGCCTCGACGGCCGTTGGGTGCGACGCGATCAACTCGACCTGGTGGGCCGGTCGGCGAAGACACCCTCCAACATGCCGGTGGCCTGCCCGACCTCGATGAGATAGCCGTCCGGGTCGCGGAGGTAGCAGCGCAGCTCGGCCTTGCGGTCGAGCGGTTCGGTCAGGAACCGTGCGCCCTTCGACCGGGCGTTCGCGTAGAAGGCGGCGAGGTCGGCCACCCGGACGTTGAGGAACGCGGAGATCGGATCCCCCGGCTCGGGCGGAGTCAGGGTGACGTCGGGCTTGTCAGGAGTGGGACCCCCGCCGGGGTTCATGATGATCCAGCTGTTGGCGATCCGGACGATCGCGGGGTTCTCGGCCAGGACAACCTGCCCGTCGAAGACGTCGGCGTAGAACCTCCGCGACACCGCGACGTCCCGCACCGTCAGGAACTGCGTGACGACCAGGCCCTGCTGCGGTGCGGGTAGGTCGGCACGGTCCACCATCGGGGTCTCCTCACGGTCGCCGGGGCCCGCCGACACGGCGTCCCGGCCGGTGCGGGTTCGGTCGCCGGCTCCGGCGCGGTCCCAGCCTCCCAGTTCCAACCGCCACGGTGGGGGCGCTCTCCGGAAAAACCGGCAGGTGACAGCCCGGATCACCCGGATGATTCGGCCCGGGTGATCAGTCGACGGGGCGGGTTCCGGCGACGACGTGCACGTGGCCGCCCCGGAGAGACTGGTGCGACACGTCCACGGCGCAGTGGGCGACGAGCGTCCACGGGTGCCGTCGCGGATCGGCCCCTCCGGCGAGGCAGGCCAGTCGGGCCAGGGGTGACATCACCCGCCAGGGGCCGACCGGCAGGGCCAGGTCGACGATGGCCACCCGCCCACCCGGGCGGAGCGCCGCGTACGCCCGCGACCAAGCACGCCGCCAGTCGCCGATGACGCTGAGCGCGTACGTGAAGAGCACGGCGTCGAAGGGCTCCCCGGCCGTGATGGCCGGTGGCGGGTCGGCGGCGTCGGCGGCGTACACCCGGACGTTGGTCCACCCGTGGCGGTCGATCCGGAAGCGCGCCTGCTGGAGCATGTCCTCGCTGGCGTCCACGCCGACGACGGCACCGTCGGTCCCGACCGCGGCCCGTGCCGGTGGGAAGTTGAGGCCGGTGCCGCACCCCACGTCGAGGAGGCGGTCGCCGTGATCGAGCCGGAGAGCGGCGATGCCTGCGTGTCGACCGATCCGGTAAACGGGCCGCTCCAGCGAGAGCAGGTCGTAGTAACGCGCCGCCCGACCGTAGCGGTTCGGACGCCACATCAGCGGTCGGCACCGACGGGCCCGACCTGTCGGTCGTCGCGCGTGTACCACCGCCCGGTGCGCACATCCATGTCCACCCCTCCGGGGCACGCCGTGCTCCCGCTCCTCGCGACGTCGCCCCAGGGTGTGCCGCGCCGGCGATCTGGCCGGGTGCGCCGTTCGTCCACGCCGGCGCCCGCCGCAGCGGCGTGGGGCGCGGTGCCCAACGCCCGGTGCTGGCTGCGGCACGCGACGCGGCGGCTACCGGATGGCCAGCCCGAGACTGATCGTCCTGGTCAACGTGGCGTTGTCGTCGTCGCCGTCCAACGACCACATCATCGCTCCGGCCAGGCCGGTCCGCCGGATATAGCGCGTCTTCCGCAACACGACCGCCGGATCGTCGTACGTCCACAACGTGGTGCCGTCGAACAGCCAGGCGTGTCCGGCGCGGAGGTCGCGGTGCACGGTGAAGCCGCTGTCGGTCAGGGGCTTGAGCCGCCGGTAGTCCTCGTATCCGGGGCCGAAGGTGGCCGGCGCGGGCCCGGCCGCGGGTTGGAACAGGCCGTTCCCGCCGCCGGTGACGCCGGTCCAGCCCTGGCCGTAGTACGGGATGCCGAGGACCAGCCTGCCCCGCGGCGCGCCGCGGGCGATCCAGCTGTCGATCGCCACCTGAACGGAGAAGTCCGGGCCGTCCGGCGCCCCCGCCGGTACCCGTAGCGCCGACTGCTGGTTGGTCACCGTCTCCCAGGCACCGTGGAAGTCGTACCCCTGCACGGTGGCGAAGTCCAGGTACCTGAAGATCTTGCGTCCCTCGTAGCCGGCGTCCATTGCGGCCGGGTTGGCCGGCAGGAAGGCGGTCAGCGAGTAGTACCTGCGGTTCTGGCGGCCGTACGCGTCGAGTTGCCGACGGAACTCCGCGAGCAACTTGGTGAAGTTCTCCCGGTCCTCCGGGCGGACCACGTTGCCCGGTTCACCCGGCCAGTTCGGCCACTCCCAGTCCAGGTCGACGCCGTCGAAGACACCAGCCGCTGCGCCCGGGCCGCCGCTGCCGCCATCCAGGACCGGGAGGTTGCCCTTCAGGTAGAGGTCGATGCAGGAGGCGACGAACGCCCTGCGGGAGGCGTCGGTGCGGGCGGCGTTCGAAAAGTACGTCGACCAGGTCCAGCCACCCAGCGAGATCATCACCTTCAGGTCGGGGTGTCTGGCCTTGAGCTTGGCCAGTTGCCCGAAGTTGCCGTTGAGTGGTTCGCCCCAGGTGTCGCCGACGCCGTCGACGCTCTCCTCCGCCGGGACGGGACGCTGGTAGTCGGCCCAGGCGTCACCCTCGCCCGGCCCGCCGTCGACCTGGCAGCGCCCGTCCTCGCTGACGTTGCCGAAGGCGTAGTTGACGTGGGTGAGGCGGCTCGCGGCCCCCGAGGTGTCGAGCTTCTTGACGGGGAAGGCCCGGCCGTAGATGCCCCACTGGGTGAAGTAGCCGACCCGGTGGTATCCGGCCCGGCGGCCGGCGTCCGCGCTCGCGGCGGTCGGCGGGGCGGCGGTGACCAGTATGGCTGTCAGGGCGACGAGGGTGGTGAGGCGGCGGTGGCGGAACGATCGCATCGGCACTCCCACAGCGGACGGGGAAATCAGTAAAGAGACCTTCCTGATTGATGAAGTTAAGCCGATCGTGTTCGGTGGTCAAGCGTGGTCCCGCGCGCGGACGACGCGCCCTGCCCGTGCCCACCCGGGACGCAGCAGCATGTACAGCCGCCCGGCGGCTTCCTCAGGTCGAGTAGCTGTTCCCGGGCTGCCGCGAACAGGCCTGGCCCGGCGTGCCCGCTGACCGGGGGTACGTCGGACCGCGACGCCGGCTGGTGTCCCGACCGATTGGCCGGGTTTCCGTGCGGCACGCTCCGCGGCGCAGCAGAATCGCTGGCAGCCGGAGCAATCGCCGATAGCCGCCTGGTCGGAGCGCAGCGGCCCGGAAGACGGCAGGTGGCAGCGCCGCCCTGGTGGTGGCAACCGGAACGGACGGTACCGGCCCGTGATAGGACGATGAGGAGCGGCGGGACCTCCGTTGACAGGGGGACGGCCTCCGTGGCGTCCGGAATCCGGATGGGGGCGCGATGTATGCAGGGGCGGCCGGTATGGCGCTGGTCGCGGTGCTCGCGGTCGCCGGGCTGTACCTGGCACATCGGGCGTTCGCGATCGCCGCCACACCCCTGGCCGGACTGCCCTTCCAGTCCGGCTGGCGCCCGGCGGAGCACGCCCTGTCCAGGTACCACGTGCGGTGGTACCTGGCGACCCTGCTCTTCCTCGCGTTCGACGTGGAGATGCTGTTCATGTACCCGTGGGCGGTGGTGGTGGTCGAATTGGGTAGTGCGGCGATCGTGGAGATGTTCGTCTTCCTCGGGGCCGTCTTCGTGGCGGTGCTCTGGGCCTGGCGAGAGGGTGCGCTGCGATGGGTGTGAACACCCTGCTGGCCACTGCTGCCACCCGGAGTGCCCATGTGCTGGTGGTGGAGGCACCCGGGTGGTGGATGACCCGGGCCGCCGTCGAACGGCAGGTGCTGGCCCGCGGATGGTGCCTGGCCCGGTCGCCGGCGGACGCGGACGTCCTCGCCGTGTGCGGACCGCCCGGGCCGGAGCTGGTCCTGGTGGCGGCGCGGCTGTGGGATCAGCTGCCCGGGCCGCGGTGCCGGGTCGACATCCGCTCGCCGGATGTCGTGTCCGCCGCCCTTGAGGCGGCCACGGTCGATCTGTGCGACCAGGCACGGCAGCGCAACGACAGCCGCGACCGGCCCGGCGGCGGGCCCGGCGGCACGCAGCACGGCGGTGTGGGCCACGGGCACATGGACATGGCCCCGGACGGCGTCCCGCTCGCCGGTGGCGAGCCGGACCGTGACGGCCTGGAGCTGGACGTGCTGCACGTCCGGCTGGGACCGGTCCTGCCGTACTGGCCGGCCGGGCTGGTGCTGCGCTGCTCCCTGCACGGCGACCTGCTCGCCGAGGTGGCGGCCAGCGTCGTCGACGCGACCGTTCGCCCGCCCGCGGCCGGGGACGAGCGACCCCGCCGGTTCGCGGCCCGGCGGTGCGACAACGCGAGCAGTCTGCTGGCGCTGGCGGGGTGGGAGGATGCCGCCTGCCATGCCCGCCGGCTCCGGGACGCGCTGCTCGGCGACGACGGTGGCGACCCGGCCGATCCGGTGGTGGAGCTCGGCCGGTTCCGCCGCCGGATACGACGGTCCTGGCTGCTGCGCTGGTCGCTGCGCAGGCTCGGTCAGCTCACCGCGGGGGAGCTGACTCGTCGGCAGCTGCCCGCGCACCTGCGCGGTGACGCTCGGGACCGGCTACTCACCATGCTGGACCGGGCTGGCGCGGTTCTGGCCGGTGCGGGTCGGCCCGACGCGGGGCCGGCGATCCCGCTGCCGGCGATCGCCGACCTGGTGCGCGGGTGGGACATCGCCACCGCCCGGCTCATCGTCGCCAGCCTCGATCTCGAACCGCCGACCGCTGACCGGACGCCGAGCCATGCCTGAGGCGGCGGTCACCGTGGTCTCCGCCGGCTGGGCGCCGGCCGCGGCCGTCCTGCTCGGCGTGCTGGCGATCGCCGCCGCCACGCTCGACGGGGTGCTGACCGCCCGATCCGCCGGTGCCGCGCGATCGGGGCTGGCCCGGCCGATCGGCGAGGTGGCGAGGCTGATGCGACAGCGGCGCCGCACCACGCTGGCAGCGGACTCCCTGCTGTGGCGGATCGGCGGGGCGGGGCTGCTGCTGATGGCACTGATGATCGTCACTGTGGTGCCGCTGGGCGAGTGGACGTTGTTCGACCTTGATGTCGGGGTGGTCTGGTTCACCGCGATGGACGTGCTGGCCTGGGCATTCGTCTGGCTGGCCGGCTGGGGCGCCAACTCGGCCCACGCCCTGGTCGGTGGGTACCGATTCCTCGCCCACGGGTTGGCCTACGAACTGCCGCTGATGTTCGCGCTGGTAGCCCCGGCGACCGCGGCGTCGAGCCTGAACGTCGGCACGATCGCGGCGGCGCAGCAGGGCCTGTGGTTCGTGGCGTGGATGCCGGTGGCGTTCCTCGCCTACTGCGTGGGTGTGCTGGCGGTCGCGGTCTGGGGGCCGTTCTCCCCAGCCGTCGGCGCCGACGTGGCCGGCGGGGTGACCACCGAGCTCGCCGGCGTCGACCGGCTGCTGTTCCAGGCCGGCCGGTACGCGCTGCTGGCCGCCGGGTCGGCGTTCGCGGTGCCGATGTTTCTCGGCGGTGGCGCGGGACCGCTGCTGCCCGGCTGGGGCTGGGTGCTGGTGAAGACGCTCGCCCTGCTGGCCGTGCTGGTCTGGCTGCGTCGCCGGTTGCCCGCCGCCCGACCGGACCTGTTCATGGAACTGGGGTGGGTGGTCCTGCTGCCGGCCGTTCTGGCACAGGACCTGCTGGTCGCGATCGTCGCCGCCGGGCGGGGCTGATGATCACCGCGGCCGCGTTCTGGGTGCTCGCCGTCGTCGGGGTGTGCGCCGGGATCGCCGTGTTCGTCGTCGACTCGATGGCCCGCGCCAGTTACGCCCTCGCCGTGTCGTTCGTCGCCGTGGGCCTTCAGGTGCTGCTGTTGCAGCAGAACTACGTCGGGGTCGTGACCATCCTGATGATGATCATGGAGATGGCCGTCATGGCCGTCTACATGGTCATGTTCATGGGCATGAATCCGGCGTTGATGCCGATGGACATGGTCCACGACAAGCGTCACGCCCTGGCCGTCTCGGTCGGCGTGTTCGTGCTGCTCGCCGCCGGCGTGCTGCTCGTGCCCTGGCCGGACGGCCGGGCCGCGCCGCCGCCCGACGTGACGGCGGCGCTGGGGGTGGAACTGATGGGCCCGAAGATGCTCGTCATGACCGGCGTCGGCGCGGTCATGGCGGCCACCATCGTTGCCGGCGTGGTGCTTGCCGCGCACCGCACCCGGTACGACCGGTTCGGCGACGACCTGCGCCGTCGCCCGGCGGACGACCCGCAGCCCGGTGGGGTCGGCCGATGACCCTGCGGACCGTGCTGCTGGTGGCGGCGGCCTTGTTCAGCGTCGGCCTCTACGGAGCGCTGTCCCAGCAGGTCGTGGTCATGGTGATGATGGGCCTGGAGTTGATGCTCAACGGCCTCATCCTGGCCGCCGCCGGCTTCTGGTGGTTCCTCACCCCAGACCCGTCCGGGCAGGTGCTGCTGCTGGTGATCATCGCCGCGATGACCGTGGAGATGGCGACGGGCTTCGCCGTGGCCACCCTGCTGCACCGGATCCGCCGTACCGACATGACCGACCTGGTCGCGGACCTGTCGAGATGAGGTCGTACGCGCAGGCGGCACTGTGGGCCCTGGTGGGCCTGCCCGCCACGGTGGGTGCCCTCCTCGCGGGGGCCCGGCGCGGTGACCGGCTGGCCGCACCGGTCGCGCTCGCGGTGGCCACCGGGTGGGTGGCACTGTCGGTGGTGGTCGCGGTGGCGCGGCCGACCGTCGCGGTCCCGTTTCTCGCCGACACCGACCTCGTGCTGACCGTGGACGGACTGGCCGCCCTGATCCTGCTGATGGTGACCGCGGTCACCCTGCTGGTGCTCACCGCCGCCGCCGGGGAGATCCACCAGTCCCCAGCCAGGTTCCACGGTCTGATGCTTCTGTTCGCCGCCGCGGTCGCGCTCACCGTCACGGCGGGCACCCTGCCCGTCCTGCTCTTCGCCTGGGAACTCATGGGGGCCGCCTCGTACGCGCTCATCGGGTTCTGGTGGCGCGACGCCGACCGGGTCGCCGCCGGCCGCACCGCGTTCGTCACCACCCGCACCGCCGACCTGGGCCTCTACCTCGCCGCCGGCGCGTCCCTCGCCGGCGGCGCGGGCCTGGCCCTGGCCGAGCTGCCCGACGGCAGCCCGGGGTGGCGGCACGTCGTCGCCGCCGGGATCCTCGTCGCCGCGCTGGGCAAGGCCGCCCAACTGCCGTTCTCGTTCTGGCTGTCCGGGGCGATGGCCGGCCCCAGCCCGGTCAGCGCGCTGCTGCACTCCGCGGCGATGGTCGCCATGGGCGGCTACCTGCTGCTTCGGGTGCAGCCGCTGCTCGCCGCGACCGGCTGGGCGGGACCGGCGACGATGTGGGCCGGCGCCACGACCGCGCTCCTGCTGGGCGCCGTGGCGGTGGCCCAGCGGGACCTGAAGCAACTTCTCGCCGCCTCCACGTCCGCCCAGCTCGGCTTCGTGGTCCTGGCCGCCGGGGCCGGTGCGGTCGCCGGTGGTGCCGCGCACCTGGTCGCCCACGCCGCCACCAAGGCGCTGCTGTTCCTGACGGCCGGGGCGTGGCTGACGGCGCTGGGCACCAAGCAACTCGCCGGGCTGCGGGGGGTGGCCGGGCGGTGGCGGTGGGTCGGTTGGTCGGCGACCGTGGGGCTGCTCGCCCTGGCCGGGATCGCACCGCTGTCGCTCTGGGCCACCAAGGACGCCGTCCTCGCCGTGGTGCTCGACCGATCGCCGTGGCTCTACGCGGCTGGTCTGCTCGCTTCGGCGCTCTCCGCGGCGTACGCCGGGAAGGCGCTCGTCGTCATCTGGCGCCGGATGCCCGCCCACGGGCGGACCGGGGGCGACGGCGGTCCGGTCGGGGAGGGGACCGGTACCGGCCGCGTCGACCCGCTCCAACAGGTGCCGCTGGTGGTCCTCGCGGTCGGTGCCGCGGTTGCCGGTCTGCTGGCGCTGCCTCCGGCCGGCGCGCTGGTCGCCCGGATGGTGGGGGAGCCGGCGGAATTCCACACCCCGGTGACGGAGTTGGCGGTGTCGGCGGCCGTCGCCCTGGTCGTCGTCGCGGCCGTCGCCCGCTGGGCGGCCCCGGCGCCGCGGTGGGCACGGCGGTGGCTCGGGCTGGCGACCGTCACTCGGGTGCTGGTCGTCCGGCCGACGTTGCGGTGCGCCGAGACGCTGGCCCGGTTTGACGACCGGGTTCTCGACCGGGGCGTCGACCGCGTGTCGGGCGCGGTGCTGGGGGCGGCCCGGCGGGCCGGCCGGTTCGACGAGCGCTGGTTGGACGGCGCGGTGGAGGGCTTCGCCGCCGGGGTGCGTCGGCTGGGACACTGGGCCCGTCGGCCGCAGAGCGGCCAGTTGCACCGGTATTACTTCCAGGCCGTCGTGGTGCTCGTCGTCGGCGTCGTCGTCCTCGTGCTGGTGGGGTGACCGGTGCTCAGCGTGATCGTCTTCCTGCCCCTGGTCGCCGCCGTGGCCCTGGCGGCCGTGCCCCGCCTCGCCGATCCGGTGGCGCGGTGGGCATGGGTCGCGGTGGCGGCAGCCGACCTCGCGTTGATCGCTGTCATCTGGACGCGCTACGACCCTCCGCCGCCCGGCGAGTTGGCCTTCGACGAGCGGGTGCCGTGGATTCCAGGAGTGAACAGCAGCTACCACGTGGGGGTGGACGGCTTCTCCCTGCCGCTGGTCGCGATGACCGCCGTGATCTTCCTGGCCTGCGCGGTGTACGCGGTGCGGGAACGACACCGGCCCCGTGGCCAGGCGGCGCTGTTCCTGTTCCTGCAGAGCGTCAGCCTCGGCCTGTTCGTCGCCGCCGACCTGATCCTGTTCTTCGTCTTCTTCGACCTGTCCATCGTCGGCATGTACTTCGTCATCGCCGGCTGGGGCCACGGTGACCGGGGCCGCTCGGCGCTGAAGTTCTTTCTCTACACCTTCCTCGGCTCGCTGGCGCTGCTGGTTGGTTTCATCGGCCTCTACATCGCCGCCGATCCGCACACCTTCGATATGCCGGA
Organism: Micromonospora sp. WMMA1363; assembly: GCF_030345795.1. NCBI lineage: Bacteria > Bacillati > Actinomycetota > Actinomycetes > Micromonosporales > Micromonosporaceae > Micromonospora > Micromonospora sp. WMMA1363. Next base: position 247,374 of record NZ_JAUALB010000001.1, read on the forward strand.
GCTCGTCGCGGCGACGCCGTTGTCCGATCGGGCGCCGGCCGGCGGGCTGGTGCTCGCCGCGATTCTCGTCGGGCTGGCGGTGAAGACCCCCACCGTCCCGTTTCACACCTGGCTGCCGCCGGCGCACACGGACGCGCCGGCCGTCGGCTCGGCCGTGTTGGCGGGTGTCCTGCTGAAAATGGGCACGTACGGTTTCGTGCGGATCGCCATGCCGATGCTGCCGGGCGCGTGGCGTGCCTGGGCGTGGCTGATCGTCCTGGTCGGCGTCGGGTCCGTCCTCTACGGGGCGCTGGTGGCGTTGGCACAGTCCAACCTCAAGCGCATGATCGCCTACACGTCGGTCAATCATATGGGCTACATCGTCCTCGCCGTCGGTGTCGCCGGTCTGGCGGCCGCCGACACCGCACAGCCAAGGGCGGTCGCGGTCACCGGCGCGGTCACCCAGATGGTGAGCCACGGACTGATCACCGCCGCGCTGTTCCTGCTCGCCGGGGTGCTGCGCGACCGCGCCGGCAGCTACGACATGACCGGGTACGGTGGGCTCGCCGGTCCGGCGCCGGCCTTCGCCACGCTGTTCGCGATCGGCGCGTTCGCCTCTCTCGGCCTGCCGGCGTTCTCCGGTTTCATCGCCGAGTTCCAGATCTTCACCGGCAGCGTCGCCGCCGCTCCGGTCACCGCGGTGGCACTGCTCGGCATCCTGGTCACGGCGGCGCTGTTCCTGGGTGCGCTGCAACGCGTCTTCACCGGGGAGACCCGCGGCAGGTCGGCCGGCTTCGCCGACCTGACCGCGCGGGAACTGTGCTCGGTCGGGCCGTTGCTGCTGCTCTCCCTGCTGATCGGCGTCCTGCCCCGCCCGCTGCTCGACGTCGTCGAGCCTGCCGCGAACCGCCTCGTCGACCTGGTCGGGCGGTAGGCGGTGGAGACCGGGATGATGCGTCCCGCGCTGCTGCTGCCCGAGATGCTGCTCGCCGGCGGAGCGCTCGCGGCACTCCTCGGCGGTTCGTTCCTGCCCCGGCACCGGCAGTGGCTCATCCGGATCCTCACCGTCGGCGTGCTCGCTGGCATGATCGTCGCCGCGGCGGTGCGGCTGACCGCTCCGGCCACGACCGCGTTCGACGGGTCGTTCGCCGTCGACACCGCCACCGGGGTCGCCCGGATCCTGGCCGGGACCGGCACCCTGCTCGTGCTCGTGCTCGCCGCCGACGAGATCGCGGGTACCGCGCGGGAGAGCGAGACGTACGCGCTTCTGCTCTTCGCCACCGCGGGCGCCGTGCTGCTCGCCGGTGCCGACGACCTGCTCGTCCTCGCCGTCGGGTTCCTGCTCGCCAGTATCCCGCTCTACGCCCTGATCGGGCTCGCCGGCACGGCCGGCGGCGCCGAGGCGGCCATGAAGACCTACTTCCTGGGGGCGCTGTTCGGCATCGTACTGCTGTCCGGGGTGACCGTCCTGACCGGGCTCGCCGGCACCACGTCGTACGCGGAACTTGCCGGCCGGCTCCCCGAGACACCCCGCGCGGCGGTCACCGTCGCCGCCGTCGCGGTGATCGCTGGACTGATGTTCAAGGCCGGCGGAGTGCCCGCGCACTTCTGGGTGCCGGACGCGGCCGAGGGCTCCACCGCGCTCACGGCGACGTTCCTGACCACCGTGCCGAAGATCGGCGCGTTGGTGGCGGTGCACCGGATCGTCGGTGTGTTGCCCGAGGCGACCCGGTGGCCGGTTGTCGTGGCGGCCCTCGCCGTGGCCAGCATGACGCTGGGCAATCTCGCCGCCTACTGGCAGTCTGACCCGCGGCGGCTGCTCGGCTGGTCCACCGTCAGCCAGGTGGGATTCCTCCTCGTACCGGTGGTCGTGGCCGATCGGTCCGACCTTGCCCTGCCGTCGCTGCTGGTCTACCTCACCGGCTACACGGTGACGAACGTCGCCGCGTTCGCGGTCACCGCCGCGCTGCCGGACCACCGCGACCTGGCCGACTGGCGGGGGCTGGCCGCCGGACGGCCGTGGCTTGCCGCGGCCCTGCTGGTGGCGCTGCTCGGGCTGGTGGGCACCCCGCCCACGGGCGTCTTCGTCGGTAAGCTCACCACCGCCAGCGCCGCGTGGGACGGCGGGTATGCCTGGCTCGCCGTGGTCGCGGTCGGCAACAGCGTGGTCAGCCTCTTCTACTACCTGCGCTGGATCAGCCCGGCCTTCCGCGCCGCCGGTGCGGAGGGCCCGGCCGGTCGTGGCGCGCGAATCAGGGCCGGCGCGGGCGGACGGGCGTGGTCGGCGCGGATCGCGGTGACGGCCGCTGTGCTCAGCCTCGTGGTGGGCGTCGGCGCCGGTCTGCTCTGGGCGGTCGTGGCAATGGCGTAGCGGCGCCGACGGCCCCGGCGACTCCCTCCTGGCCCCGGCTCCTGGGGAACTGCGTGTCGGCTGACGCCGGCGTGCCGTGTTCGGTCGGCGGCCCGCGCGTGGACCCAGGGCGGCCACCGGCCCGTCCTCGGCGGGTCGGCACCGTCAGTGGCCGCCGCCCAGCCGGCCGGCGAGGGAGCCGTGGATGGCGGCGCTGGGCCGGTTCAGCTCGATGATCTCGACCGTCTTGCCACGGGCGGCGTACTTCGTGGTGATCGCGTCCAGCGCCGCGACCGATGAGGCGTCCCAGACGTGGGCGTTGGTCATGTCGATGACCACGTGCTGCGGGTCGTCGGCGTAGTCGAACTGGTAGACCAGGTCGTTGCTGGAGGCGAAGAACAGCTCACCGTGCACCGAGTAGATCCGGGTACCCCCCTCGGGGTCCAGGACACTGGTGACCTCGACCAGCCGGGCGACCCGCCGAGCGAAGATCACCATGGCGGTGAGGACGCCGGTGGCGACGCCGACCGCGAGGTTGTGGGTGACCAGGGTCGTACCGACGGTGGTGAGCATGACGAGGGTCTCGCCGAGCGGCATGCGCCGGAGGGTGGCGGGGGTGACGGAGTGCCAGTCGAACGTCGACACCGCAACGATGATCATGACGGCGACGAGGGCGGCCATCGGGATCGCGGCGACCACGTCGCCCAGGGCCACGACGAGGACGAGCAGGAACACACCGGCGAGGAACGTCGACAGGCGGGTCCGTGCGCCGGACGCCTTCACATTGATCATCGTCTGACCGATCATGGCGCAGCCGCCCATGCCGCCGAAGAGGCCGGTGACGATGTTGGCCACGCCCTGACCCCACGACTCGCGGGTCTTGTCCGAGTGGGTGTCGGTGATGTCGTCGACCAGCTTGGCGGTCATCAGCGACTCCATCAGCCCGACCAGTGCGATGCCCGCGGCGTACGGGGCGATCAGGACGAGGGTGTCCAGGGTCCAGGGGACCTGCGGCAGGCCGAGGGCCGGCAGCCGGTCGGGCAGTTCGCCCTGGTCGCCGACGGTGGGCACGGTCATGCTGGCGGCGGCGGTGACGACGGTCAGCACGATGATCGCGACCAACGGTGCGGGAACGGCGCGGGTCAGGCGGGGCAGCCCGATCATGATCGCCAGTGCCAGGGCGGCGAGCGGGTAGACCAGCCACGGCACCCCGAGCAGGTGCGGAATCTGGGCGGCGAAGATGAGAATGGCCAGGGCGTTGACGAAGCCGACCATCACGCTTCGCGGGATGAACCGCATCAGCTTCGCCATGCCGAGGGCGGCGAGGACCACCTGGAGCAGCCCGCCGAGGATCACCGCCGCGATCAGGTGATCGAGACCGTGCTCCCTGGCGAGAGGAGCCACCACCAGGGCGATCGCGCCGGTCGCGGCGGAGATCATCGCCGGACGGCCGCCGCAGACGGCGATGGTGACCGCCATGGTGAACGAGGCGAACAGGCCGACGCGTGGGTCGACCCCCGCCAGGATCGAGAAGCTGATCGCCTCCGGGATCAGCGCCAGGGCGACGACCAGGCCGGCGAGCACCTCGGTGCGGAACACCTTCGGCGACAGCCAGGACGGGCGGGACAAGCGCGGCCGGGTGACCGCGGGCAGCACAGAAGACATACAGCCGTTTCCGCTCGGGGTGTGCGCCGCGCGCACACGCGATTCCGCGCCCGCAGGGGCGCGGCGTTACCGGTGATCAGTGACGGTCCGACGGTTCCGGACGTCCACCCGGCAGCAGACCGCGAAGGGCCGGCGGTCGCGCCTCAACCCACATCGAACCTACCCTCCGATGCCGGTGGGCTTCCCCCTTCGTGATGATCATCACTGTGGGTGTGGTAGCTCACAGTGCGGCTCTGCGGCCCGACCCCTCCGGCGCCGACCGGTCGGCGCCGGAGGTCAGCCGCCGGGCAGCTGGCCGCCCGTCGTCGTGCCGCCCACGGCCCACGACGGTGTTACGCAGGACCGGCAGCACGGCGTACATGGGTGCGCTGCCCGCCTCGTCGAGGCCGGTTCACCCGGCCGGGGTGAACCGGCCTCACCCGCGCCGGTGCGAGCCTTGCCAGGGACAGGAGGGAGCGGGCGATGAGCACGTCGGCGCCGGAGCTGCTGCGACGGCTGGGGCTGGACCGGCATCCGGAGCTGCCCGAGACCACGGCCGGCACGGTGCGCCTGGACTCCCGCGGCGGCGGGCGGACCGAACACTGGTACCTCACCATCGCCGACCAGCGGGTCACCGTGACCCGGCGCGCGGACGACGCCGACCTGGTCGTACGCGCCGACCGCGCGGTCTTCGACCAGATCGCCGCCGGGGTTCTGCACCCGGCCGCGGCGCTGGGTCGCAACGAGCTCACCGTCCGCGGTGACATCCGGCTGTTCATGACACTTCGCCGGCTCTTTCCCGGTCCGCCCGGCGCGCACCACCCCCGTGAGGTGGCGGCCCGTACGCTGACGGCCGACGGCGAGCCGGGTGCGGCCGAGCAGGCCACCGGGGGTGCCCGGGGTGAGCGGAGTCACCGATGAGGCAGCAACGGGTCCACGTGATGGCGGGCAACGCCTTCGCGGTCAGCGACGCGCAGGGCGACGTCGAGACCGATCCCGGCGTGCCGGTCGGGCTGTTCTCCTTCGACACCCGGTTCCTCGCGCACTGGGTGCTGCGGGTCGACGGAGACCGGTTGCAGGCCCTGTCCCGGGACGACATGACCTACTTCGAGACACGGTTCTTCCTCGTCCCCGGAACCGTTAGCCACTACGTCGACGCCGACGTGTCGGTGATCCGGCACCGGTCCCTCGACGACAGCTTCAACGAGAGCCTCACCGTGCTCAACCACTCCGGCGACCCGGCCGAGTTGACCGTGCGGATGGAGATCGGCAGCGACTTCGCCGACTTCGCCGAGGTCGCCGACGCCGCCCAGCCACCAGCGCGCCGGGTGCGGGCCACCCCGGATCCGGCGCGGCGGCAGCTCCGGCTCCAGTACCGGCGGGAGCGGTTCAACCGCGAGACGATCGTGACCAGCACCGCGCCGGTCGACGTGGACGAGCGAGGAATGACGTTCCAGATCCGGGTGGCCCCGCACGGGCAGTGGGAGACTGACCTGCACGTCAGCATGATCGTGCGCGGCGAGGGCGGCCAGGACATGCGGGCCGACCTGGAGACCCATCGTCAGCACATCCGCCGGGACATGCGCGACGACCTGCGCGAGTGGCTGGACCGGGCCCCGACGCTGGTGGCCGGGGACGAGGCGTTGGCCACGGCGTACCGGCGCAGTCTCGTCGACCTGGCCGCGCTTCGGTACGAGCCGCTGTCGACCGTGCGCCGGATCCCGGTCGGCGGGCTGCCGTGGGCGATGTCCCTCGTCGGACGGGACAGCCTGGTGACCTGCCTACAGACGTTGCCGTTCACACCGGAGTTGGCCCCGGTGACGCTGCGCCTGCTGGCGCTGCTCCAGGGAGGGCGGCTCGACGACACCCACGAGGAGGAGCCCGGCAAGATCCTTGCCGAGCTGCGGTACGGGGAGGCCGCAGCGTTCGGGGAGATGCCGACCAGCCTCTACTACGGCGCGGCCGACACCACGCCGCTGTTCGTGGTGCTGCTCGACCAGTACGAGCGCTGGTCCGGAGACACCGCGTTGGCGCGGGAACTGCGCCATGCGGCCCGGATGGCACTGGACTGGATCGACGAGTACGGCGCCTCCACGGGCGACGGGTACGTGCGCTACCAGCGCCGCAACACCCGTCAGGGCACGGTGAACCAGTGCTGGAAGGACTCGCCGGGGGCGATCACCGACCGGGACGGGCGGCAGCCCGATTTCCCACGCGCCACCTGCGAGGTGCAGGGTTACGTGTACGACGCGAAGGCGTGTGGTGCCCGCCTCGCCCGTGAGGTGTGGGGCGACCCCGCGTACGCGGACCGGCTGGAGCGGGAGGCGGCGGCGCTGAAGCGGCGGTTCAACGACGACTTCTGGCTGCCGGACCGGGGCTACTACGCACTGGCGCTCGGCCCGGACGGACAGCCGGTCGACGCGCTCACCTCCAACATCGGCCACCTGCTGTGGAGCGGAATCGTCCCCGACGACCGGGCCGGGACGCTCGCCGAGCAGTTGGTCGGCCCCGACCTGTTCTCCGGGTGGGGTGTCCGTACCCTCGCGACGGGGCAGCCGGTCTACAACCCGGTCGCCTCGCATTTGGGCGCCGTGTGGCCGTGGGACAACGCCGTGATCGCCACCGGCCTGCGCCGGTACGGGCGCGCTGCGGAGGCGGCGCGGATCGCCCAGGGGATCTTCGACATGGCCGAGATGGTGGGCGGGGCGGTGCCGGAGGTCATCGCCGGCTACCCGCGCACGCTGACGAAGTATCCCGTCCAACTGCCGATCGCCGGGCGTCCGCAGGCGTGGTCCTCCGGGGGGCTGCTGATGCTGCTCGCCGCTGTGCTCGGGCTGGAGCCCCACGGTGACAACCTGCTGGTCGACCCGGTGCTACCGGAGGGTCTCGGGCGGATCGAGTTGCTGGACATCCCCGGCCGGTGGGGCTACTCCGACGCCTACGGCCGGGACCGGGCCGCCGGTGTCCACGGTTACCGGTCCCGGCTGCGTTGACCTGCTTGCCACCGTCCCGGCGGGCTCCGGCCCTGCGGTGGCCGCCGGCCCCTCGGCCGCCGCGGATGTGCCGGACGGCGTCGTGGTCGGTGGCCGCCACCGGGCCAGCCCGCGGTCCACCCCGACGAGTCCGAGCCCGAGCAGCCAGAACGCGACGGCGAAGGCGACCGCGCTGATCCCGACGCCGCGGTAGCCCAGCGCGCCGGCGTCGACGAACGGGTACGGATACTCCTCGACGATCAGGCCGCGGACCAGCGCGAAACCGAGGTAGCCGAGCGGGAACGCCAGCCACCACACCGCGTACCGTGGGCGCAGCCGGCCCCGCCGGTCGAACAGGGCCCAGTCCGTCACCGCCAGCAGCGGCACCACCGTGTGCAGGAACTGGTTGCCCAGCACCTCGCCGAACGCCCGGTCGGCCTGGGGCATCGCGAACGGGCTGGCCGGATTGGCCAGCACGAGGTGATAGACCACAGCCGTGATGGTGATGTAGAGCGTCACCGCCCCCTGAGCGCCGACGGCGGTTCGGGCCGGCCCGGTCGGGCCTGCCAGACCGCGTACCCGGCGACGAGACCCACGGCGACGTTGCTCTGGATGGTGAAGTACGGCAGCAGGCTGATGATCGTCGTTGGGCCGAGGGCGGTCAGCAGGATTCCGGCCAGCACACCGATCACGATCGCGAGGCGGAGGGCCACCGCCGTGCGGCGGCGCCGCAGGCTCATCGGGGCAAGCTACCAGCTTGGTCCCGCGACGGTCACCAGTCGTGGACGGCCGGGTTCAGTTCAGGCGGTTGGCCGGCGACGGTGTCCGGCCGGCCGGTCAGGACCGGCGGCCGCGCGTGCGGAGCGCGTCCTCGGCGCGCTCGTCGATGTCGGCGTCGTCCGGGAACGGCCGGCGCGGCGGTGCCGGGTCCGGGGGTGCACCGGGCCCCGCCACCGGTGTACGCGTCGGCTCCACCGCCCCGAACCCGTGCCGGCCCGCGGGGCCGGAGGACGCGGCCTGCTCACCGGCGCGCCGCTCGCCCCGCCGCCCCTCCGGGACGGCGTTCTCCTCGCTGCCCTCGTTCATCGGGTCGTCGTCGCCGGCACCCCACGGTGGATCCGCGTCGAAGCCGTCCCGGGTGATCCACGGCGTGGCCGCCTCCGGCTGCCGCCCGTCGCCGCGCCCACTGCTACCCGTCATCGCCCACCTCGCTGGTCTCCTCCGGCGGTACCGGGTTCGATTCGCCCGCCCCGGCCGTCACTTCTCCGCAACCCGGCGCGCCCTGCCGGGGCCGGTGGGGCACGACGCCGGCGTCAGTGGCCGGACGTCGTCGTCCGTCGGCCGGTGGCGCCCATCGTTCCCCGCTTGCCCATGCTCTTGCCGGTGCCCATCGAGCCGGCCCGCGCGAGTATGCCCCGTAGGACCTGTCCGGGCTTCTGCTGCTCGCCCATGTACGCGGTGACCACGATCAGCGCCCCGGTCAGGGCCGGGATCGCCCACTGGAGCATCTTCATCTGTCGTTGACAGGACGCCACGTCCGACGGCGTGGAGTGGTTCGGCTCGGTCGTGCCGTCGACCGGCGGGTTGCCTGCCTTCTCCAGCCGCATGCCGAGCAGTCGGCTGTAACCCGTCACCGCGAGCGCGCTCACCGTCAGGGCGGTCTTGACCGTACTGGCCCTGCCCACCCCCGCCTGGACGGCCATCCGCGGGCTCTCGGTCACCAGTTCGCCGACCGCGCCGGCGAGGTGGGCGCCGATTGCCGCCGCGTTCACCGGCGTCCACCTGGCCCAACCCGCCGACGCCGCGGGCAGCCGCTGGGTCGAGTCGCTGATCTGTGCTGCGCTGCCGTTGACCCCGAAGGCGCCCATCAGGGAGCCCCCGAACCAGGCCGCCAGGCCCAGATCGTGCATCGAGCGCAGCGCGGTGTGCCGTTCGGACATCTGCTCCCCTTCCACCATGTCGGGCGCCGCGGCATACCCGCCGCCCGTGCCGCTAATCCCGGCACTGATCTGCCGATACCTCGCGGGAGTGGGGATCCGGCCGCAGATCGCGGGCGTGGAGACCCGGCGCCGGGATCCGCCCGGATTGGATCGCGCGACGTCCCCCGGGCGGGCGGGGCGCCGGGCGGCAACGCGACGCCGGCCTCAGTGCGTCGGCAGCCGGGCGGCGAACCGGGCCACCCGGCCGGCCAGCGGGCTCGCCGCGCGTACCCAGGTGAAGTGGTCCATCCGGGCTCCGGACTGCGCCGCCGTGTAGCGCTCCCGTGCGACGGGAGCCGTGACCAGCTTGCCGCAGAGGTGGTCGAGTGTCTCGTGCGGTGTGTACTGGTCGTCGTCCACGCTGACCGCCAGGACCGGGGTGCGGACCGCCCGGATGGCCGCTTCGGCGTCGACGCCGTCCAACTGCGGGAACCGGCCGGTGCGGGCGGTGTACGCCCAGTCGTGGATGACCCCGCGTGCCTGCCGGCCGCCGAAGCCCCAACCGGGCCAGACGCCGAGCAGTCGGGCGGTGGCGGCGATCCCCTGCGTGAATGGCAGGACGCCGTACCGCCGCGCGCCAGGGTAGCTGCGCCACCAGGGCAAACCCACGGCGACCAGGGCCAGTCCGTCGACGTCGTGCCCCTCGTGCAGGGCGAGGTGCAGCAGCGCTGCCTGACCGCCGAGAGAGTGCCCGAGCACGACGGTCCTCCGCCCGTCCCGCCGGGCCTTGAGCGCCGCCAGCACCACACCGACGTCGGTGGCCAGCTCGGCGTAGCCGTAGCTGCAGTCGCGGCTCGGCCGCGGCGTGCTCGCACCGGTGCCCCGCAGGTCGGCGACCGCGACGGCCAGCCCGGCGGCGCGCAGCGCCGTGGCGAACGTCCGGTAGTACCGCGCCGGGACTCCCATGGCGGGCGAGATCAGCACGACCGGGGCGTCGGCGACGCCCTCCGGTTCCGGGTAGATCTGGAGGCCGAGGCGGGCCCCCTCGACGTCGACGAACTCCTGTTGGTACTCCGCGTTCACGGAATCAATCTACGACCCTTTCCTACTGGCGGGTAACCTGCGGGTGACCGGCGTCACCCCGGACGTCGTCGAACGCCCGCTGCACGTTCAGGTAGACCAGGTCGGTGCCGGGGAGCTCGGCGGTCAAGGCGTACCGGGCGAGACCCCACCAGCGTGCCGAGCCCGACGCGAAGCGGTGGCCGGCGGCAGGGGGTGTCGCCCGGGTCACGGGGGGAATCTGCCAGCCGTCGGGTCGGTTGCGCCGGTTGTGGCGGGTCGAGCGGGGCTGTCGGGCATTGTCAGGACGTCCCGCTAGGCTCGCTGCGGCGCGCCGCTTCCGGCCGATGCCCGCCGTCCGCGGCACCACACCGCCGAGACCCGGCGGCACCACACCGCCGAGACCCGGCGGCACCACACCGCCGAGACCTGGGAGTACGACCAGTTGACCGCAGAGCCTGAGACCCTGTATGGGGCCGACGACCTCACGCACCTTGAGGGGCTGGACGCTGTCCGTAAGCGTCCCGGCATGTACATCGGCTCGACCGACAGTCGTGGCGTGGGCCACCTCGTCAACGAGATCCTCGACAACTCCACCGACGAGGGCGTCGCCGGCCACGCGACGACGATCGAGGTCACGTTGCACGCGGACGGCTCGGTCCAGGTCGACGACGACGGTCGGGGCATTCCCACCGACGTGCACGCGAAGTCCGGCATCTCCGGCGTCGAGCTGGTGCTCACCCGGTTGCACGCGGGTGGCAAATTCGGTGGGTCGGGCTACAAGACGTCGGGCGGCTTGCACGGGGTGGGCGCCTCAGCGGTCAACGCGCTCGCCCGTCGGTTCGACGTGACGGTTCGCCGGGGCGGCAAGGTCCACGCGATGTCCTTCCGGCACGGTGTTCCCGGCGTCTTCGACGGCGACGGGCCGGACGCCCGGTTCACCGCCGGCCCCGGGCTCCAGGTGTCCGGCGCGATGAAGCGTGGCCAGCGAACCGGCACCTCGATCCGGTACTGGCACGACCCGCGCTATTTCGAGACCGGTGCGTCGCTGGACGCCGAGGCAGTGCGGATGAAGGTGCGCAACACCGCTTTCCTGGTGCCCGGCGTCCGGTATCTGCTGCGCGACCACACCGGGACGGAGCCGGTCGAGGAGCGGTTTCACTACCCGAACGGCCTGGCCGACATGGTGGATTTCCTCGCCCCGGCGGGGGACCGCGCGGTGTCCGGCACGCTGCTGGTGACCGGTGAGGGGGCATACCGGGAAAACGCCGCCGACGCCAACGGCGTCATGCAGTCCAACGTGCAGCGGCGCGCCGAGGTGGAGGTGGCCTTCCGGTGGGGCACCGGCTACGACCGCACCGTGGAGTGCTTCACCAACACGATCCGCAACGCGCACGGCGGCACCCACCGCAAGGGCTTCGAGCGGGCCCTGACCCGCGCGCTCGTCGACGCCGTCCGCAACGCCCGCGGCCTGCTCAGGGCCAAGGAGGAGCCGCCCACACTGGACGACATCCTCGAGGGGATGACCGCGGTGGTGCACGTGCGGATCCCGGAGCCGCAGTTCACCTCCCAGACCAAGGACGAGCTGTCCACCGCCGGTATCACCAAGGTGCTGCAGGGCCTCGTCGAGCAGCATCTCAAAGGCTGGTTGGAGGACCGGAAGACCAAGGCCGAGGCGCGGACGGTGCTGCAGAAGATCGTCGACGCGGCGCGGGTCCGGTTGACGCAGAAACAGCAGAAGGACGCCGCGCGCCGCAAGACCGCCCTGGAGGGCGCGTCGATGCCGCCGAAGCTGGTCGACTGCCGTTCCACCGGAGTCGACCGCAGCGAGCTGTTCATCGTCGAGGGGGACAGCGCTCTCGGGACGAGCCGGATGGCCCGTTCCTCGGAGTACCAGGCGCTGCTGCCGATCCGCGGCAAGATCCTCAACGTGCAGAAGGCGAACCTCCAGCAGGTGCTGGACAACGCCGAGTGCGCCGCGATCGTGCAGGTGCTCGGCGCCGGATCCGGGCGGACGTTCGATCTGTCCGCGATGCGGTACGGCCGGGTGCTCATCATGGCCGACGCCGACGTGGACGGCGCGCACATCCGTACGCTGCTGATCACGCTCTTCGCCCGCTACATGCGGCCGTTGATCGAGGCCGGCCGGCTGTACGCGGCGATGCCGCCCCTGCACAAGATCACCACGAGGGGGCGCAGCCCGCAGACGGTCTACACGTACACCCAGGCGGAGATGGAGGCGACGGTCCAGCGCCTGGAGAAGGCCGGCAAGCAGGTCGCCACCCCGATCCCGCGGTTCAAGGGCCTCGGCGAGATGGACGCCGACGAGCTGTGGGAGACCACGATGAACCCGGCTACCCGGGCGGTCCGTCGGATCACCCTCGACGACGTCGAGGAGGCCGAGGGGATCCTGGAGCTGCTGATGGGGGAGAAGGTCGAACCCCGCCGGAACTGGCTGATCAACTCCGCCGACCGCGTCGACCGCGAGGCGATCGACGCATGAGCACACCGGCCGCCGAACACGGACAAGGACACTGAACGATGGCACGCCGCAAGGAAACGAAGGTCGACCTCTCCTCGTTCGACCAGGCCGGCGCGCGGGTCTTCGACAACCCGCTGGTCACCGAGGTTGCCGACTCCTACCTGGAGTACGCGTTCTCGGTCATCCACTCCCGCGCGCTGCCGGACGCGCGGGACGGGCTCAAGCCGGTGCACCGCCGCATCCTCTGGTCGATGGCCGAATCCGGCTTCCGGCCGGACCGTTCGCACGTCAAGTCGGCCCGTGTCGTCGGTGACGTGATGGGTCGGTACCACCCGCACAGCGACGCGGCGATCTACGACGCGCTGGTCCGCCTGGCGCAGGACTTCTCGCTCAACGCGCCCCTCATCGACGGGCATGGAAACTTCGGAAGCCCGGACGACGGACCGGCGGCGGCGCGCTACACCGAGTGCCGGCTGTCCCGGGAGGCGATGCAGCTCGTCGGCGAGCTCGGTGAGGACACGGTCGACCTGGAGCCGAACTACGACGGCTCACTGACCCAGCCCACCGTGCTGCCGGCCGCCTTCCCGAACCTGCTGGTCAACGGCGCGTCCGGGATCGCGGTCGGGATGGCGACCAACATGATTCCGCACAACCTCGGCGAGGTGGTCTCCGCCGCCCGCTGGCTGATCAACCACCCGGACGCCACGCTGGACAAGCTCATGGAGTTCGTGCCGGGTCCCGACCTGCCCACCGGCGGGCTGCTGCTCGGCCTCGACGAGGTGCGTCGGGCGTACGAGTCCGGCCGTGGTGTGGTGCGGATGCGCGGCAAGGTGGAGATCGGCCCGGTGGAGGGCAGCCGTGGCCGGCAGGCGATCACCGTGGTCGAGCTGCCGTACGGCGTCGGCGCGGAGAAGATCATCGCCGCCATCACCAACGAGGTGACGAAGACCAAGCGGCTCACCGGCATCGCCGACGTCAAGGACCTGACCGACCGGGAGAACGGCACCCGGCTCGTCGTCGAATGCAAGGTCGGGGTCAATCCGCAGGCGCTGCTCGCCGACCTCTACCGGCTGACCCCGCTGGAGCAGTCGTTCGGCGTCAACAATCTGGTGCTGGTAAACGGGCAGCCGCAGACGCTGGGGTTGAAGGCACTGCTGGAGGTCTTCCTGTCCCACCGGTACGAGGTGGTGACCCGGCGCAGCGCGTACCGGAAGCGCAAGCGCGAGGAGCGGCTGCACCTGGTCGACGGTCTGCTGATCGCGTTGCTCGACATCGACAAGGTGGTCAGACTGATCCGGGGCAGTGAGGACGCGCAGGCCGCGAAGAGCGGCCTGATGCAGCGGTTCAAGCTGTCCGACGTCCAGGCCACGTACATCCTCGACACGCCGCTGCGCCGGCTGACGAAGTACGACCGGCTGGAGCTGGAGGCCGAGCAGGAGAAGCTGCGCGGCGAGATCGCCGAGCTGTCCCGGATCCTGGACGACCCGAAGGTGCTGCGGAAGGTCGTCTCCGGCGAGCTCGCCGCGGTGGTGAGGCAGTTCGCGACACCGCGCCGCACCACACTGGTCGACGGGGACCTCAAGGAGGTGCTGGCCGCCTCCGTACCGGCCGGCCCGCTGGAGGTCGCCGACGACCCGTGCCAGGTGATCCTGTCGGCGACCGGCCTGGTCGCGCGCACCGCGGCTGAGTCGGAGGAGGCAGCCGAGGGGCGCCGCCGGCGCGGCCGGGTCCGGCACGACGCGGTACGCGCCGTCGTCCACTCGACGGCCCGCGGCCGGGTCCTGCTGGTCACCAGCGCTGGTCGCGCGATCAAGGTGGACGTGCTGCCGTTGCCGGTGCTGCCCGAGCAGTCCGGCACCGTCTCGCTGCGCGGGGGGATGTCCGCCGCCGAGCTGGCGCCGCTGGAACCGGGGGAGATCGTGGTCGGCCTGGCCCCGCTCGGGCCGACTGCCGAGGGGTCGCCCGGGCTCGCGTTGGGAACCCGGCAGGGTGTGGTCAAGGTGTGCGCGCCGGAGTGGCCGGTGCGCTCCGACGAGTTCGAGGTGATCAGCCTGCGGGACGGTGACGAGGTGGTCGGGGCGACCTGGCTCACCGACGGTGCCGAGAGCGTCGCGTTCATCACCTCCGAGGCGTCGCTGCTGCGGTTCCCGGCCGGGCTCGTCCGTCCACAGGGGATTCGGGGTGGCGGCATGGCCGGAGTCAACCTGACGGCCGGGGCGCGGGTGGTGTTCTTCGGCGCGGTTCGCACGGACGACCCGACACGCGGCGCGCCGATGGTGGTCACCTCGACCGGTGCCACGGTGAAGGTGACGCCGTTCGCGGCGTACCCGGCGAAGGGGAGGGCGACCGCTGGAGTGCGCGTCCAACGTTTCCTCAAGGGCGAGACCGACGTGGTCGCCGCCTGGGTCGGCCCTCGGCCGGTGGGCTCGACGGCCAACGGTGAGCCGGTGGAGCTGCCCGCGGCGGATCCGCGCCGGGACGGCAGCGGCTTCGCCGTGCTGCTCGGGCCCGCGGTGGTGGGCCACCAGGTCGAACGCGACTGATCTGTCCGCTGACGGCGCCCCGGACCAACCGGTTGCGGGCCCGTGGGCCGACCCGCCGCCACCGCCGCGGGCGGACCTCAGGCGACGTTCGCGGGACGGAACTGGACGCTGACCCGGGGGCCGACCGGACGGGCGGTCTTGGGGATCGCGTGTTCCCAGGTGCGTTGGCAGGAACCGCCCATCACCACGAGGTCGCCGTGGCCGAGTGAAAAGCGGAGGCTGGTGCCACCGCCGCGGGGTCGGAGCAGCAGCGCCCGGGGTGAGCCGAAGGACACGATGGCGACCATCGTGTCGGCGTGCGCGCCGCGACCGATGGTGTCGCCGTGCCAGGCGACGCTGTCCCGCCCGTCCCGGTAGAGGCACATGCCGGCGCTGACGAACGGTTCGCCCAACTCGGTGGCGTAGTGCCGGGTCAGCACCGTCCGGGCGGCGGTGAGAACCGGGTGGGGCAGCGGCCGGCCGGCCGCGTACCAGCAGAGC
This sequence comes from Micromonospora sp. WMMA1363, assembly GCF_030345795.1. Classification (NCBI taxonomy): domain Bacteria; kingdom Bacillati; phylum Actinomycetota; class Actinomycetes; order Micromonosporales; family Micromonosporaceae; genus Micromonospora; species Micromonospora sp. WMMA1363. The sequence continues at coordinate 262,802 of NZ_JAUALB010000001.1, forward strand.
AGGCGGGGCACGGCGACCTGAGCGTCGTACATCGTGCGGCGTTCGGCCCGCCACGGCACGTTCCGCCGGAGCGTGTCGAGCACCTGGTCGGAGCCGCGCACCCAGCCGGGCAGGTGGTCGATCCAGGCGCCCCGGGTGAGCTGGTGCCGGGTGGCTGCGCCCGCGAGCGGCTCGAGCGTCGGGTCGGCCTCGACGAGATCCAGCATGGAGGGCTGATAGGCGGTGTCCGGCACGTCCCGAGCGTACCGCACCATCGAACACGTGTACGATTCGTGACCCGGTGCGGCGCGGCGGCGGCCGGCCCGGCGGGTAACGTCGCGGGTCGGTGTCTACCGGGCCGTCGAGCCCGCCCACCCCGACAAGGAGATGCCCGTGCTGGTACCCCCCGCCGACCGGCCAGGATCCGCGGTGGAGGACGCCGCGCCCGCCCGCGTCGGCCGGCTGCCGTCGCTGACCGGGCTGCGGTGGATCGCGGCACTGCTGGTTTTCGGGTTCCATGCCGGGACGATGGGCATCGTCGCCGAGCCAGACCTCAAGACGGTCGTCGACCGGACGTTCACGCTGGGCCTGTCGGGCGTGCAGTTCTTCTTCATCCTCAGTGGATTCGTGCTGGTCTGGTCGGCCCGGCCGGGCGAGGCGAAGCGCACCTTCCTGCGTCGCCGGATGGCCAAGATCTACCCGAACCACCTGGTCATGTTCGTGGCGGCACTGCTCGTGGCGTACGGGTTCGGCGACCCGGTGAACCCCCGCGCCGCGCTGGAGAACCTCCTTCTCGTGCAGGCCTGGGATCCCACCCCCGGCATCTTCTACAGCGTCAACACGGTCAGCTGGTCACTCTCCTGCGAGCTGTTCTTCTACGCCTGTCTACCGTTCGCGCTGCCCTTGATCCACCGGGCACCGACCGGTGGGCTGTGGGCGGTGATCGGCGCGGTGCCGCTGTTCATCCTCGCGCTCTGGCCGGCGCAGGTCCTCGTGCCGGAGGAGAACCGGTGGTGGTTCACGCAGATCTTCCCGGTGGTGCGGTCGCTGGAGTTCTGGCTGGGCGTGGCTGCCGCGGAGCTGCTGCGCCGGGGCCGGTGGCGCGGCCCTGGGCTCGGCTCGGCCAGCGTCCTCTTCCTCGTGACCTGGGTGGTGGCTGGCAACTGGATCCGGGCCGAGCTGTGGGCGGCGTCGCTGTCGGTGGCGTACGTCCTGGTGATCGTGGCCGCCGCGGACGCGGATGTCCGTGGCCTGCGGACTCCGTGGCGTACCCGCCCGATGGTCTGGCTCGGTGAGGTCTCGTTCGCCTTCTACGTGGTGCACGTCCTGGTCATGGTGACCGTTCTCCGGCTGACCGGTCACCACGGTGTTGGTGTGCCCGGCTGGTGGGGGCCGGTCGCGGTGGTGGGCTTGTTGCTGGTGAACCTGGCACTCGCGGCGCTGCTGCACCGCTATGTGGAGACGCCGATGACGCGGCGCCTCGGACCTCCCCGTGCGCCGCGACGGACGGCGTTGCCCGCCGGGACCGCGCCGTCCCCGTGGGCCGCCACGCCGGAACACCCGCGGGCGGCCGAGGCTGCGCTGGTCCATGTCGGATCGTCGAGTGGTCGGGACCCCGACATGCCTCGGACGGATGCGGTGGAACGCCCCCGGCGGTAGCGTATAACTGTGCTTCCGGTCGCGCTCACCTGTCCGTTGTGGTGGGTGGCGCGCTGGGCCTCCCGGCTGCTCGCCGGTCTGGCGCTGACCGCCGGCCTCACCGTCGGCGTCGCTCCCGCCCACGCGGCCGGGCCGGCCCTTGTTCCCGCCCACGCGGCCGGGCCGGCCGCCGGACCGGCGCTCCGGGTGCTTCCGAACCTGGTTGGCGCCGACTGCGGTGCGCTACCCGGTCAAGGAACGCCGGACGCCGCCGCGCCGGACCCCCGGGCCGACACGGTGTCGGTCGGGGTGGTGACGGACGCCGCGCCGGCCCACCGGGGCGCTGTCGTTGCCGCGTCCACCACGCGGACGGCGGTGGACGCCGTCGGGTCTGCCGTGGCGGTGCCGCCGGGTGCCGGGGTGCGCCACGGCAGCGCGGGACGGCCGCTGGCGGGTCCGGGGGACAGCCCGGTGGCCGGGCAGTTGCCCGCCACGGCGGGCTCGCGGGCCCCGCCGCTGGACTGAGCATCCCGCCGACCGGCCGGACCGGCGCTTCCTCGCCGACCGGCAGCGCTCCCGGCGCCGGCCCGCCAGCTCTCCGCGCCGTCCCCGTACCTGCCCGCACGCCGCCGTAGCCCCGACTCCCGTGCCCACACGGTGTCGGTCTCCTGCGGTGCCCCAGTCTTCCGTCGAGGTTGCCGACATGAACAACGTCCTCCACGAGTTCCTCACCGACGTTCCCCGGGCGAGTGCCATCTGGTCCGCGCTACTCGTCCTCGCCCTGACCACGCTCACCGTCATCGCCGCCCGGCCCGAGCCGGATCGGCCCGAGCGGGATCGGCCCGCCGACCCGCCGCTGGCGGACGAAGCCGCCGACCTGCGCCGGTACGCCGAGGAGGTGGCGGTGGCGGCAACCGGCGCGATCCGGACGGCGCGGCGTCGGCGGGAGGCCTGGCTCACGGCGCAGGAGGAGGCCGACCAGGCCTGGCAGGCGTACGACGAGGCGGAGGTCGCCGCCCGCCGGTTCGTCGCCGCCGCGGCTCTGCACACCCCGCGTACGCCCCGCACGCCCGCCGAGTACGCGGCACGGGAGCGCTGGCTGCACCAGGCGGTGGTGGCCGCCCACTGGCGAGGAGACCTGTCCGCGCGGCAGCTCGGCGACGTGTTCGGCCACCGGGATGGCTGGAACCCGCGCCTGCACCCGGCGGAGCAGGAGATCGTCTTGACGCGGGCGGTGCGGAACGGCAAGCTGGCCGCTTACCGGGCCGCGACCGCGCGGGAACGGGCGGCCTGGCGGGACGCCGAGGTGGCCGCGGAGGCGGCCCGCGCGCTCCACGCCGAGGCGTACGCCGCCAGGAAGCGACTGTCTCCGGTGCCGTCGGTGCGAGCCCGGGCGGCTTCCGCGCGAGGCCCGGTGCTCGCCGCTCGCTGGCGCCCGGCGCGGGGCGGACTGACACTATTTCAGTGACGCCGGTCACCTTGGTGTCGAACCGGTCAGTGGTCGCATTTCGGCCGACTTTCGCGGGCGGTTCCCGGCGATCGGCCACCGCTCGTCCGCTTGTCGACCTGCCGTGCCGTTACGGCCCCTCGTCCCATTGAACTGCGCCAGTGCATAAGTGCCCGCAAAATTGCTGCATGATCGATGTTTAAGCAGCTCAACGCCGGTTGGCAGGTCGTTGACCGGCCAGTAGTGTCGGCGCGTCCGGTGCGGTACCCGATCGCAAGAGGCGACGCCGCACGGACCCGCTCAATCGTCGAATGACGAGCCGGGGACCCATTGCACCTGGGGTGAATCCGCGATTCCGCGGTAGGGCGTACTTCCCGCCCGAATCCGTCAGCTAACCCGGTCGGCGGTGTCGGAAGGAGTTCGATCCTCGTGCAGCACGACCGCATCTCCCGGTTCCACCGCCGCCTCCACGGCATCGCGGTGCCCGCGCCCGTCCGGCTCACCGCCGGGCGCTGACCCACCGCCTCGCTCGGTCCCGCCGGGCGCCTTCTCTCGTGGCCCCCGCCGCCGGACCCGGTCCGCGCGGTCGGCTCGGTGCGCCACCAGCCTGACACTCCGTGGAGGATCCCGTGAAGCACCACCTCAGGCGACAGCTCCGTCGCATCGTCACCGAGCGGCCCTACCAGGTGGCCGCCGCGTCCGCCGCCGCGCTCGTGCTGGCGACCGGTTCCGGCGCCTTGGCCGCCGGCGCCGACGAATCTCCCGCTGTGGGGCAGACTCCGGCGTCAACGGCGGAGCTGGGCAGCGAAGCCGTCGGGTCGGCCAGCACCGTGGCGGCTGCCCCGTCGAGTGCTGCCCCGTCGAGTGCCGCCCCGTCGAGTGCGCCGGTCGAGACAGCTGCGGACCCGGACCTAGACCAGAAGCCGGAGCCGCCGACGTCCAAGCTCCTGGAGTACGACTACCAGGCGCAGACCAACTTCTACTACTGCGGTCCGGCCGCGGTCCGTAACGCCCTGAGCGCCACCGGCGTCGAGCGGACCCAGGATCAGCTGGCCGGCCCGTTGGGGACCGACCAGTTCGGCACCGACTCGGCCGAGGACACCACCCGGGTGCTCAACGCCATGGTCGAGGGCGACCCGTACCAGACCCGGATGTTCTCGGGCGGTGCGGCCACCCCGGCCCAGATGGACCAGCTCCAGTCCGACATCGTCGCCGCCGTCGCCGACGGCCGCGGCGTCGTGGTGAACGTCGCCGGCAGCGCCACCGACACCGACGGCGGCTGGCACTCGTTCCCCGGCGGTCACTACGTCGCGGTGGTCGGGTACGACGACGAGGGGCGGCTGGCACGGATCGCCGACTCGGCGAACCCGGCGGCCGGGTCGTACTGGATGACCACGATCGCCCTGGCGAACTGGGCCGCGACCCGCGGCTACTCCGCCTGAGACACCGGCGCGCCCGCCACCGTTTGACCCCCGCCGCCGGCTGAGAGCTTCTCGGGAGCAGCACAATTGTGCCCAGCGACTCGGCATGCCCAGCGACAAGGCGACGCTCCGCTCACGACGCGGCCGCTGCCCACCTCGCTGGCCGGAGGCCAGGCCGTGGCGGAGCGCGACGCAGTCCACCCTGGTTGCTTTCGCTTTTCCCGCTGATGCGCCACCCGCACGCCGGTCAGGTCGCGTCGTCTCGCCTCATGTCGGTACGGGTGGTGAGCACACGGGCGATCGCCGTGCCTGCCAACCGGTCGTCGTCCAACTGTTCGGCGACGTAGTTGACCGTACGGCGAATGTGGCCCACTCGTCGGCGAAAGCGTCTGGCGAGTTCTCCCTAACGGCCGTGGGGGCCGAATACAGCGCGTACCGGGCGCCCGGCCCCGGTGGGCAGGTCCTCGCTGTCACCGGCTGGCCATGTACTCCTCGTACGCCTTGGTCACCTCGTCGGTGGGACCGTCCATCCGGATCTCCCCGGATTCCAGCCAGATGGAGCGGTCGCAGGTGTCGCGGATCGAGTTGATCGAGTGGCTGACCAGGAAGACCGTACCGGCGTTGGCGCGCAGTTGACGGATCTTCTGCTCGCTCCGCCGGCGGAACCGCGAGTCACCGGTGGCAAGGGCCTCGTCGATCAGCAGCACCTCGTGCTGCTTGGCCGCGGAGATGGAGAAGCGCAACCGGGCCTGCATGCCCGAGGAGTAGGTGCGCATCGGAAGGGAGGCGAAGTCGCCGCGTTCGTTGATGCCGGAGAAGGTCAGGATTTCCGGGACGGCCGTGCGGACCTGCGCGGGGGTCATGCCCATCGCCAGGCAGCCGAGCGCCGCGTTGCGCTCACCGGTCAGCTCGCCAAGCAGTGCGGCGTTGACCCCGAGCAGCGAGGGCTGGCCCTGGGTGTAGATCGCCCCCTGGTTGGCCGGCATGAGCCCGGCGATCGCCCGCAGCAGTGTCGACTTGCCAGAGCCGTTACTGCCGATCACGCCGATCGCCTCGCCCCGGTAGGCGGTGAAGCTGACGCCCTTTACCGCATGGACCTTGCGCAGGGTGGGGCGTTGCTTCTGTCGGGTAACCATGCGCTTCAGCGCGGCGGCTGGGGAGGAGGCGACGCCGGTGCCAGCGCCGTAAACCCGGTAGACCAGGTGCACGTCGTCGACGATGACGGTCGGAATCCGCTCGCCGTGCGTCGTGGTGGTGGCGCTCGCCGGGAGAGTGTTGGGGTCAGCCACGTCCGTACTCCTGCTCGCCTCGCCAAAAATAGACATAACCAGCCACCCCGACGACCACCGCCCAGGCGGTCGCCAGCAGCCAGAGTCGCGGCGTGCTTGAGGTCAGCGGGGCGCCCTCGAGAAGCGCGTGCCGGACCAGCTCGATATAGATCAACAGCGGGTTGAGCTGGATCAGGGTGGCGGCAGCCGCCGGCAGGTTGTCGGCGAAGGCCTTGACGCTGTAGAGCACCCCCGACCCGTACATCCAGGTCCGCATGACGAAGGGCATGACCTGCTTGAGGTCGGTCATCTTCGAGCCGAGCCGGGCCAGCGCCAGGGCCAGCCCGACGCTGAACACCGTCTGGAGTATCAGTGCCGGTATCACCAGCAGCCACTCCATGGTGATCGGCTCGCCGGTGACCAGGACGATGACGACGAGCACCGCCATCGCGGAGAGCAGGTGCCGGAACTGGGTCGCGGTGATCGCGAAGGGCAGGGCCGCCCGGGGGAAGTGCAGCGCCCGGATCAGGTTGAGGTTCCCGGTGATAGCCGAGGTGCCGCCCATCGCCACGCTCGAGGTGAAGCTGAAGACGAACAGGCCGACGCAGAGGTAGGCGATGAAGTTGGGGATGTTTCGATCCGTGTTCAGAATTACGCCGAAGATCAGGTAGTAGACTGCGGCGTTGGTCAGCGGTGTCAGGACCTGCCACAGCTGACCCAGCCGGGCCTGGCCGAACGAGGCGGTCACCTTGGCGTTCGCGTACGCCGTGATGAAGTGCCGGTAGGCCCACAGTCGCCGCGTGTACGCGGTCAGCGTGGGCCTCTCGCCGGCGACGGTCAGGCCGTACCGAGCGGCTAGCTCCGCCCCGGTCAGTCCTGAGTCGGCGTCGGCCACCGCCGTCTTGGCCATGGTTTGGGCGCTCCGATCTTCGTGGCGTGGAGAGAGTGATCGACGGCGGAGAGCGTGGTCGCCCAAGGGTGCCAAGCGCCGTCGCTGGCGTGGAACGTAGTCGAAAACACGTCGGGACGCAACCGTACCGTCGCTGCGGTACGTTGTCTCACGTGACGACCGAGAAGAGGCGCGCTCCGGCGGGTGCGGCCGTGCTCCGTGGCGAGATCACCACGGCCATCCGTGGTGCCGTCATGGAGGAACTAGCCGCGGTCGGATACGGCCGGCTCTCCATCGAGGCGGTCGCCCGGCGGGCCGGGGTTGGCAAGACGGCCATCTACCGCCGGTGGAGTTCGAAGCTGGACCTCGTCGTGGAGGTGGTCTCAGCCGCCGCCGGTCGGCGGTTCCCCCTGCCGGACACCGGCGCCCTCCGCGGCGACCTGGAGATGGTTTTCCTGATCATGACCCGGGCGTTGGGGCACCCGCTGGCCGTTCAGATCGTCCCCGACCTGCTCGCCGAGGCCGCTCGTAACCCGCAGATCGCCCAGGCGCTCCAGCAGGTGCTGCGGGCCAACCAGCGCGACATCGGCGGCCAGGTGGTCGGCCGGGCCATCGCCCGCGGTGAGCTCGCCCCGGGCACCGACCTCGACATCGCCGTCGACCTGATCGTCGGTCCGCTCTACTGGCGGCTCGCGGTCTCCCGTACGCCGCTGGAGGCGGCGGACTTGCCGCGACTGGCCACTGCAGTCGCGGCGGCGCTGGAGGTAGCATCTCAACGATCCGTTCGTGACGAGCCGGACACCGAGATGTCCGGCGTGGTCACCAGCGCCGATCCCGGTGGGTCATGAAGGTTGATCCGCTACCGCCCACCCTGGGCATATCTGAACCCGTTAGCATCGCGTCCCGAACGGACTCCCTGTCGACAGGAGGAAGCCCATGGCTGGGCTGACCGGAGATTTCATTCCACCAGCGAAGCCGGTGATCGGCGAGGCTGAAATCGAAGCGGCCGTCCGGGTGCTGCGCAGTGGCCTTGTCGTGCAGGGGCCCGAGGTCAAGGCGTTCGAGGAGGAGTTCGGCGAGCTGGTCTCGGGCCGGCACTGCGTCGCGGTGAACTCCGGCACCTCGGCGCTGCAGCTCACTCTGATGGCGCTGGGCTTCGGCCCGGGTGACGAGATCATCGTGCCGTCGTTCTCCTTCGCCGCGAGCGCGAACGCCATCCGGCTCGTCGGTGCCGAGCCGGTCTTCGTCGACATCGAGCCGGGTACCTTCTGCCTCGACCCGGAAGCGGTGGCGGCCGCAGTCACCCCGCGCACCGTCGCGATCATGCCGGTGCACCTCTACGGGCACCCCGCCGCGATGGACAAGATCATGAAAGTGGCCGAGAGGCACGGCCTCGCCGTGGTCGAGGACGCGGCCCAGGCGCACGGCGCGAGCCTGAACGGCCAACCGGTGGGCTCTTTCGGCACGGCCGGCTGCTTCAGTTTCTACCCGACCAAGAACATGCACTCACTCGAGGGCGGTATGATCAGCACTGCCGACGCCGGGCTTGCGCGGACCCTGCGGCTGCTGCGGAACCAGGGCATGGAGCAGCGGTACGCCAACGAGATCGTCGGCGCGAACATGAGGATGACCGACGTGGCGGCGGCGATCGGCCGGGTGCAGCTGCGCCAGCTGCCGGAGTGGACGGCGCAGCGCCAGGCGAACGCCAAGTTCCTCGACTCCAACATCACCGGCATGACGACCCCGTCGGTCGCCGACGGCGCGGTGCATGTCTACCACCAGTACACCGTCCGGGTCAGCGGTCACCGGGACGCAGCCCAGAAGCGCCTGACCGAGTTGGGTATCGGCAACGCCGTCTACTACCCGACCCCGATTCACCGGCTCACGCCGTACCTGGCCGAGGACGGGACGCCCGGCCCGTGGGAGCTGCCGGAGACCGAGCGCGCCGCCGCCGAGGTGGTCTCACTGCCGGTGCACCCGTCGCTGACTCAGGCCGACCTGGAGCGGATCGCCGACGGCGCGAACCTGGCCGGAGGTGCCCGATGAACGAGCGTCGCAAGCTACGGGCCGGCCTGATCGGCCTCGGCGCGATGGGCCGCAACCACGCCCGCGTCCTTTCCGGTCTCGACGGCGTGGAGTTGGTCGGCATCGTCGACCCGGCGGGCGACCCGACCGGCGTGCTGCGCGCCCCGGTTGTCCCCGAGCTGGGCGACCTGATCAAGCTCGGCCTCGACTACGCCGTGGTGGCCTGCCCGACCGCCCTGCATGAGCAGGTCGGCCTGGAGTTGGCGGCGAACGGGGTGTCCGCGCTGATCGAGAAGCCGCTCGCCCAGTCGGTCGAGGCGGCTACTCGGCTGGTCGAGGCGTTCGAGGCTGCCGGTCTGGTGGCCGGCGTCGGCCATATCGAGCGGTACAACCCGGCCCTCCAGAATCTCCGCACCCGGCTTGAGGCGGGCGAGCTGGGCGAGGTGTTCCAGGTGGTGACTCGCCGGCAGGGCCCGTTCCCGCACCGGATCGCCGACGTCGGCGTGGTCATGGACCTCGCCACCCACGACATTGACCTGACCGCGTGGGTTACCGGTCAGGAATACATCTCGGTCGCGGCTCGCACCGTGTCCCGCAGTGGTCGGTTGCACGAGGACATGGTCGCGGTCGTAGGGCAGCTCGCCGACGGCACGATGGTCAACCACCTGGTGAACTGGCTGAGCCCACTCAAGGAGCGGTCCACGGTCATCACCGGTGACAAGGGCTGCTTTGTCGCCGACACGCTCACCGCTGACCTGACCTTCTACGCCAACGCGGCTATCGACACCGAGTGGGAGGCACTGCGGGCGTTCCGCGGCGTAGCCGAGGGCGACATGGTCCGTTACGCCATCCCGAAGCGTGAGCCGCTGCTGGTCGAGCACGAGCGGTTCCGGGACGCGGTGGAGGGTAAGGAGAGTGACATCGTCACCCTCCGACAGGGCCTGCGCACCGTGCAGGTCGCCTCCGCGTTGCTCGCATCGGCGGGCGACGGCAGCACGATCGACGTCGCGACCCGGCGTGGGGGTGCCAGCAGCGCACCGAGCCCGGAACAGGCACGGGTCTAGCCCCGGCCGTCCGCGGGCCTCCCGGCGGTGGCGCACAGCGCGGCCGGCATCAGCGTCAGCTCTATCTCTCCCGGAGGATCTGCCAGAATGACACCGGCCGTTCGTCAACCCAAGCTCGCGGTGATCGTCGCCAACGGGATCACCGGCGACTCCCGGGTGCAGAAAATCGCCATCGCCGCGGCCCGGGACGGGTGGGACGTCACCCTGATCGGCGTGGGCGGGGATCGCGTGAAGCGGACGAAGATGGGGCCGATCGACGTGGTCCGGGTCCCGGTCCGGACCCACATGCGGCAGGAGTTCGCGCCGCACCGGCTCCGCCGCAAGATCACCCAGTTCGGGATCGCGGACAAGCAGGGGCTGGCTCGGCGGCGCGCCGCGCACCAGGCCTGGGTCCGGCAGGTCACCGCCCAGATGGGTTGGCTCCGTGGTGAGCAGGATCAGTCGGGCGTGCGGCGGATGCTGGCGTTGCCCCCGAGGCGGGCGTTGGGCGCGGCGGTGCGGTTCGGCCGCGCCACCCACCGCCTCCGCGAGCGTGCGTTCGGCTGGGAGCAGGCGCAGCGGGAGAAGGGAAGGCCGAGCGGTGACTGGCGTCGGGACTGGCCGCACCTGCTGGATCTCGACCTGGCTGTCGGGCCGGTGCTTGAGGCGCTGAAGCCAGATTTGATCCACGCCAACGACGTCACGATGATCAACACGGCGGCGCTCAGCGTCGCCCGGATGCGGGCTCGCGGCGAGCGTGTGTCGTGGATCTACGACGCCCACGAGTACGTGCCCGGCGTCGACTGGCCCAAGCCCGCCATGGACAGCGCGTTCCCCGCCGTGGAGCGGACGTTCATCCGCCGGGCCGATGCCGTGGTGACGGTCTCGCCGGAGATCGCGGAGAGGCTGCGGCAGGACTACCGGCTGTCGGAGCTTCCGCTGGTCGTACGCAACACGCCGATCCGCGAGTCGGTGGGCGCCTCCGTTGCTCCGCCGTCGGTCCGGGTGGCCTGCGGGCTCGCTCCGGAGATTCCGCTCCTGGTCTACTCGGGGTGGCTGTCGGCGGAGCGGGGCCTCGGTACGGCGGTGAACGCGTTGCCGCAGCTTCCCGGACATCACCTCGCGATCGTCTCCGGCCGTACCAGCACGGAACTGGAGTCCCTGCTGGCCCGCGCCGAGGAACTCGGGGTACGGGAGCGGATCCACGTCGTGCCGTACGTTCCGCAGCACGCAGTTCCGGACTACCTGTCCTCGGCCGACCTTGGGTTGATCTGTTCGAAGCGCACGCTCAACTATGAGCTCTCCCTGCCGACCAAGCTCGCCGAGTACCTGCACGCTGGGCTGCCGGTCGTCGCCAGCGACGTCAAGACGCTCGGGGAGTACGTGTCGCGGCACGGTGTGGGGGAGTCGTTCCGCGCCGACGACTCGGCGACATTCGTCGCGGCCGTCGAGCGGGCGACGGCTCGGCGTGCCGAGCTGGCGGCCCGGATCACGGAACCGATCCTGCGGGAACTCTCCTGGGAGGAGCAGAGCGCCGGCCTGATGGCCCTCTACCGCGAGGTGACTGCGCTGGCTCCCGTGACACCGTCCGTCGAGGTCCCCTGGACCGTTGACGAGCACGCCGCCCCGCCGGAGAAGATGGCGGACAGCCCGCCGTTGGACAGGTGGCGGCCGCTGGGGCAGACCCGGGTTCGGTTGGGCCTCGGACCTGCCAACTATGCCGGGCAGGCGGCGGCGTTCGCGCAGGCGATCTGCCGAAGCAATTCGGACGTCTCGGCGGAGGTGGTGATGCGCCGAGGGACGTCCACCTTGCAGTACCCGGCCGACGTTTATCTGGACGTCGACCGGCTGGGGGAGCTTGCGGTGCAGGTCGAGCAGGTCGAGCGGGTGATCGGGCGATACACCCACCTCATCGTCGACGCCTTCATGCCCGTGTTCGGTTTTCTCAACGGGGACAGCATCCAGGGTGACCTGCCCGCCCTTCGGCGAAGCAAGATCAAGGTGGCCGTTCTGGCGCACGGCAGCGAGGTCCGCCACCCGCTGCGGCACCTGGAGCGACACGAGTTCTCGCTCTTTCGCGACTCCCCTGAGGGGACCGTGGAGCGGTTGACGGCACGGGTGGAGCGCAACCACCGGATCGCAAAGGAGACCGAGCTGCCGCTCTTCGTCACCACACCGGACCTGTTGGCGGATCTCCCCGGCGCCACCTGGGTACCCCAGGTGGTCGACGTGCACGCGTGGGCGAGCGACGAGCCGGTGATGGAGCGTCGCCGGCCGGTCGTGCTGCACGCGCCGTCCAGCCGGTGGACCAAGGGCACGGACCGGATCCTGCCGGTCCTCTCCGAACTACATGAGCGGGGTGCGATCGAGCTGCGGCTGATCGAGAACACAACGTGGTCCGAGGTTCGGGATCTGGTGAAGTCCGCGGACATCGTCCTCGACCAGTTCGCCACGGGCGCCTACGGCACGTTCGCCGTGGAGGCCATGGCTGCTGGCCGGCCGGTCGTTGCGTACGTCGACGAGAGCATGCACCTACGCCTTGGTGCGAATCCGCCGATCGTTAGCGCCACACCCGGCACCCTGCGGGAGGCGATCGGGTCTCTGATCGACGACCGTGACCGGGCGGTCAAGATCGGTGCGGAGTCAGTCGTGTATGCCCGCGAGGTACACGACGGTCGCCGGACGGCCAGCGCCTTCGCCGACTTCCTGAGCTAGTACTGCAACGGCGGGTCGTGACTTATGGCGGTTTGAGTCGTTTGCGGTAGTGGGCGGCTCGGGCTTGTTCCTGGCGGCGACGGCGGAAGTCGGACCAGCGCAGGATGTGGTCGGCTCGACGGCGGGTGGTCAGGACGAGGTGGGCGAACAGGCGGCGGATTTCGTTGCTGCTCAGCGGGATCTGGCTGCGCTCGTTTGCGGTGGTGCCCCCTTTGCGGCTTCGAGGGCGCGGGTGACGACGAGGAACGCGGCGGCGGCCATCGCGAGGGTGATGTGGGCGTACCAGGCGTCGTAGCGGCGGACCTGGTACTGGTCCAGGCCGACCTCGTTCTTCGCGGTCTGGAACGATTCCTCCACCGACCAACGGCTACCGGCGACCCGCACCAGGTCGCGTAGTCGGGTGCCGCGGGGGCCGAAGCAGACGTAGTAGGCGATGTCGCCGGGATCCGTGATCGAGCGTCGGGCCAGGACCCAGCCGCGGCGGCCGTGGGCAAAGGTGCGGCGGATCGGCAGCCGAGCCCAGTCGTAGCGGCGCGGCCCGTGCGCGCCGTCACCACACGACAGTCGTTGCCACGCGCCCGCACGCACCCTGCCGATCAGCTCGTCGACACCGGTGGTGGTGTGCAGCCCGGAGGGCACCCGATCGTCGCGTCGGGTGGCCATCACGTACGCGATGTCCCGATCCTCCAACCAGCCCCGCAGGCCAGGGTTCTGCCCGTAGGCCTCATCGGCCGTGAACCACGAAAACGGCACCCCCGCGGTGACCGCCCGCTCCAGCATGGCCTGCGCCTGCTGCGGCTTGGTCGCGAACCCGACGGCGTCCGGGATCGCCGAGCGCCGGCACCGGTCCCGATCACCGGTCCACGACTTCGGCAGGTACAACTCCCGATCGATCAACGCCCGACCCCGCGGCGTGGCGTAGCACAGGAACGTGCCGATCTGGCAGTTCTCGGTCTTGCCCGCCGTACCCGAATACTGCCGTTGGACCCCCGCCGACGCACGGCCCTTCTTGACGAACCCCGTCTCGTCAGCGATGAGCACCCCGGCCGCATCGCCGATCTGGTCCACCACGTAATCGCGCACGTCATCGCGGACCGCGTCCCGATCCCACGCCGCGCTGCACAGCATGCCCTGCAACCCGTCCGGCGACACATGCCCAGCCTGCTCCGCGAGGGTCCAGCCGTTACGCCGCTCCAACGGTGCCAGTAGCCCCCGCACATACGCCCATGCCCGCCGCCGCGGCTCCACCCGCTCAAACCGATGCGCGAACCGGAAGAACAACTCCTCCAACCCGGCATCCCACGGCCCGACCACCCGCGCATCCACCACAACCAACCAACGAATGATCAGCACCCGAAGCTACGACCCGCCGTTGCAGTACTAGGGCGGTGCCTGACCCGAGCCGCATGCCGGTGCCACCAGATCGGCGGTGGCACGGCATCGGTGGTCGGGTCAGTCAGCCGAGCGGCGTGTCGCGATCGTAGGTGATCCGCCCGCCGTCGACCGCCGGTGGGCGGCTACGAGTATTGAGTACGGACCGCGGATCACACTACGTCGAACGCGGTCTTCGCGGGGACGATACGCCGCAGCAGTCGGTGCCGGTTGACTCCTGCGTGGCCCCGCGTTGCCGGTCGCCACCGAGTGCGCGGAAAACGGTTCTCCCGGTTGTGGTACTGGCCGTTCCGTGCGCTGCAGTGGCTGCCACGGCGTCCGGGTCGGCGGACCAGGCGCGGTGATGCGCCATGGCCACGGCGTCGTAGCCGTAGCGGACAACGCATGCCGGGCCAGGTCCAGGGCGAGACGACGGCGAACCGAGCACGAAGCCGACGGAACCCGTCGGCGAGAGAGGCCGGGTCGGTCTCGACGGCGACGAACTCCGCGGTGAGGAATGGGCGGTGGCGGCTTGGGTGCCAGGGCGTCACCACGGCGACGTCACTGGAGAGAGCTATGTCCACACGCGTCTGTCCCCTCGAGACGTTGGGCCGCCGGGCACCACTACGCATCCCGGCTGTTGTCGGTAAGGCGGCTGTCTTCGGGATGGTCGCTGTGGGCCGGTCCGACGTGCCAGACCTGGCCCACAGCGCCTCGGCTTCGTGACGAATCGAGCCGGGTGGTGAGGTGGCAGGGCGGACGTGTCAGCCGAGGTGTTCGGCGAGGATCCGTACGACTCGCTCCGCCGCGTGACCGTCGCCGTAGGGGGTGCCCCGATCGGCCTCCGGCGCGGTGCGGGTGGCCGTGGCGACCCACTGGGCCGAGCCGAGCGCAGCCGGGTCCGGCACCAGACGGTTCCAACCGTATGCGAGGGTCTCTACCCATTCGGTTTCCGAGCGCAGAGTCGTGCACGCCCGGCCCAGCAGGTAGGCCTCCTTCTGCAGGCCGCCCGAGTCGGTCACCACGCCGACCGAGCCGAGCACGGCCGCGATCAGGCCCGTGTAGCCCAGTGGTTGCCCGACGTGCACCGCACCTTGGCCGACCTTAAGACCGAAGTGGTCGGCGCGGGCGAGTAGCCGCGGGTGCGCCAGCAGGGCGACCGGCACAGGCAGCTCCGCCAGCGCCGCCAGCAGTGCGGCCAGTCGCACCGGGTCGTCGGTGTTCTCCGCCCGGTGCAGCGTCGCGAGCAGGTAAGGGGCGTCCGGGTCGATGCCTTCCGGGAGGGCGGGCCGGGGGTGCTGCCCGCTCAGTACGGCGTCGCGGATCCGCAGACACACGTCGACCATCACGTCCCCTGCCAGCACCGTGCGTTCGGCCAGCCCTTCGGCGGCGAGGTGGCGCACGGCCTCCTCGGTGGGGGCCAACAGCAGGTCGGCGCAGTGATCGGTCAGAACCCGGTTGTGTTCCTCGGGCATCCGGCGGTTGAACGACCGCAGCCCCGCCTCCAGGTGGGCCACCCTGATGTGCTGCTTCACTGCGGACAGGGCGCCGGCGAGGGTCGAGTTGGTGTCGCCGTAGACGAGCACCCAGTCGGGGGCACCCTCGGCGAGGACCGGGTCGATGGCGGCGAGCACCCCGCCGGTCTGCGCGCCGTGTGATCCCGAGCCGATGCCCAGGTGGACGTCCGGGGCGGGAATCCCCAGGCCGGAGAAGAACACGTCGGAGAGATTGGCGTCATAGTGCTGGCCGGTGTGCACGATGACGTGTTCATGATCGGTCTGGGCGAAGGCGGCCGCGATCGGCGCCAGTTTGACCAACTGTGGACGTGCTCCGACGACGCTGACTACCTTCACAGCTCTGACTCCTGCACTTTCGGACGCTGGACGAATGGTAATCGCCCTTATGGGCGGTTGGGAGAACGCCTGGACGGCGAGGGACTATTGGGCCATCACGAGGCTCAGCGGGACCACGATACGTCACCTTGGTCCCTTCCGGCGGTGGCTCCCGCCCGGTATGGGCGGGCATCGGAGGGCTGGCAGCCGGTTCGACCGGGGGAGGGCTAGCGTTGGATCATCCGTTGCGTGCGGCGACCGTTCGACTCACCCGCACCACCGGTTCCGTGGCCAGATGCGGGCTCCTGGCGATTCGCCGGCGCTGCCGTACACTCGCCGGGGTTTCCGGTGCAGAGGGGCCTGGGTGAGAGGGAGGTCTGCCGTCATGAGCGGTGACGAAGCTGTTGGCTCACACGGTGGGCGGGGCCGGGTGGTGATGCTGGTTGACAACGCGGTCAAGGGCGACTCTCGCGTGCAAAAGGCGGCCTGGTCAGCGGCGGAGGCGGGATGGGACGTCATTCTGCTCGGCCGCGGCCGGGCTGGTCAGCCGGAGAGCTGGGAGCTCGGGCAGGCCGAGGTGCGGTTGGTGCCGATGGTGGCTCCCATGGCGAAGCGTCGGCGGGAACTGCGCCGGGTGTGGCAGCGGGGCCTGCTGGCCTATCCCCCGAACGGTGTCGCTTCATACCGGCAGCAACAGATGAAGGCGTGGCGGGCGGATCTGCGCGTGCGTGCCGACCAGCTTCGCCTGGCCGCCGCAGCGGGCGGGAACGATCAGCGTCTACGGCTGCAGCAGCGGATGCTGCGCGCCGAACGCGCTGCGGCCCGTATCACACAGAAATGGGTTTCGTTTCGCTTCTGGCAGTTGACGCAGGGACAGAACGCCCGACGCAACAGCATGGGCCCGTTGTCCCGCGTGTCGACATGGTTCTGGGAGGCGGTCAAGGGTGACGGTGCGTGGCGGCGGCTGGAACCGGGGCTGTGGGACTACGAGTTGGCCTACGGACCGGTCATCGACGAGCTGCGCCCTGACCTGATCCACGCGAACGATTACAAGATGCTCGGGGTGGGCGCCCGTGCCACGATCCGGGCGCGTGCCGCCGGCCGTGACGTCAATCTCGTCTGGGACGCCCACGAGTTCCTCCCTGGCCTCAACCCGGCGCTGGCCAAGGGCTCGTGGCTGCGGGCGCAGTGCGCCCACGAGCGGGAGTACGCTCCGTTCGCCGATGCGGTTGTCACTGTGTCCGAGGCGCTGGCCGAGCTGCTCCGGCAGCAACACTCGCTGTCCGAGCGACCTGCGGTGGTCATGAACGCTCCCAGCGTCAGCGGAGCCGACGACGCCGACAGCCGCGAGTTCCTGGACCTTCGCACGCGCTGTGGCATTGGCGCGGACACTCCGCTGCTCGCCTACTCGGGTGGCATCGCTCCGGTCCGGGGGGTGGACGTCATGGTCGACGGGCTGCCCCAGCTGCCCGGGGTGCACATCGCCCTGGTGTCGCTGCCGCCGGGTCGCCCCTCCACGCCGTTCATCGACAAGCTGCTTGCCCGAGCTGCGGAGTTGGGCGTCGCCGGGCGGGTGCACGTCCTGCCGTACGTCGCACACAATCAGGTCGCGCGGTTCCTCTCGGCCGCCGACGCTGCGGTGAGTCCCCTGCACCACCTGCCCAACCACGAGATCGCGCTGAGCAACAAGTTCTTCGAGTATTCGCACGCTCGGCTGCCGATCGTGGTCAGCGACGTGAAGACGATGGCCGAGATGGTACGGACCACGGGCCAGGGTGAGGTGTTCCGGGCCAAGGACGTGGACGACTACGTCCGGGCGGTCCGTGCGGTGCTCGCCGATCCAGCGCGTTACCGGGCGGCCTACGACCGGCCGAGCCTGCTGGAGGAGTGGACCTGGGAGACGCAGGCGAAGGTCCTCGATGAGGTCTACCGCCGATTGGCGCCGGAAAAGGCGCCGACCGTGGCGCGAGAGAACGAGAGCCTCATGCTGGAAGTCGGTGCGTGATCCGTCCGGGAGCCGGTGGAACACCCTGGTCGCGGGCAGCTTAGCGTCCTGCCGATGGAGAACCGGACGGGTGTGGTTGCCGTAGACTCGCCGCGTTCTTCAGCGGGACCGGTGCAGCGGAGGGGCGGAGAATGAAGGGCGATGGTGCTGGCGTGGCGTCGGGGACCGGTGGCCGGGTTGTCATGTTGGTCGACAACGGTGTGCACGGCGACTCGCGGGTGCAGAAGGCGGCCCGATCGGCGGCAGAGGCCGGGTGGGAGGTGATCTTGCTGGGTCGTTCGCCCGGCGGACCGGCGCAGAGCTGGCGGCTCGGTGGGGCCGAGGTGCGCCTGATTCCCATGTCGGATCCGCTCCATCGCCGGCGGCACGAGTTCCGGCGGGCCTGGCTGCGCTGGCCCCTGGCATACCCGCCGAACGGCATCGCCGCGCATCGGCAGCAGAGCGTGAAGGCTTGGCGGGCGGACCTTGCGGTCCGCGCCGCGCAGCTTGCCGTGGCCAACCAGGCAACGCCCCGGCTGGAGCTGCGCCGCCGGGCGTTGCGTGCCGAGGAGATGATCGCCCGGGTGGCCGGCAAGTGGGTGTCGGCCCGCCACTGGATGCTGACCCAGGCCCGTCGCCGGCGGCGCCTGCGCAACCCGTGGGACCGCGCGTACACGACGTTCTGGCAGGTGGTCAAAGGGGGTGGCGCCTGGCGGAAGCTGGAGCCCGGTCTGTGGGACTGGGAGCTTGCGTTCGGCCCGGTGCTCGATGATCTACGCCCTGACCTGATCCACGCCAACGACTTCCGGATGCTGGGCGTCGCCGCCCGCGTGAAGATCCGCGCCGCCGCGCGTGGCCACGAGATCAAGGTCGTGTGGGACGCCCACGAGTTCCTGCCGGGCCTGCGGCCCCGGCAGGACAACGCCCGCTGGCTGCCTGCCAACCGGGCGCACGAGCGGGAGTACGCGACGGTCGCCGACGCGGTGGTCACGGTCTCGGAGGCGCTGGCCGACCTGCTCGTGCGGGAGCACGGGCTAACCGAGCGTCCTGCGGTGGTGATGAACGCGCCCAGTATGGGCGATGCTCACCTGGGAGATGTGGGTCATGTTCCGGACTTGCGTTCGCTCTGCGGGATCGGCAGCGGCACGCCGTTGCTGGCCTACTCCGGTGGCATCGCCCCGGTGCGGGGGGTGGACGTCATGGTCGACGGGTTGTCTCAGCTTCCGGGGGTGCACATCGCCCTGGTCTCCCTGCCGCCGGGGCAGTCCTCGACGCCGTCGATCGACGGGCTGCTGGCCCGGGCTGTGAGGCTCGGTGTCGCTGACCGGGTGCACGTCCTGCCGTACGTGCCGTACGACCAGGTCGCGCGGTTCCTGTCGGCTGGGGACGCTGCGGTGAGTCCGCTGATTCACCTGCCCAACCACGAGATCGCATTGAGTAACAAGTTCTTTGAGTATTCGCACGCTCGGCTGCCGATCGTGGTCAGCGACGTGAAGACGATGGCCGAGATGGTACGGACCACGGGCCAGGGTGAGGTGTTCCGGGCCAAGGACGTGGACGACTACGTCCGGGCGGTCCGTGCGGTGCTCGCCGACCCGGAGCGTTACCGGGCGGCCTACGACCGCCCGGGCCTGCTGCAGAGCTGGACGTGGGAGGCGCAGGCCGCGGTGCTGGACGCCGTCTACCACCGGCTGCTGCCGATGCGTCCTCCCACGCCAGGCAGGGCGGGCGAGCCCGCTCTGGGCGATCCACGGTCCGCGCTCGCGGTGGACACGTGACCTGGTGGGTTCCGGCGTGGCAACTGCGACTACTGCCGGAACCGGTGCCGGCCGTCCGGCTCATCGGCGGCGATGCGACCGGCGATACCGTCTCGGTGGTTCCGGATGCCACGGGCGCGACCGTGCGGGCCCGGATTCCGTTGGACCGGTTGCCGGACGGCGCCGGCCCGGTTGGCGAGCTGCGCACCATCCGGGCGCACGCGGACGCGTCCGGCGCCACCGGCGTGGCTGCGCTGCGCGGTGCCCCGCGGGCGGTGCTGCGCCGGGGCGCCCGGCTGCACCTCCTGACCACCACCGACCACAAGGGCCAGCTTGTCATCGCCGTAGCACCCGTCACGCCGCGCCGGTTGATGGCCGGCCTGCGGCGCAGGCTTCCACTAGGAGGAAAGTAGTAGTCATGAACATCTGCGTCGTAGCGCTCGGGAAGATCGGGCTGCCGCTGGCCGTGCAGTTCGCGACGAAGGGGCACCGGGTGCTCGGTGCCGACGTGTCCGAGCGGGTCGTCAACCTGGTCAACAACGGGGCGGTGCCGTTCCCGGGCGAGGCCGACCTGGACGACAAGCTCAAGGAGGTTGTCGCCGCCGGTCTGCTGTCGGCCACCACCGACACCGCCGCGGCGGTCGCCGAGTCCGAGGCCGTCGTGGTCGTCGTTCCGCTGTTCGTCGACGCCGAAGGCGTGCCGGACTTCGGGTGGATGGACGACGCGACCCGGGCGATCGCGCGCGGGCTCAAGCCGGGCACGCTGGTCAGCTACGAGACCACGCTGCCGGTGGGTACCACCCGCAACCGCTGGGCGCCGATGCTCCAGGAGGGCTCTGGCCTGACCGCCGGCACGGAGTTCCACCTGGTCTTCAGCCCTGAGCGGGTGCTCACCGGCCGGGTCTTCGCCGATCTGCGCTGCTACCCGAAGTTGGTCGGCGGCATCGACGAGGCCTCCGCCGCGCACGGCGTGGAGTTCTACCAGTCCGTGCTCGACTTCGACGAGCGCCCCGACCTGGCCCGCCCGAACGGCGTGTGGGACCTCGGCTCCGCCGAGGCCTCCGAGCTGGCCAAGCTCGCCGAGACCACGTACCGGGACGTCAACATTGGTCTCGCCAACCAGTTCGCCCGGTTCGCCGACAGCGTCGGGGTGGACGTCCTCAAGGTCATTGAGGCGTGCAACACCCAGCCGTACAGCCACATCCACACCCCGGGCATCGCCGTCGGCGGGCACTGCATCCCGATCTACCCGCGGATGTATCTGTGGAACGACCCGGCGGCCACGGTGGTCCGCTCGGCTCGGGAGGCGAACGCGATGATGCCGCAGTACGCCGTCGACCTGCTCGCCGCCGCATACGGCGAACTGGCCGACGCCGAGGTGTTGGTGCTGGGCGCCAGCTACCGGGGCGGGGTCAAGGAGTCGGCGTTCTCCGGCGTCTTCCCGATCGTGGAGGCGTTGCGCGCCCGCGGTGCCAAGCCGTACGTGTCGGACCCGATGTACACCTCGGAGGAACTGGCCGCGCACGGCCTGCCGCCGCACGAGGGTCAGGAGGTCACGGCTGCGGTGATCCAGGCTGACCACGCCGAGTACCGCACCCTGGCCGCGAGCGACCTGCCGTCGGTGCGGGTGCTGGTGGACGGCAGGCGGGTCACCGACCCGGCCCGCTGGGCGGACGTCCGTCGCGTCGTCATCGGCGGCTGACCCGGCTCACCCACGCGACCGGGCCCCGACCGTACGGTCGGGGCCCGGTCGCGTCTCGCCTCAGCCCTCGGCGAGCCCCGGCGGCGGGTTGTCCACGTCGCGGGAGATCACCTCGCCCTTGGCGTCGACCCAGCCCCTGGGGCGGGCGGGGTTCCCGGCCACCAGCTGGTACGGCTCGACATCCTTGGTCACCACCGACCCAGCGGCGATCATGGCGTACTCGCCGACCTCGATCCCGCACACCAGAGTGGCGTTGGCGCCGATGGAGGCGCCCCGGCGGACCAGCGTCGGGGTGATGGTCCAGTCCGGGTTCTGCGCGCGGGGCCGGAAGTCGTTGGTGAAGACCGCGCACGGGCCGACGAAGACCTCGTCCTCGATCGTCACACCCTGGTACACCGAGACGTTGTTCTGGATCTTCACCAGGTCGCCGACGGTGACCCCGGCGTCGACGTACACGTTGCGGCCGATGACGCAGCCCGCGCCCACCATTGCGGTGGACCGGATGTGGGCCAGGTGCCAGACCTTCGTGCCGTCGCCGACCTGGGCGCCGGACTCCACGTCGGCGCTGGGGTGGACGAAGACCGGCGGCCGGTTGTTGGTGTCAGTCATGTCAACTCGCATCGGTCGGAGGACGCGGCGTCGCGCCGCTCGGGGAATCGCCCGGAACCACCAGCCGCGGCCGTCGGAGCGCCGCCAACCGGCACCGCCCGCAACGTCGCCGTCCGGGCGGACGGACTCGGCGTAGCATAGCGATCCGCTCAGCCGAGCAGCGCCGCGACCGCGTCGTCGGCCGGGTCGGCGGCCGGCAGCGTTGCCGCGGCCACCACCGCCGGCACCGGCAGCGGTCCGGACAGGTGAACGAGGCCGTCCTCGTGGTCCGGGGACGGCGCCGGCGAAGGGCCGCCCCTCCCGCTTGTCGCCGCCGTCTGTCACCATTCGTGGTCGGCGACGCTGACGATTGGGGGCCCGGGTGCGCATCCTGCTGGTCGAGGACGACCGCCGGGTGGCTGCCGCGCTCTCCGCCGCGCTCACCCGGCGGGGGTACGAGGTGGAACACGCCGCGACGGTCGCTGCCGCGCTCTCCGCCGCCCCGTGCGACCTGGTTCTGCTCGATCTCACCCTGCCCGACGGCGACGGCACCGACCTCTGCCGAAAGCTGCGCCACCGCAGCAGTCAGCTCGGGATCATCGCCGTGACCGCCCGGGGCGAGGAGCGGGACCGGGTGCTCGGGCTGCGGCTCGGCGCCGACGACTACGTGGTCAAGCCGTTCTCGATGGTGGAGCTCCAGGCCCGGATCGAGGCCGTGCTGCGCCGCGCCGCGCATGCCGCGCCAAAGCGAAACCTGATCGAGGTGGGGTCGGTCCGGATCGACGTGGCGGCCCGGACGGTGCACGTCGACGACCGCGACGTGGCGCTGACCCGCAAGGAGTTCGACGTGCTGCTCTCCCTGGCCCGGCAGCCCGGCGTGGCGGTGCCCCGCGACCGGATCCTGCTCGACGCCTGGGGCACCACCTGGGCCGACCGGCACACGGTCGAGGTGCACGTGGGGTCGCTGCGCGGCAAGCTCGGCGATCCCCGCCTGGTGGAGACCGTGCGCGGGGTCGGCTACCGGCTGCGCGGCGGGTGAGCGACGGTGCGACGCCGGCTGGTCATCAGCTACCTGCTGCTCATGGTGCTGGTCCTGATCGCGTTGGAGACGCCACTGGCGGCGACCCTGGCCAGCCGGGAGACCGAGCGGGTCCGCGCCGACCGGCTCGCCGACGCCACCCGCTTCGCCTCGCTGGCCGGTCCGGCGCTGCGCGGCGGCATCCCCGGCCCGCTCGACAACGAGCTGGACAGCTACGACGAGTTGTACGGGATCGGCGCGGCCGTCGTCGACCGGGACCGCCGTACCATCGTGGCGTCGGCCAGCTGGCGGCCCGCACCGGGCACCCGGGCGGCCCTCGACGTGGCGCTTTCCGGACAACAGGCCAGCGGGCCGGATTCGGTGTGGCCGTGGGTGGACGGGCCGATCGTGGTCGCGGTGCCGATCAACGACGGCGGTGAGGTGCTCGGCGCGGTGGTCACCACCACCTCCGCCGCGTCGGTCCGGCGGGTCGTCACCGCCTGGTGGCTGCTGCTCGCCAGCACCGGCCTGCTCGCGGTGCTGGCCTGCGTGCTCACCGCGTTCGGGCTGGCCGGGTGGGTCCTGCGCCCGGTCACCGAGCTGGACGCGGTGACCCACGAGATCGCCGAGGGGGATCGGGGCGCCCGGGTGCAGCACCGGCCCGGCCCGCCGGAGCTGCGCCGGCTCGCGACGAGCTTCAACCACATGGCCGACGCGGTCTCGGACGTGATGGACCGGCAACGGGCGTTCGTCGCGCACGCCAGCCACCAACTCCGCAACCCGTTGACGGCGCTACGGCTGCGGGTGGAGGAGCTGGGACCCACCCTCACGGACGCGCAGGGGCAGGCCGAGCACCAGCTCGCGCTGGAGGAGACCGACCGGCTGGCCCTCGTCCTGGACGCGTTGCTCACCCTGGCCCGCGCCGAGCGGACGGAGAACCTGCGGGTCACCGTCGACGCGGCGGCGATCGCCGCCAGCCGGGTCGCGGCGTGGGCGCCACTTGCCCGCCGCCGGTCGGTCACCCTGCGCCTCGCCACCGGCGACGCCCCGGCGTACGCCCGGACCGTGCCGACCGCCGTCGACCAGGCACTCGACGCGCTCGTCGACAACGCGGTGAAGTTCAGTGGTGCCGGGAGCGAGGTCACGGTGGCGGTCCGGACCCATGAGGGCGGGACAACCCTGGAGGTACGCGACACCGGTCCGGGCATGACGGCCAGCCAGCTCGGCCAGGCGACCGAGCGGTTCTGGCGGGCACCAGAGGTGCAGAACGTCGACGGTGCGGGGCTCGGGCTGACCATCGTCGCGGTTCTCGTCGACGCCTCCGGCGGACGGCTCACCATGCGCCCGAACTCGCCGTGCGGCCTGACCGCCACCCTGTGGTTCCCGGCGCCCGCCGAGCTGCCCGCCGAATCCGACCAGCCTGGTCAGCCCACTGGCTCCGTCGCCACCGGCGAAGGACGGTGAGCGGGTCCTCCGCTGCCCGCAGGCGTCTGCGGGATCTCGCTCACGGCTTCGCGGCGCGGTACCAGGTGATGGCGCCCGGATGCAGGGGCAGGGGCGCGGTGGTGATGGCCGAGCGGGGGCTCATCCGGCCGGCCGCCGGGTGGGCCGCGGCCAGTTCCTTCCGCCGCTCCATGAGCAGCCGGGTCACCTCCCGGACCAGCCGCTCCGGCAGGTCCGCGCGGACGATCAGGAAGTTCGGGTTGGCCACCGTGGCGACCGGGTCCACCCCGTACACCGAGCGCGGGATGTCCCGGGAGACGTAGACCTCGGGGTGCTGCGCGCGCAGCGGCTCGGTCCAGGTGCCCAGGTCGACGACCCGGATGTGCCGGTCCCTAGCCAGCTCGGTGACCGCGCGGACCGGTAGGCCACCGGAGAAGAAGAACGCGTCGATGCGGCCCTCGCGTAGTGCGGCGACGGAGTCGTCCAGGCCCAGCCGGTTTCGGCGGACGCCGTCGCCGCCGAGTCGCGCCACGTCGAGCAGGCGGGACGCGGTGATCTCGGTCCCGGAGCCCGGGGCGCCCACCGACACCCGCTTTCCTCGCAGGTCGGCCAGGGTGTGAACCTCCCCGGCCGCGGTGCTGACGAGGTGCAGCAGGTCGTCGTAGACGCGGGCGACCGCGGCCACCGACGGGTCCACGCCCGGGGCGGCGGGCAGCACGTCGGCCTGGGTGAAGCCCAGCTCGGCCGCGCCGGCGCCGACGAGCCGTACGTTCTCCGCCGACGCGGCGGTCACCACGACGCTGGCCTGCACGTTTGGCAGCTCCCGGTTGAGGACGGCGGCCAGCGACTGCCCGAAGGCGTGGTAGACCGCGGTGGGGCTGCCGGTGGCGATGCGGATCTGTACCGGCGCGCGGATGTCCTCCCGGCACGCGGTGAGGCTCGGCAGCACCGTGAGGAGCAGGGCGACGAGTACCGCTGGTGTGGGACGCGAGCCCCACGCGGGCCGGACAGGTTTCACAGGTTGCACTCTGCGGCCCGAGGGCCGCTGGCCGCAACTGTCACCCGGCGGCGGTGGGATCCTGCCGGCGGTCAGGCCCAGCCGGCCGCGGTACGTCGTCGTTCCGGGGCGTCGCGGCGATCACGCCTCCCGTGGCGCGACCGCGGGGCCCAGCTCGGCGGCCGCCAGGATGCGCTCGCGATCCGGGCCGTACGCGACGCTGACAAGGAAGCAGCCGGTGCCGGGGCGGAGCAGCGCCGGCACGTCCAGCAGGGCGGCTCCCCGGATCAGAACCGCGGCCAGTTCCCGGTCGGTGAGCCGGACCCCGAGGATGTGCCGGCGTACGTGCCGGCCGCCGGCCAGCAGCGCGGCCCGCCAGGCCGCCGCGGCGAGGCGGGATCGCCACATCCGCCGGGCGGCCGAGGCGCCGGGCGCCGGACCACCGAGCAGCTCGCGCCGCCCCTGCCGCCAGCCGGCTGCCAGCGCGGTGGCGTACGCGTGTCGGTGTGCGGCCGGCACGGTGAGGCGGTGCAGCTCGTAGCGGCGGCGTAGCCCCCCGACGGCGCGTTCGTGAGTGACCGGGATACCGAGCCGGTCGAGCAGTTGCCGCATCCGCTGGGCGGCGTCCTCCCGGTTGAATTCGACGATTCCGGGCCGGTACGCGGGTGTGGTATGCCGGGGCCCGACCGCTGCCGGCGGGGTCACACAGCGCAGCAGGCAGGCGGACTCGAACGCGTCGGCCAGGGTCAGCCAGTCCAGTGGTGGCGGAGTCGACGGCGGTTGGGGCCGGTCGAGCAGGATGGGTTCCACCTCGGGGACTCCTTCGCGACGTCGGGTTCTCCTACCGTCGTCGCTGCACCCCGCCGGTGGAACACATCCGGCCCAGGCTTGAGGAAATCTTGCGCGTCGCCACCCCTACAACTCGGTGACAACGATATCGACCTGGCGCGGCCGACCGGCCTTGGTCGGGTGTTCCACCACCGGATACTTGAGGTCCCGTAGCGTGGTCAGCAGGCCGTCGGCGGTGCGTGGCCGGGCTCCGGCGGTCAGCAGGTCCCGGACGAGCCGTCCCTTGGTCGCCTTGTTGAAGTGGCTGACCACCGACCGGACGGGCACTCCGTCGACCTCCCGTTCGTGCAGCACCCGGACGGTGACCGTGCGGGCCGCGGTCGCGTCGCGTGGGGCCCAGGTGGCCGCGTACCCGCCGGAGCGCAGGTCCAGCACCGGCCCGTTCCCGGCCGCCGCGGCCATCGCGGGGGCCAGGGCGCGTCGCCAGTACGCGGACAGCGCCCCCACCCCGGGCAGTCGCGCGCCGATCGGGCAGCGGTAGGGCGGGATCCGGTCGGTGAGCCGGACCGCGCCCCAGAGACCGGAGCTGATCAGGATCGTGCGGCGGGCGGCGCGCAGCGCCGCCGGGGGCAGGGAGGCGAGGTCGAGGGCCTCGTACAGCACCCCCGTGTAGCGGCGCTCGGCCGGTGCGGTGGCGGCCTCCCGCAGCCGGGCGTTGCGTCGTAGCTCACCGCGTTGTCCCGGGCTCAGGCCCAGCGCGGTCAGGGCGTCCTCCTCGTCGCCGGCGGCGCAGAGCGCGACCAGCGCCGTCAGCACCTCCTCGCGGGCCGGGGTCAGGTCCGGCAGCGTGAGGCGGGCGAGGTCCAGCCGCCGGCCGCTGCCGGTGTCGGCCTTCCCCTCGGAGGGCGGCAGCAGGATGAGCATCGGCGACTCCTCGATCGGCCTCGGCGCCCGTCGCGCCGGCGGCCGCCAGCCTACGTCCCGGCGCTACCGCCAGG
The DNA here is from genome assembly GCF_030345795.1 of Micromonospora sp. WMMA1363. Classification (NCBI taxonomy): domain Bacteria; kingdom Bacillati; phylum Actinomycetota; class Actinomycetes; order Micromonosporales; family Micromonosporaceae; genus Micromonospora; species Micromonospora sp. WMMA1363. The sequence continues at coordinate 289,706 of NZ_JAUALB010000001.1, forward strand.
GCCGCACCGGCGTCTCCGGGTGGTAAACGCGATATCCGCCGACCTCGACGACGAGTGCGGCGTCGGCCCGGTCCCCCAGCAGCCGGCGCAGCCGCCGCTCCAGCGACGAGCCGGACTCCACCACGTACCCCGGGCGGTCGGCTGCCGCGACCCGGTCCCAGTACGGCGGGTAGCGGTTCTGGCCAGGGGTGAAACCCTCGTCGAGCACCCCGCAGACCACCTCCTCGCGGGTGTTGAAGATCAGGCGGTTGCAGGTCCAGTAGTGGCCGTACACCTCCCGGGGGCCGTTCGCGCGCATCGCGTCGGCCAGGTCCCGGGCGGCCCGTTCCTCGGTTCGGGTGGCCCCGGTGCCGACGGCCGCGAACAGCACCGTGACCACTAGTGCGGCCGCGGCGAGGGCGGCGAGGGCAGCCGTCGCGACGGCACCGGTGAGCCGGCGGAGCGCACCGGCGCTGCCCCGCCAGGCGGGCACCGCCGCCCGCCACACCGGCCACAGCACCGCCGGCAGGGACAGCTGCAGCACCGACAGGTAGCGGACGTTGGCCAGCGGGTCGATGGCGGCGAGCGGGCTGCGGGCGTACGCCACCAGGGTCAGTGCCGCCCCGACGACCAGCGCGAGGTGTACGACCGGCGCGATCCGCCCGGCCCGGCCGGCGGCCCGGCGGTACGCGACCACGGCGACCACGGCGGCGGCCGCCAGCAGCACCGGGTAGAGCAACCCGAACAACGCCTGCCAGCGGCCGCAGCCGGAGACCGGGCAGAGTCCCGTGGCCAGTGGTATCCCCTCCAGCACCGCCCCGGAGACTCGCTGCGACCAAGGCGGGGCCGGCTCGGGCCGGGCGCCGATCTCGCGGAACACCGACAGCGAGTTCTCGCCGGGTGGCGCGAGCAGGTTGTCCCGGATGATCGGGGCGATACCGACCGCGAACCCGGCCACCAGCAGCGTGCCCGCCCAGCCGAGCAGCTCGCGGCGCGCCGCCCAGAGCAGCGTGAGGGTGGCGGCACCGACGTAGGGCAGGATCAGCCAGTCGGACCAGACGGCGACCCCGGCCAGCAGGCCGAACAGGCCCACGGCGAACCAGCGGTGCCGGATGGTGCCCCGGGCCAACCCCACGGCGACCAGCAGCATCACCAGCACCGCCACCTTGACCTCGGGGCGGCCGCCCACCACGGTCAGCTGGTCCCGCACCACCCGTTCGGAGCCCAGCGCCAGCAGCCCCACGACCAGCGTGGCGAACCAGGGCGAGCCGATCCGGCGGGTCAGCCGGTGGATCAGCCAGAGGAACAGCCCGTACAGCACGAGCAGCGGCAGCCGCAGCACCGGCCAGCTCGGTCCGGCGAGCGCGACCAGGGGCGCCGCCAGGTAGGACTCCAACATCCCCATGTAGCGCTGCCCGTAGAGGAAGACCGGGTGTTCCCGGCCCTCGGAGATGTGCAGGGCAGCCAGGCCGAACGTCGCCTCGTCGCTGTTCGCTCCCGGTACGGTGTGCAGCGTGAGGACGAACCGGTACCCGACGCCGGCCGCCCCGAGCACGAGCGCGACGAGCGCAGGCCGATCCAGCTGCGGGCGCCACCGCCCGCCCAGTGGCTGATGTAGCGACACGACCAACGCCCCCGTCGTCGTCCCGACCCCGAGTCTGGCACGCAGTTGCGGCGCAGCGGGCCGGTTCGGCCCGGACGGGCGGTGGCACCCTGGTGCGGGCCCGGCGTCACGCGTGGCCGACGCGCGCCGGTTGTGGCAGGGTGGCAGCGTGCCACCCACTCCCGCCGGCCAGTTGGCCGTTCCCCACCTGCATCGGGCCGCGCGGATCGAGGACGCCGTTCACCACCTGGTCGAACGCCGGTTGCGGCGGACCGGCTGGCGTACCAACATCATCGCCTACGCCGGCTACGGCGCCCCCGGCTGGGTACGCGTGATGTGCCGGGTGCTGCTGGGGCGTCCGGACAACCGGCAGCGGGGCCGGCTGGAGAAGGTCCGGGGCTGGCGCAGCTTCACCACGCTGCCGGCGAAGTACGTGACGGTGGCGATCGAGTCCGGCGGGGTGCGGCACGAGACGCGGACCGACCGCAGCGGCTTCGTCGACACGGTCGTGCCGGCGGACCTGCCGCCCGGCTGGGGTGCGGTGCGGATCAGCGGGGCGGAGGCGGAGCCGGTGGAGGCGCCGGTGCGCATCGTCGACCCGCAGGTGCGCTTCGGCATCCTCTCCGACATCGACGACACGGTGATGGTCACCGCGCTGCCCCGGCCGTTGCTCGCCGCCTGGAACACGTTCGTCCTCGACGAGCACGCCCGCGCGGCCGTGCCCGGGATGGCGGTGCTCTATGAGCGGCTGGTGACCGCCCACCCTGGCGCTCCGGTGTTCTACCTGTCCACCGGGGCGTGGAACGTCGCGCCGACCCTTACCCGCTTCCTGTCCCGGCACCTCTACCCGGCCGGGCCGTTGCTGCTCACCGACTGGGGCCCGACGGCGGACCGGTGGTTCCGCAGCGGCCGTGAGCACAAGCGGGCCACCCTGGCCCGGCTGGCCCGGGAGTTTCCCCGGGTGAAGTGGCTGCTGGTCGGTGACGACGGGCAGCACGACCAGGAGATCTACCGGGAGTTCGCCGCCGCCCACCCGGAGAATGTGGCCGGGGTGGCGATCCGCCGGCTGTCACCCACCCAGGCGGTGCTCGCCGGTAGCCTGCCCCACCCGGCCGGCAACAGCTCGTCGGCCGGCCCGGTGGGGCAGAAGTGGCTCTCCGCACCGGACGGCGCCGGCCTGTGGAGACTGCTGCGGGACGCGGGCCTGGTCTGACGTCGGACCGGCCCGACGCCGGTGGTCACCGCGCGAAGCTGACCGCGTCTCGACCATGACTGACCTGACAGGGTATTCCTGGCCGTCATAATATGTCGGTCAGGAATACCGAGGAACTCCGTTAGGCGGGGCGGAGCCACAGCACGCCGAGCGGGGGCACCCGGAGCGCCGCCGACGCCGGCATCCCGTGCCAGGGCACGTCCTCGGCGCGGACCTGTCCGAGGTTGCCCACCCCCGACCCGCCGTAGTGGTGGGCGTCGGTGTTGAGCACCTCCGCCCACGTCCCGCCGGCGGGCAGCCCGATCCGGTACCCCTCCAGCGGAAGCGCCGAGAAGTTCGCCACGCAGACCAGCGTCGCGCCGTCCGGGGCGATGCGAACGAACGAGACGGTGTTGTTGGCGACGTCGTCCCCGGCAATCCAGCGGAACCCGGCGGGCTCGGTGTCCTGCGCCCACAGTGCGGGGGTGCCCCGGTACTCGGTGTTGAGGTCGCGGACCAGCCGCTGCACCCCGGCCCGGCCGGGGTCGTGCAGCAGGCACCAGTCGAGGCCGCGTTCCTCGCTCCACTCCCGGTCGTCCGCCAGTTCGCAGCCCATGAAGAGCAGCTGCTTACCCGGGTGCGCCCACATGTACGCCAGCAACGCCCGCACGTTCGCCAGCCGCTGCCATGTGTCGCCGGGCATCTTGCCCGCGAGCGAACCCTTGCCGTGCACCACCTCGTCGTGGCTGATCGGCAGCACGTAGTTCTCGCTCCAGGCGTACGCGAGGGAGAACGTGAGCTGGTGGTGGTGATGCTGCCGGTAGATCGGGTCCTTCGACGTGTACAGCAGGGTGTCGTGCATCCACCCCATGTTCCACTTGAATCCGTAGCCGAGCCCGCCGGTGTCCGTTGACCGGGTCACTCCCGGCCACGCCGTGGACTCCTCGGCGATCATCACCACTCCGGGGTGCTGCCGGTACACCGTCGCGTTCGTCTCCTGCATGAACGCGATCGCGTCCAGGTTCTCCCGGCCGCCGAACCGGTTGGGGACCCACTGGCCCTCGCCGCGGGAGTAGTCCAGATAGAGCATCGAGGCCACCGCGTCCACCCGCAGCCCGTCGACGTGGAACTCCGCGCACCAGTACAGCGCGTTGGCCACCAGGAAGTTGCGTACCTCGCGGCGGCCGAAGTCGAAGACGTACGTGCCCCAGTCGGGGTGCTCGCCGCGGCGCGGGTCGGGGTGCTCGTACAGCGGGCGGCCGTCGAACCGGGCGAGCGCCCACTCGTCGCGGGGGAAGTGCGCCGGTACCCAGTCGAGGATCACGCCGATCCCGGCGCCGTGCAGGGTGTCGACAAGGTACCGGAAGTCGTCCGGGCTGCCGAAGCGTGCGGTGGGGGCGTAGTAGCCGGTGACCTGGTATCCCCAGGAGCCGCCGAACGGGTGCTCCATCACCGGCAGGAACTCCACGTGGGTGAAGCCCAGCTCGGTCACGTACGCCGTCAGCTGTTCGGCCAGCTCCCGGTAGCCGAGGCCCGGCCGCCAGGAGCCGAGGTGCACCTCGTACACACTCATCGGGTGGCGGTGCGGCTCGCGCCTCACCCGCCGTTCCAGCCAGGCCGCGTCGCGCCACTCGTACGTCGACCGATAGACCACCGACGCGGTGGCCGGCGGCACCTCCGCGGATGCCGCGAGGGGGTCCGCCTTGTCCCGCCAGCTTCCGTCGGCACCGAGGATCCGGAACTTGTAGCGGGCGCCCACGACCGCGCCGGGCACGAAGACCTCCCACACACCGTTCGACCCGAGCGACCGCATCGGCCAGCCGTCGTCCGGCGCCCAGCCGGTGAAGTCACCGACGACGCGGACCCCGCGCGCGTTGGGTGCCCAGACACTGAAGGCGACGCCCTCGTCGAAGACCCGGGCGCCGAGCACCTCCCAGAGCCGCTCGTGCCGGCCCTCACCGATGAGGTGCAGGTCCAGCTCGCCCAGCGTCGGCGGGTGGCGGTACGGGTCGTCGTGCACCTGCCCGTCGACGTCCACCCGGTAGTCGAGCACCTCGCCCGGGACGACCGTCTCGAAGATCCCGGCGTCGTGTACCCGCTTCATCGGGTGCCGCTCTCCGTCGACGAGCACCCCGACGTCACCGGCGCCACGCCGCAGCGTCCGGATCGTGGTACGCCCGCCGGCCGGGTGCGCCCCGAGTACCGCGTGCGGGTCGTGGGTATGGCCGGCGATCAGCTGGTCCATCGGGAATCGTCCTTACGCGTGGGTGCGGTGCCGGCGGAGAGCTCGCCAGGGCGGGGGCGACGGTGAGGTCGGCGGACGCGGCGGCCGGCGGTACCGGCGCGGGCGGGGCCGAATGGCGCACGGTGAGCACGTGCGCGGGTTGCAGGTACGGGTCGAGCCGGACGGCGTTGCGCTGCCCCCAGTCGTAGCCGGCGCCGGTCAGCTCGTCGTGGACGGCGAACCGCTCGTGCCAGTCGAAGCCCAGCGCCGGCATGTCCAGCGTGGTGTTGCCCCATTGCACGCCCCGCGGATCGAAGGAGCACACCACGATCACCGTGTCGCCGGTGTCCGCGTCACGCTTGGACCAGCAGAGCAGCGCCGGGTTGTCGATCTCGTGGAAGACCAGGTTGCGTAGCTGGTGCAGGGCGGGGTTGTCGCGCCGGATCCGGTTCAGGGCGGCGATGAACGGCGCGAGGGAACGCCCCTGTGCCTGGGCGCCCGCCCAGTCCCGGGGCGCAGCTCGTACTTCTCGTTGTCCAGGTACTCCTCGGCGCCGGGGCGGGCCACGTGCTCGAACAGCTCGTAGCCCGCGTACATGCCCCAGGAGGGGGAGAGCAGCGCGGCCAGCACCGCCCGGATCTTGAACATCGGCGGGCCGCCGTGCTGTAACGACTCGTGCAGGATGTCGGGTGTGTTCGGCCAGAAGTTCGGTCGCATGTAGTCGACCGCCGCGACCAGTTCCGCGCAGTACTCCCGCATCTGCGCGGCGGACGTGCGCCAGGTGAAGTACGTGTACGACTGGGTGAAGCCGACCTTGCCGAGCCCGTGCATCATCGCCGGTCGGGTGAACGCCTCGGCGAGGAAGAGCACGTCCGGGTCGACCTGCTTCACCTCGGCGATCAGCCGATGCCAGAAGTCCACCGGCTTGGTGTGCGGGTTGTCGACCCGGAAGATCTTCACGCCCTCGCCGACCCAGTGCAGCACCACCCGTAGGATTTCCGCGCGGATGCCCTCCGGATCGTTGTCGAAGTTCAGCGGGTAGATGTCCTGGTACTTCTTCGGCGGGTTCTCCGCGTACGCGATCGTGCCGTCGGCGCGGGTGGTGAACCACTCCGGGTGTTCGGTGACCCACGGATGGTCCGGAGCGCACTGCAACGCGAGGTCCATCGCCACCTCCAGGCCCTGCTCGGCGGCGGCGGCGACGAAGTTCCGGAAGTCCTCCGGCGTGCCCAGGTCGGGGTGCACGGCGTCGTGGCCCCCTTCGGCGGCGCCGATCGCCCAGGGCGAGCCCACGTCGTCCGGCCCGGCGACGAGCGTGTTGTTGCGGCCCTTGCGGTTGACCCGGCCGATCGGGTGGATCGGCGGAAGGTAGAGCACGTCGAAGCCCATCGCCGCCACGCCGGGTAGCCGTCGCGCGGCGGTGGCGAAGGTGCCGGAGCGGGCCGGTGTGTCGAAGGTGGCGGATCTCGCCCCCTCCGAGCGGGGGAAGAACTCATACCAGGCGGAGAAGAGCGCACGTTTCCGGTCGACCCACAGGCGGTTTTCGTCACCGGTGGTGACCAACTCCCGGACCGGATGCTCCCAGAGCAGGTCGGCCAGGTCCAGGGCGGGGCTGACCCGTCGGTCCAGCGGCAACGCCGGGTCGGCCAGCGTGGCGATCGCGGCGGCCACCTGCCTTCGGTCGGCGGCGGGCACCAACTCGGCGGCGCCGGTCAGCACCCGAACCCCCTCGGCCAGGTCGTTGGCCAGATCCGCCGGGCCCTGGCCGGCGGCGATCTTCTTGGTCACCGCGTTCTGCCAGGTCCGGTACGGGTCGGCGAACGCCTCGACGGTGAACGCCCACTCGCCGACCGCGTCCGGCCGGATGGCGGCGTGCCAACGGTCGTGGCCCGGCTCGCCGGGGCGCATCCGGGTGAACGGGCGTGCCCGCCCGTCCGGGCCGAGCCAGACCACATTGCAGCCCAACGCGTCGTGCCCCTCGCGGTAGGCGCGGGCCGACACCGGGATCAGCTCGCCGACGACCGCTTTGGCCGGGTAGCGACCACAGGAGACGACGGGAGAGACGTCTTCGATCGGGAACCGTCCAGTCACCGGTTCAACCTACTGCGCGAGATCGCGGCGCGCTCGGGGGTCAGCCGGCCCCGCCCACCGACCGGTACACCTCCAGCGTCCGCTGGGCGATCCTGTCCCAGGAAAAGTGCTCCACCGCGCGCCGCCGCCCGGCCCGCCCGAACTCCGCGGCCCGCCCGGGGTCGGCCAGCACCTCGTTGATCCGGGCTGCCAGGTCGGCCACGAACCGCTCCGGGTGCAGCGGCCGACCGGTGCCGTCGCCGGCCTGCTCGATCGACACCAACAGCCCGGTCTCGCCGTCCGCCACGACCTCGGGGATACCACCGGTGGCGGTGGCCACCACCGCGGTCTCACAGGCCATCGCCTCCAGGTTGACGATGCCCATCGGCTCGTAGACCGACGGGCAGACGAAGACGGTGGCGTGGGTGAGTACCTGGATCACCTCGTGCTTGGGGAGCATCTCGGCCACCCACACCACCCCCGACCGGGTGGCCCGTAGCTCGGCGACCAACCCCGCTACCTCGGCCGCGATCTCCGGTGTGTCGGGCGCCCCGGCCAGCAGCACGAGCTGCGTGTCGGCGGGCAGCTTCCGGGCGGCCCGCAGCAGGTAGGGCAGGCCCTTCTGCCGGGTGATCCGGCCGACGTACACCACGCTGGGGCGGGCCGGGTCGATGTCGAGCCGGTCGACCACGTCGGTGCCGCGGTCCGGAGCGTACTGCTCGGTGTCGATGCCGTTGTACACCACCTGCACCCGGTCCGGGTGCACCGCCGGGTAGGCGGTGAGCACGTCCTGCCGCATCCCCGCGCTGACCGCGATCACCGCGTCGGCCGCCTCCACCGCCGTCCGCTCGCACCAGGACGACAGCGCGTACCCGCCGCCGAGCTGCTCGGCCTTCCACGGGCGCAGCGGCTCCAGGCTGTGCGCGGTAACCACGTGTGGCACCCCGTACAGCAGCTTCGCGGTGTGTCCGGCGAGGTTCGCGTACCAGGTGTGGCTGTGCACCACGTCGGTGCCGGCGCACCCGGCGGCCATCGCCAGGTCCACCCCCATCGTCCGCAGCGCGGCGTTCGCGCCGGCCAGGCCGGCCGGATCGGCGTACGCGGTGACCCCGGGCTCGTTTCGCGGCGCACCGAAACAGTGGACCCGTACGTCGGCGAGGCGGCGTAGCTCCCGGGCGAGGTACTCGACGTGCACCCCGGCGCCGCCGTACACCTCGGGCGGGTACTCGCGGGTGAGCAGGTCGACGCGGAGCCCGGCGGAGTCGGTCATGCTCGGCACCCTAGTGCAGAAATCCACGCCGCACCGGCTGCGGAATCATGCCCGTACGAGTGGTGAAGTGGCGGCAGGGTAGATAGCGTCGGGACATGGCTGCCAAGGTGCTCGCGATCGTTCTGGCGGGTGGGGAGGGCAAGCGCCTGATGCCGCTCACCACGGACCGGGCGAAGCCGGCCGTCCCGTTCGGTGGGATGTACCGCATGGTCGACTTCGTTCTCTCCAATCTGGCCAATGCCGGCTACCGTAAGATCGTCGTGCTGACCCAGTACAAGTCCCACTCGCTGGACCGGCACATCACCAAGACCTGGCGGATGTCGACTCTGCTCGGTAACTACGTGACACCGGTGCCCGCCCAGCAGCGTCGTGGCCCGTGGTGGTTCGCCGGCTCGGCCGACGCGATCTACCAGAGCTTCAACCTGATCTACGACGAGCAGCCCGACTACGTGATCGTCTTCGGCGCCGACCACATCTACCGGATGGACCCGCGGCAGATGGTGGAGGAGCACATCGACTCCGGCGCGGACGTGACCGTGGCTGGCATCCGACAGCCGCTGTCCAGCGCCGACCAGTTCGGGGTGATCGAGGTCGGCGAGGACGGCCGGCGGATCCGGGCCTTCCGGGAGAAGCCCACCGACGCGATCGGCCTGCCGGACTCGCCCGACGAGGTCTACGCCTCGATGGGTAACTACGTCTTCACCACGAAGGCGCTCTGCGACGCCGTGGAGCGTGACGCGGAGGACAAGGCCAGCAAGCACGACATGGGCGGCAGCATCATCCCGATGCTGGTCGAGCGCGGCGAGGCGAACGTCTACGACTTCCGGGACAACGAGGTGCCCGGCGACACCGATCGCGACCGCGGCTACTGGCGGGACGTCGGGACGCTCGACTCCTTCTACGTCGCCCACATGGACCTGATCAACGTCCATCCGGTGTTCAATCTCTACAATTTCGACTGGCCGATCTACACCGAGCAGCCGCCGTTCCCGCCGGCGAAGTTCGTCCACCAGTGGGGCGAGCGGGTCGGCCGGGCGGTGGCGTCGATGGTCTCGCCGGGAGCGGTGATCTCCGGTTCACTGGTGGAGAATTCCGTTATCTCGCCCAAGGTGAAGGTGCACTCCTGGGCGCACGTCGACAGCGCCGTGCTCATGGAGGGCGTCGAGATCGGCCGGCACGCGGTGGTCCGCCGGGCCATCCTGGACAAGAACGTGTGCGTACCCGAGGGCGTCGAGATCGGCGTGGACCTGGAACGGGACCGACAGCGCTACACCGTCTCCGACAACGGCATCGTCGTCATCGGCAAAGGTCAGAAGGTGGAACCGTGAGCACGAGGAGTGAGCTTGCGAGCCCCGCAGTCGTGAACGAAAGGCAGGCACCGTGAGCACCCGTCCCCGCGCGGGCCAGCCCGCCCAGGCGGCCGATCTGGTCGACGTGCCGATGCTGGTCACGGCGTACTACGCGGAACACCCCGACCCGACCGACCCGGCCCAGCAGGTCTCCTTCGGTACCTCCGGCCACCGGGGCTCGTCGCTGCGCAACGCCTTCAACTCCGACCACATCCTCGCGGTCACCCAGGCGCTCTGCGACTACCGGCGGGAGCGTGGCCCGGACGGCCCACTCTTCCTCGGCCGGGACACCCACGCGCTCTCCGCCCCGGCCGCGGTCGACGCGCTGGAGGTGCTCGCCGCCAACGAGGTGACCGTCCTGCTGGACAGCCGCGACGGGTACACGCCGACCCCGGCGGTGTCGCACGCGATCCTGGCCCACAACCGGGGCCGGACCAGCGGCCTCGCCGACGGCATCGTGATCACCCCGTCGCACAACCCGCCGGACGACGGCGGCTTCAAGTACAACCCCACGCACGGCGGCCCGGCCGACACGGACGCCACCAGGTGGATCCAGGACCGTGCGAACGCGATCCTCGCCGCCGGGCTCAAGGAGGTGCGCCGGATGCCGTACGCCCGGGCGCGGGTCGCCGACACCACCGGGTCGTACGACTTCCTCACCCGCTACGTGGACGACCTGCCGGCTGCGCTCGACCTGGACGCGGTGCGCGCCGCCGGGGTGCGGATCGGGGCGGACCCGCTCGGCGGCGCGAGCGTCGGCTACTGGAGCGAGATCGCCGAGCGGCACCGGATCGACCTGACCGTGGTGAACCCGACGGTCGACCCGACCTGGCGGTTCATGACCCTCGACGGGGACGGCAAGATCCGGATGGACTGCTCGTCGCCGAACGCGATGGCGTCGCTGATCGCCGCCCGCGCGGACTACCAGGTGTCGACCGGTAACGATGCCGACGCCGACCGGCACGGCATCGTCACCCCCGACGGCGGCCTGATGAACCCCAACCAGTACCTCGCCGTGGCGATCGCGCACCTGTTCCGCACCCGTACCGACTGGGGTCCGGCCGCCGCGGTCGGCAAGACCCTCGTCTCCTCGTCCATGATCGATCGGGTGGCCGCCGACCTCGGGCGTCCGTTGTTGGAGGTGCCGGTCGGTTTCAAGTGGTTCGTGCCCGGGCTGCTCGACGGCTCGGTCGGCTTCGGCGGTGAGGAGAGCGCCGGCGCTTCGTTCCTGCGTAGGGACGGTGGCACCTGGACCACCGACAAGGACGGCATTCTGCTGTGCCTCCTCGCCGCCGAGATCATCGCCACCACCGGCCGCACCCCCAGCGAGCACTGGGCGGAGTTGGCCGGGCGGTTCGGTGCACCCTCGTACGCGCGGATCGACGCGCCGGCGAGCCGCGCGGAGAAGACGGTGCTCGGCAAGCTCTCGCCGGAGCAGGTCACGGCAACCGAGCTGGCCGGGGAGCCGATCACGGCCACGCTCACCACGGCGCCCGGCAACGGCTCCCCGATCGGCGGCCTGAAGCTCGTCACGGCGAGTGGCTGGTTCGCCGCCCGCCCCTCCGGCACGGAGGACGTTTACAAGATCTATGCCGAGTCCTTCCAGGGGCCCGAACACCTCACCCGGATCCAGCAGGAGGCGAAGGACCTGGTGTCCTCGGTGCTCGCCAAGGGGTGAGCGGGTCGCCGCACCGACCGGAGCCACGCGTCGGCGGCCCACCCCGGTCCTGCCCCGCCGGCCGCTGCGCCGGGACGCGGCAGTGGTGACCGCGTCAAAGCCGTGCCCCGCGTCGGCCTTGCCGCTCGTGACGTCCGGGCGAGATGCCGGTGGTGCTGCGGTCAGCGGGGCGGGGGAAGCTCGCGGCGGCTCAGCTGCTCGCGCAGGCTCTCCGGGAGCAGCTCGCGGAGCTGGTCGGGCAGCAGGGGCAGGTCCAGCAGGCTCAGCTTGAGCTGGTTGCGCTGCTGGTAGCGGCGTGGATCGAGGCGGACCACCAGACCCGCGTCGCGGCGGTAGGTCACCTCCATCGCGCCCTCGGTGGCCGCGTCCCGGATCACCAGGCCGTCCATCTCCACCGCCACCGGCGCGGAATCCGGTGCCAGCTCCAGCCGGATCCGCTCGTCGGGGGAGAGGATCACCGAACGGGAGATCCCGGCCATCGGCGCGGACGGCGTCACCACCACCACGTCACTCGCCGGCGAGACCAGCGGCCCGCCCGCCGCGTAGCTGTAGGCGGTCGACCCGGTCGGCGTGCTCACCACCAGCGCATCGCAGCGGTAGTAGCCGTACCGCTGCCCGTCCACTCCGAGCGTGGCGTTGACGAAGCCCGCGCCCGGCTGCCGGACCAGCGCGACGTCGTTGAAGGCCACGATGTCGTCGCCGCACACGTCGCAGACCAGGCAGCTGTGTCGCTCCACCGTGAAGTTCTTGTTCGCCAGCCGCTCCAGCGCGGCCGGAAGGTCCGGCGGCTCCACCTCGACCAGGAAACCGAGCCGGCCCAGGTGCACGCCGAGCACCGGCTTCGGGTCGCGGACCGCGGAGCGCAGCGCGCCGAGCATCGTACCGTCCCCACCGATGCTGATCAGCGCGTCGCAGGTGGTGGGCACCTCGTCGGCGGGGAGCGGTTCCACCGTGGCGGGTACCCGGTGCCGGTCCTCGGCCCGGACCGCCAGGGTCATCCGGTGCCGGGCTACCCAGTCGACGATGATGCCGACCACCTCGGTGACGTCCCGGGTCGGGTGCAGCACCAGCCCGAGCCGGATCCGATCCATGTTCCCAGCTCACCACATCGGGGGCCGGCCCGGCGGGCGGAAACGGCAGGTGTGCCGGCGGTCCACCCGGACCGCCGGCACACCCGGTGGGGAACCGTCAGTGGCGGGCGGCCCCGGTCAGGTGGGTCAGTGCCCGCTCGACCAGGTCGTCCCGGGCCGCCGGGGCCAGCCCCTCCAGGCCGAAGCCGAGGTAGATGGTGTCCGTGGTGACCACCGCCGACCCCTCCTCGAACGCCTGTCGGCTCCGCGACCAGTCGGTGGCGTTGCCCGCCGAGCCCGGCGGTGGGCCGGCCACCGTCCAGCCGTCCAGGTCGGTCTCGAACGAGGTCTCGCCGACCGTCGCGCCGTCGGCGACCACGCGGGCGTCGTCGAGGAAGACGCCGAGGCCCTGGGTGGCCCAGTCCGACACGTACGAGATCGACACCTCGACCTGTTTGCCGCCGTATCCGGACAGGTCGACCACGAACTCCTGCCAGCCGTTGGAGGCGCTGGTCGCGGCGTGCCAGCTGCCGGTGGTGCCGGTTGGCGAGCAGTCCGCATCCTGGTACCGGGCGAGCCACGGGTGCAACTGCTCGACCCAGCCGGAGGTGCAACTGCTCCCGGTGTCCGTGCCGGTCTTGCCGTTGACGTCCGGCAACGTCGTCCACGCGTCGCTGCCCACCTCGTGTGCCTCGACGAACAGGTAGTCCCAGTTCGGTTCGATGTCGTACGAGGCGAAGAAGCGCAGTTCGGCGTTGGTGGCGCCGGTGAGGTCGACGGTGCGGGTGAGCCGCTTGTACGACTCGTCGGCCTGCCCGCTCCACAGGTACCAGGCGCCGGTGCGCGGGTCGAACGGCGCCGCGCCCGGGCGGGCCCAGCCGACCGGTGCCGAGCTGGCAAACTGCGGGAACTGATCCGGCGGCAGGAAGCTCGACGTGGTGAGGAACGACGCCGTGTGGTCCTGGTTTGCCGCCGAACCGGGCGCGTTCAGGGTGCCGGCGAAGCCGGCGAAGGGTCCGTCCTCGCCCGCCACCGGGTACGGGCCGTCGGCGCCCGAGCCCCCGTCGCTGACGTACGTGTACGCCCCCAGCCAGTACTGCTGGAAGTCGTTCAGCAACGGCAGGCAGGTGTCGTCGTCCGGGTCGGTGCACTCCGCCGGACCGTTCGGCTGGTACCCGTACGAACCGTTGGCGGCCTGCGCGAACAGCGCGTACTTGCCGCTGAGCAACAGCTTGCCGCCCTCGTTCAGATAGTCCCGGACGGCCAGTTCGGTGTCCAGTGCCGCCCGTGCGGTGGTGCCGGGCACCTGCCCCGGCGCCCGGAGGATGACGTCGTCACCGGTTTCCCAGAGCACCGTCCGGTAGTGCGACAGCACGCCCAGCGGGTGCGGGGCCTTCCGGCCCATCGCGTCGAAGTCGTACACGTCGCTGGTGCGGCCGGCCGCGGTCAGCGCGGCGGTCATCTCCTCGGCGTATTTCGCGCTGGTGCCGCCCTGGGCCGGGCTGAGGCCGGTGACGTCCTCCATCGCGAGCACCAGGACATCGCCGCCGACGTCGTCGTGCACCCGGTAGGTGAAGTGCTCGCTGGTGACCGTCCCGGCCCCCGGTTTGCGTCCGGAGAACCAGACCTCGACCGTGTCGCCCGGCCGGGTCCCGGTCACCTTGCCGCGCAGCTCGGCGTAGTAGTCGTCATGGGTGTTGCCGTACCGCTCGCCGCCGTGCCACTCCGTGACCTTGACGGTCTTCGGCCGGCCGCCGTTGACCGTCCAGTGCATCCGGACGTTCTTCAGCGCCCGTCGGACGATCGAGGCGACCTGTTGGTCCCGCCCGTACGAGGTGTCGAAGCTGTCGACCACGAAGTCCGGGGTGCGGCGACCCACCACCGACACCGGGTCGTCCGGGTCGTGCGTGGACCTGGCCACGGCGAGCGCGAACGGCAGGTTCTTCGCCACCTCGGCCGAGATCAGATCCTCGTCGTCCGGGAAGATGAAGCCGCTGACGCAGTCCTCCGGGACCCACTCGTCGTCCGGGTCGGAGGCCGCCGCCGCCTGGCAGGTCGACATCTCCGGGGTGAAGCCGAGCGTGCCGTAGCGGACCGTGGCGTGCGTGTCGGTGTCGCCGTTGGTGGTGTACAGCTCAGCGGAGATGTCCGGGTCGTAGCCGGGCACCGCCGGGTTGGCGTCGTCACCGACCATCGCCTCGTAGATCACGTCGTCCGGTGTGGGAGTGCTGACCTGCCAGCCCACGCCGTAGAGGAGCAGTTGGGCGGCGGAGTGGTAGTTGACGAAGAACTCGAAGCCGACCCGCCGGAACAGCCGGTCCAGCGCCGTGGTCTCCGGCTCCGAGTTCGGGCGGGGGCCGCGGTAGGTGTCGCTGTTCGGGTCGGGGGAGGAGCCCTCGTTGTCGTAGCCCCACTTGTAGCCGAAGTTGCGGTTGAGGTCGACGCCGTCGGCGGTGGTCACCTGCCCGTCGCCGTCGTTGTCCCGCAGGTTCTTGCGCCACAGCCGGTTTCCCGGCGTGAAGGTGTGGTCGTAGCCGTCCGGGTTGGCGACCGGCACGAACCACAGCTCCGTGGTGTCCACCAGTCGGGTGATCTCCGGGTCGGTGCCGTAGTTGTCGAGCACGTGGTGCATCAGCCGCCGGGTCATTTCCGGCGTGATCCACTCTCGGGCGTGCTGGGCGCTGGCGTAGAGTACCGCCGGCCGCTTGCCGTCGCGGACCTTCCTCGCGTTCTTGGTGACCTTGACCGCGAGAATCGGCTTGCCCTGCACCGTCCGGCCGATGGTCTCCACCTTGGTCAGCCTCGGGTACCGTGCCGCGGTGGCGGTGATCTCGTCCCGGATGCCACCGGGCTCGCTGTAGGAACGGAACGCCGACCAGCCGGTGGCCGCCTGCTCGCGCAGCGCCTGGGAGGCGTTCTTGCCGCGTACCTTCTTGACCTCCAGCTGCACGCCCTGGCTCGCCAGCCGGGCCGCCTGCCGTCTGCTGAGCACCGTCTCGATCCGGGTGTCACCGGTGCGGTCGGTCTCGGTGTGCCCGTGGTCGAGGTCGACCCCGGCGTGGCGCAGCTTCTCCAGTTGTTTGGGGCTGACCGTGCCGACGTACACCTCCAGACCATCGCGGCCGACCGGATCGGACGGTGGCCGTGCGCTTGCCGGTGCGGTCAGCGCCAGCGCGCCGACCAGAGTGAACACGCCGGCGATGGCCAGCCGTGTGCGCCTCATCGCGCCTCCTGGGGTGGAAGGACCTGTCCCGCGAGCCTGTCGAATGATTGGAATGCATGTCAATCAATGGACGGCGTCGATTGCTGCCTGAACGGGGGATGTGGGCTTGGTGCGCCGGGGTCCCGGCAGAGTGCGCCGAACGTGAATGAGGGTGATCTGAGATCAATTGCGGCATATTGCCGATATGCTGAGATTGCTGCTGGTAAAAGTGCTTTCACGGCATTTTCTCGATGCGTGACCTGCCAGGTGACCTGTCGTTGACCGTGTTGTGCGCCGCGGTGCGGGCGGCCGCACCGCAGGCGCGAGCACGGTGGACGGACCGACGACGATCGGACTCAGCAACCAATGATGTGGCTCTTCGTTCCGCTGCTCCTGCTCGCCGTCCTGCACTACGGCGTCGCGGTCCGCACCTACGGGGTGCTCACACCGGACGGGCTCTTCGTCGTCTTCCAGCTGCTGATGGCGTTCGGGACGCTCCACCTCGTCGACCCGGGCTCGTCCACCGAGTCGTTCTACGGCCAACTGGTGGTCGGTGCGGTGGCGACGTACCTGGTGGTCAGTCTGCTCACCTTCCTGTGCCTGCGTACCGGCCGGCGGTCGGCGCCCCGGCGGGTGGGCGACCGCACGCCGTACACCGTCCGACTGATCCGGCCCACCCCGACCGTCGTTTCGGTGGCCGTGGTGTCGATCCTCGCCACGGTCACGTACTTCGTCGCCGTCGGCCACAGCGCCTTCGTGGTCGGCCTCAACGGCCTGATCAACGGCCAACCCGAGGATGTGCGGACGCTGCGGCTGGAGTCGTACGCGGGGGAGAACTACGTCTATCCCGGGTACGCCAACCAGTTCCGCAACATCCTGCTGCCCTCCCTCGCCGTCGTTCTCGCCCT